>NZ_CP048630.1:1292000-1615000 GCF_010669125.1 Ancylobacter pratisalsi
TCTCGCCCGCCGGCTCGGGGACGAAGCGACCTTCCAGCGTCTGGCGCGGGCGAACATCTCGACGCTGGCGCGCCACTCCTTCCGCCGCATTCTCACCGCCGACCCGCATGCGCTGCACGTGCTGCGCAACGAGTACCGCGCCTTCGGCGGCGTGTTCGAGGTGATCCACCACACCGCCCTGCTCGACGAGCTGGTCGCCGCCGGCCGGCTCCCCCTCGCGCCACTGGCGCGCGCGGTGACCTATCACGACCCCTGCTATCTCGGGCGCTACAATGGCGAGATCGACGCCCCCCGGCGGCTTATCGACCGGCTGGGCCTGGCGCGTGTCGAGATGGAGCGCGCGGGCCGGCGCTCCATGTGCTGCGGCGGCGGGGGCGGCGCGCCGCTCAGCGACATCGAAGGCGAACGGCGCATTCCCGACATCCGCATGGCGCAGGCCGCCGCCACCGGCGCCGGCACCCTCGCCGTGGCCTGCCCGCAATGCACGGCGATGCTGGAAGGCGTCACCGGCGCCCGGCCCGAGGTGCGCGATATCGCCGAACTGGTGCTGGAAGCGGTCGAGGCGGCGCCGTCCGCCCGCCACGCGGAGCTGGCGTCATGAGCGAGACCCCGCGCCGTCCGCGCCGCGATCCACGCCGGGAGCGCCTCCAGCACCGGATCGAGGCCGGCGCCCGCCCGCGCTTCGATCTTGCCGCCGCGCCCGGTGACAGCGAACGCCCGCGCCGCGACCCGCGCGCGGAGCGCCGCCTCGCCGAGGTGCCCGGCACGCCGCGCCTGCGCCTCGATCGGACCCAGCGCGTCGCCGCCGCCGCACGCCCCTCCCCCGCGCCGGTGCCCGATGCCGGGCCGCGCCTTGTTGCCATTGCCGAGCCGGCTTTCCTTGTCGCCGTGGTGCCCGACGCCCCGCAGGGACGGCTCACCCCCCATGATCGCCAGCTGTTCGGCGCCGCGCGCCTGCTTGCCGATGCCGGGGGCGGCGCGGTGCTGGCGCTGGGGACGTGCGAAGACCTCGCCCGTGCCGGTGCCGACCGCGTGTTGCCACTTCCTGTAGCCGGCTACGATCCCGAAGCGCGCGCGATGGCGCTGCACGCCGTGCTGGCCGCGCTGGACATTCGCCACGCCCTGCTGCCGGAGAGCCCGGAGGGCGGCGATCTCGCGCGCCGGCTTGCCGCGCTCCTCGACGAACCGCTGTTTGCCGGCGCCGAAAGCCTGAACGCGCAGGCCGTGACCCGCCCCGCGCGCGGGCGCCGCATCGAGCAACGCCGGTCCCCGCCCCGGCTGATCACGCTGGCCGCCGACGCCGCGCTCCCCCATGCGGGCACGCTGCACGAGGCGCTCGATGTCGCCTTCGCGTTCCCCCCGCTCATGCCCGGCGCCATTCTGTCCGCCGAGGCGGTGCCGGCCGATCCCGCCCTCGTACCGCTCGCCGAGGCCGACTTCGTGGTCGCGGCGGGCAATGGCGTGGTCGATTTCGGCACGTTCCACGCGCTGGTCGAGGCGCTGCACGCCACGCCCGGCGCGAGCCGCATGGTGTGTGATGCCGGGTTGATGCCGCGCGCCGCACAGGTCGGCGCCTCGGGCACGGTGCTGGAGGCACGCTGCTATTTCGCGCTTGGCATCGCCGGCGCGCCCCAGCACCTGCAGGGCGTGGCGCGCTGCCAGCATGTGGTGGCGGTCAACACCGATCTGCACGCCGCCATGGTCGAGCGTGCCGGCCTCGCCATCATCGCCGACGCGCAGCAGGTAATGCCCGCATTGCTGCGCGAGCTGGCCAGGGAGGCGGGCGAATGAGCGAGGTGCCGCACATCGTCGTGCTGCTCTCGGCCGGGCGCCATCCGGTGTCGGGGCGGCACTGCCCGGTGCCGGTCGAACTGCAGGCCATCGGGCTCGGCCATATGCTGTGCGGCACGGGGGCGGCGGACGCGATCACCGGCCTTCACGCGGGGCCCGGCACCCCGGCGCTCGCCGACGCGCTGGGCCACGGGCTCGCGCGGCTGGTGCATCTGGAAACCGGGGGCGAAGATGACCCTCTCCCCAGCCTCATCGCCGCGCTGCGCGAGGAGGCTCCCGCACTCATTCTGGCCGGCCGCGCCGGACAGGGCGGCGAGGACACGGGCACACTGCCCTATGCGCTGGCCCGCGCGCTGAGCCTGCCTATCGTGGCAGACGCGGTCGCGCTCAAATCCGGTCCGCTGCCGGGCACGCTGCAGGTCGAGCAGGCCCTGCCGAGGGGCGCCCGCCGGCGCCTGGTGGTGCGGCTGCCGGCGGTCATCACCGTGCATCCGGCCGCGCCCGCGCCACGTCCCTTCGCCTTCGCCGCGCGGACGCGGGGCGAGGTGGAGCAAAGGCCCGGCGTCCCCTCACCCCGGAACGCGCCTGCCCAAGCGATCGAGGAGCGTCCCTATCGCCCCCGACCCCGGCTCATCGCCAAGAGCGCGGCCGGCGCCAGCGCGGCCGAACGGCTGAAGGCCGCGACGGAGGCCGCAAGCGGCGGCGGGCGACTATTGGTTGATCCCGCGCCGGAAGAAGCGGCGCGGGAGATCCTCGCCCATCTGCGCGGCCTTGGCGTGCTGCGGCGCTGAACGCGCCCACTCGGCGCGGCGCTATCAGCGCTGCGCCACCTGCCAGTTCGGTGCCACGTAATAGGGCGCATTGGAGGGTGCCAGCAGCGCGTTGCCGAGAATATGGTCGGCGCCCTTCTCGGCGATCATGATGGTGGGCGCGTTGAGATTGGCATTGGTGATGGAGGGCATCACCGAGGAATCCACCACGCGCAGCCCTTCCACCCCGATCACCCGCAACTGCGCGTCGACCACCGCCATCGGGTCGTCCGCCGCCCCCATCTTGCAGGTACAGGAGGGGTGGTAGGCGCTCTCGGTATGCTCGCGCACGAAGGCGTCGATATCCTCGTCCGAGGTGCAGTCCGCCCCCGGCTGGATCTCGCGGCCGCGATAGGGATCGAAGGCGGCCTGCGCGAAGATCTCGCGGGTCAGGCGCACGCTGGCGCGCATCTCCACCAGATCGTCGGGATGGGTGAGGTAGTTGAATTGGATGCGCGGGGCCTCAAGAGGGTCGGCCGAGCGCAGCCGCACCCAGCCCCGGCTCTTGGAGCGCATCGGCCCGACATGGGCCTGGAAGCCATGTTCATTGGCCATGCCCTTGCCGTCATAGGTCACCGCCAGCGGCAGGAAGTGGAACTGCAGGTCCGGCGTTTCCACGCCCGGCCGCGAGCGAATGAACCCGCAGGTCTCGAAATGGTTGGTCGCGCCCAGCCCCTTGCGCGTCGCCAGCCAGCGCGCGCCGATCAGCCCGCGCCCGATCAGGCCCATATGCGCATAGAGCGAGATCGGCTGCGTGCAGGCGACCTGAAAATAGAACTCGGGGTGGTCCTGCAAATTCTCCCCGACGCCAGCACGATGGGCGACGACAGGAATGTCGTGCGCGCGCAATTCGTCCGCCGGCCCGATGCCCGACAGCTTGAGGATCTGGGGCGAGCTTATCGGCCCGCCCGAGAGCACCACCTCGCGGGCGGCGCGGACGGTGAAGTTCTGACTGCCGCGCGACCAGGCGACGCCCACCGCGCGGCGCCCCTCGAACAGGAGGCGGCTCACCCGCGCGCCGGTCTCCACCTTCAGGTTGGGCCGTTTCAGGGCGGGCCTCAGATAGGCATTCGCCGCCGACCAGCGCACGCCGTCCTTCACGGTCATGTCCATCCGGCCGAAGCCTTCCTGGCTGTAGCCGTTCACATCCGGGCTGACGGGATAGCCGGCCTGCCGCGCGGCTTCCACGAAGGCGCCGTAGAGCGGGTTCTCCAGCGTGCCGTAGCTGGTGGTGAGTGGCCCCTCATCGCCGCGATAGGCATCGCCGCCCGCGCGGCGCCCTTCCGCCCGGCGGAAATAGGGCAGCACGTCGGCATAGGACCAGCCCCGCGCGCCCTCTTGCTGCCAGCGGTCGAAATCCGCCGGATGGCCGCGCATGTAGACCATGCCGTTGATGGAGCTGGAGCCGCCGAGCACCTTGCCGCGCGGGCAGTGCAGCCGGCGCCCGTTCAGCCCGGGCTCCGGCTCGGTCTCGTACATCCAGTTGTACTTCTTCATGTTCATCGGAATGGAGAGCGCGCTCGGCATCTGGATGAAGATGGAGCGGTCCGAACCGCCATATTCCAGCACCAGCACGCTGTTGCGGCCGTCCGCGCTCAGCCGGTCCGCCAGTACGCAGCCGGCCGAGCCGGCGCCGATGATCACATAGTCGAAGGTCTCGGGGGCCGTTTTGCGCATCAGTAGGGTGCCTCGACATGGCCGAGATTGACGTAGACGCTCTTCAGCTGGGTGTAGTGTTCGATGGCCGCCTTGCCGTTCTCGCGGCCGAGGCCCGACTGCTTCACGCCGCCGAAGGGCAGCTCGATCGGCGTGATGTTGTAGTGGTTGATCCAGCAGGTGCCGACTTCAAGCTGGTTGATCACCCGATGCCCGCGCGCGAGATCCTTGGTGAACACGCCGGCGGCGAGACCGTATTCGGTGTCGTTGGCCCGCGCGATCACCTCGTCCTCGTCCGAGAAGGACAGTACCGCCATGACCGGGCCGAAGATCTCCTCGCGCACGATGCTCATCGCCTCGGTGCAGCCGTCGAACACGGTGGGAGCGACGAAGCAGCCCCTGTCGAGGCCGTTCGCGGTCACCCGCGCGCCGCCCGCCAGCAGCTTCGCCCCCTCGGCCTTGCCGCGGGCGATGTAGGACAACACCTTCTCCATGTGCTCGGGCGAGATCAGCGCCCCGACCTGTGTCGCGGGGTCGAGCGGGTCGCCGACAACCATCCGGCTCACGCGGGCGACCAGTTTTTCGAGGAAGGCCGCGCGCACACGCTCATGCACGAAGACGCGGGTGCCGTTGGAGCACACTTCGCCGGCGGAGTAGAAATTCGCCAGCATCGCGCCGGAAACCGCGTCGTCGAGGTCGGCGTCGTCGAAAACGATCAGCGGCGACTTTCCTCCCAGCTCCAGCGTGACGTATTTCAGCGTGCCGGCGGCGTCCGCCATCACCTTCTTTCCGGTGCCGACCTCGCCGGTCAGCGAGACCTTGGCGATGGCGGGGTGGCGGGTGAGCAGCCGGCCGGTGTCGGCAAAGCCGTTCACCACGTTGAACACCCCCGCCGGCACGCCGGCCTCGGTCATGATCTCGGCGAGCTTGAGCGCGGTGAGCGGGGTCAGTTCCGCCGGCTTGAAGATCATGGCGTTGCCGCAGGCGAGTGCGGGCGCGCTCTTCCAGCAGGCGATCTGCAGCGGATAGTTCCAGGCGCCGATGCCGGCGACGACGCCGAGCGGCTCGCGGCGGGTATAGCCGAAGGCGGACGGGCCGAGATCGACATGCTCGCCCGACAGCCCGGCGGCGAGACCGGCATAGTACTCGATGCAGTCCGCCCCCGAGAGCACGTCGACGACGCTCGTCTCCTGGATCGGCTTGCCGGTGTCGAGTGTCTCCAGATGGGCGAGTTCGTCGTTGCGCGCGCGCAGCAGGTCGGCGACGCGCTTGAGAATGCGCCCACGCTCCGCACCGGTCATCGCGGCCCAGCTCTTTTGAGCCACACGCGCCACACTGACCGCCTCATCGACCTCACGCTCCATGGCGATTTCGAGCGTGGCGAGCACCTCGCCGGTCGCGGGGTTGCGGGTCTCGAAGGTCTGCCCGCCGGTCGGGCGGTAATGTCCGCCAATGTGGTTGGCGTGGGTCTGGATGGGTGCGGTCATGGAGGATCCGTTGAGTGGAATGGCCGGGGCGGCGGCGGCGATCTGGGCGTCGACGAAGGCGCTCGCGACCTGCCGGGCGCTCACCGAATCCGTCTCGCCGGCGGCGGAAAGGCTGGAGCGCAGCCACAGCCCGTCGATCACGGCGGCAATGGTGATCGCGATGCGGTGAACGTCGCTATCAACCACCAACCCTCTGAGATCATGGCGTAAATTCGCGAGCATGCGGGCCTGGTAAATGCGCTGGACCCGGCGCAGGCGGTCGGAATGCAGCACCTGCCCCCAGAAGGCGAGCCACACGCTGGAGGTGCACTGGTCGAATTCCTCGGGTGCCAGATTGGCGTCGATCAGGGCCTGTACGCGGGCCCTTGGCCCTCGCGCCGCGCGCAGCCGCGCCGCCGTCGCGCGGTACAGGCGCAGCGAGAGAAAGCGCAGCGTTGCTTCGAGCAACCCGTCCTTGTCGCCGAAATAATGCGCCACAAGGCCTGGCGACACGCCGGCCCGACGGGCGATCTGCGACAGCGTCGAGGCGTTGAAGCCGATCTCGGCAAGGGAATCGATCGTCGCCTCGATAAGCTGGCGGCGGCGCACGTCCTCAGGCTCGCGGCGCCGGGTCTCCTCGCCGCCCGGCCCCGCATGGCGCCGGCCGGAAAGATCGTGCGCATGCACGCTAGCTGGGGCCACAATCGTCTCCTTGACTGACACGTCGGCGCGAGGCATTGCGAGTTATTGAATGAACGTACAATACATCGATTGCCTTCGGACAGGAAGTCCCGCGACGGGCGATACCGTTCTGTCGCAAGGGTTCAAGGCGGACGTCGACTTTCGCCAACCTGCCTCGAATCAACGCAGAATTGTCCTCTAGCATGGACATAAAATGCGCGTGACAAATGCCTTTTAGGTGTATTGAATAGTCATTCAAGAGAAGCCTCCAGAGGCCGCATCGGCATCCGACGCACCCGCGCGTCGAAGATGTCGCGAGAGTCGATCGTGTTCGCGTGCCGCTTGGTGTCCGCCGCGACGCCGGTCGGCGGAGCGGTATTCCCGCTCTTCACCGCGACATTGCGAACCGGCTCCGACTTGTCGGAACGGATCGGAACGGGCTTGGCGTGACGCGGCCCCGGTTCCATGATCCCGCAGGATGCAAACGGGAACAGAAACGATGCGCACCTTGAAATTCAGGCCGGTAAAGCTGTTTGTCGCTGCCGCCCTCGGGCTCACTCTCGCCCTTCCCTCGCTCCACGCTGAAGCTGCCGAACCCGCCGCCTGCAAGACGGTGCGGTTTGCCGATGTCGGCTGGACCGACATCACAGCCACCACCGCCATCACCTCGTCGATCCTGGAAGCCTTGGGCTACACCACCAAGACCCAGGTGCTTTCGGTGCCGGTGACCTACAAATCAATGCAGACCAAGGACATCGACGTCTTCCTCGGCAACTGGATGCCGACCATGGAAGCCGACCTCGCCCCCTACCGCGAGGACAAGACGGTCGAGGTCATCGGCGTGAACCTTGAGGGCGCCAAATACACACTGGCCGTGCCGACCTATCTCTATAATGAGGGCCTCAAGTCCTTCGCGGACATTGGGAAATTCAAGAAGCAGCTCGACGGCAAGATTTACGGCATCGAGCCCGGCAACGATGGCAACCGCCTGATCCTCGACATGATCAAGGACGACAAGTTCGGGCTGAAGGGCTTCGACCTCGTCGAATCCAGCGAGCAGGGCATGCTGGCCCAGGTCGAGCGCGCTACCCGACGCAAGGAAGCCATCGTCTTCCTCGGCTGGGAGCCCCACCCGATGAATTCGAAGTATGAGATGAGCTATCTGTCGGGTGGCGACGACGTGTTCGGCCCCGATTTTGGCGGCGCCACGATCTACACCAACACCCGCGCCGGCTATGTCGCCGAATGCCCCAATGTCGGCACCCTGATCAAGAACCTGAAATTCTCTCTCAATGCGGAGAATGTGGTGATGGGCTACATCCTGCTCGACGCCATGGACCCCGCCAAGGCCGCGACCAAGTGGCTGAAGGCCAATCCGGCGGTTTGGGAGCCCTGGCTCGCCGGCGTGACCACGATCGACGGCAAGCCCGCGGTACCCGCGGTGAAGGCCAGCCTCGGCCTCTGATGCCCTGACACGGGCCCTTGCGCCTCAGCGGCGGCAAGGGCCCCCTCAGGCAAGATCCGGACAACGCCGCTCCGTCACACCGAAGGTCGCGCGTCGTACATGTCCGGCGGAACGTGCACAGCCGGCAGGCCACGCGCCTTCACGCCCAACCTGAAATTGAGGCCGGACCCGATGTATGACTGGCTGACCGATCACAAGATCCCGCTGGGGCTCTGGCTTAGGGACTTCGTCGACCTGCTGACGACCCACGGACAGGACTTCTTCGACCTGATCTCGCTGGTGCTCGGCACCCTCATCGACGGCATCACCGCTGCGCTGCTCTTCGTGCCGCCGCTCCTTCTGATCGCGCTGTTCGCCCTCGCCGCCTGGCTGGTGCATCGCTCGATCGGGCTCACCGTCTTCATCCTCGGCGCACTGCTGCTGGTGGCCAATCTGGGCTATTGGGAAGCGACGATGGAGACGCTCTCCCTCGTTTTCTGCGCCACACTGGTCTGCGTCGTGGTCGGAGTGCCGATCGGCATCGCCGCCGCGCATCGTCCCTGGATCTACACCGCCATCCGGCCGATCCTCGACCTCATGCAGACCATCCCGACCTTCGTTTACCTGATCCCGACGCTGGTTCTGTTCGGGCTCGGCGCGGTGCCGGGGCTGATCTCGACGGTGATCTTCTCCATTCCCGCCCCGATCCGCCTGACCCATCTCGGAATTTCTTCGGTACCACCCGCGCTTTATGAAGCGGGGAAAGCCTTCGGTGCCACCAAGACGCAGCTGCTGTTCAAGATTGAGTTGCCTCACGCACTGCCGACCATCATGGCTGGTATTACCCAGTGCATCATGCTGAGCCTTTCGATGGTGGTCATCGCGGCACTGGTCGGTGCGGATGGACTAGGCAAGCCGGTGGTGCGCGCACTCAACTCGGTCAACATCGCCATGGGCTTCGAGGCCGGCCTTGCCATCGTCGTGCTGGCGATCGTGCTGGATCGCGTGTGCAAGCGGCCCGAACGCCGCTCCCGGAAAGGGTGAGATACGCCATGCCGGCCGTGGAATTCCGCAATATCGACATCGTCTTCGGCACCGACCAGAAGCGCGCGCTAAAGCTCATCGACGAGGGCCGCACGCGCGAAGAGATCCTCTCCACGACGGGCGCCGTTCTGGGTGCGGCGGGGGTGAGCCTTGCCGTGGAGCGCGGCGAGATCTGCGTGCTGATGGGGCTTTCCGGATCGGGCAAGTCCACCATTCTGCGCGCCATAAATCGACTGAACGAGGTGGCGCGCGGCGAAGTCATCGTCGAGCACAAGGGCGCCGCGATCGATGTCGCTCACTGCGACGAGGGCACGCTGCGCGACATTCGAATGCACACGGTCTCCATGGTGTTCCAGCAGTTCGGACTGCTGCCCTGGCGCACGGTGCGTGACAATGTGGGCTTCGGTCTGGAACTGCGCGGCATGCCGGCGGCCGAGCGCACCCGTATCGTGGACGAAAAGCTCGCCATGGTCGGCCTTACCAACTGGGCCGAGAAATACACCAATGAACTCTCCGGTGGCATGCAGCAGCGCGTCGGCCTCGCTCGTGCTTTTGCGACCGATGCCGATATCCTCCTCATGGACGAACCCTTCTCGGCGCTCGACCCGCTGATCCGCGACAAGTTGCAAGACGAGTTGCTCGACCTGCAGCGGCGTATCCACAAGACCATCGTTTTCGTCAGCCACGACCTCGATGAGGCGCTCAAGCTCGGCAACAAGATCGCCATCATGGAAGGCGGGCGCATCGTCCAGGCCGGAACGGCCGAGGACATTCTGCTCCGTCCGGCCAATGAATATGTCGCCGAGTTCGTGAAGCATATGAACCCGCTCAACGTGCTGCGCGGCACCGCCGTGATGCGCCCGGCGGCGAGCCTGCCGCGCGACGGGGACACGGTGGTCCTCGACAAGGCCGGCCGCGTGAGGGTGAAGATCGATGATGAGGGTCGCCCCATCAGCATCGATCTCGACGGCCGCGCCGGCCTGCTGGCAACAGCCGATGGCGATGCCGGCACCATCGACGACAGGCTCGCGATCGCCTGCGACTGCATTGTCGCGCCCGTCGATCTTCGTCTCAAAGCCGCGATCGAGCTGAAGCGCCACACCGACCTGCCAATCCTGCTGGTCGATGACCTCGGGCGCCTCGCCGGACTGTGCGACGACGACGAAATCTATCGCGGGTTGCTGCGACGGCTCGACGGCTAGACTGCCCCCTGGGGCGCCTGTTCGGGGAGTGTTGCGTCAGGCCGCTGCGGCGGAACCGACGGCCTCGACAACATCAGCCACCACGGATTCGACAAGCGCGCGGTCATCGCCTTCGCCCATCACGCGGATCACCGGCTCCGTTCCCGAGGGACGGATCAGCAGGCGGCCATGGCTGTTCAGCTTCAGCTCGGCTGCGGCGATAGCCTTGATGACACCGTCATCCTCCAGCGGCCGCCCTTTCTTGTACCGCACATTCTTCAGTATCTGCGGCAGCGGATCGAAGCAGTGGCACACTTCCGAAACCGGCTTCTGGCGGCGCTGCACCATGGCAAGCACCTGAAGTGCGGCGACCAGCCCGTCACCCGTGGTCGAATAGTCCGACAGGATGATGTGGCCGGACTGCTCGCCACCAACATTGTAGCCATCAGCCCGCATGCGCTCCAGCACGTAGCGGTCGCCAACCGGCGTACGCACCAGCGAGAGCCCGCGACCGGCCAAATGTCGCTCAAGGCCAAGATTCGACATGACCGTAGCAACGATGCCTGCGCGCGTGAGGCGCCCCTCATCCTGGAAGCTCTCGGCAACCACAGCCATGAGCTGGTCTCCGTCGACCAGATGGCCCTTCTCATCAACGATCAGCACGCGGTCCGCGTCGCCGTCGAGCGCGATGCCAATGTCGGCGCGGACTTCGCGCACCTTCGCCATCAGCGCCTCTGGGGCGGTCGACCCGACTTCGTGGTTGATGTTGAAACCATCCGGCTTGTCACCGATGGCGATCACCTCGCAGCCGAGCTCCCACAGCGCCTCGGGGGCCACGCGGTACCCCGCGCCGTTGGCACAGTCGACCACCACGCGGATGCCCTCGAAGGACTGGTTACGCGGCAAGGTGCGCTTGGCGAACTCGATATAGCGTGCATGTACGCTCTCCAGCCGCTTGGCGCGCCCCATCTGAGCCGGTTGCGCAAGCCGGGACGACATGTCGGTATTGATGAGGTCTTCGATCTCGCTCTCAATGGCGTCCGAGAGCTTGTAGCCATCGGGCCCGAACAGCTTGATTCCATTGTCGTCAAAGGGGTTGTGCGACGCCGAAATCATTACACCGAGATCCGCCCGCATGGAATGAGTCAACATGGCGACCGCCGGCGTCGGCATCGGGCCAAGCAGCAGCACATCCATGCCGACAGAGGTGAAACCGGCGACCAACGCGTTTTCGATCATGTAGCCGGACAGGCGGGTGTCCTTGCCGATGACCACGCGATGCCGGTGCTCGCCGCGATGGAAAACGAAGCCCGCAGCCATGCCGACGCGCAGCGCCAGCTCAGGCGTGAGGATCCCGTTGGCGCGGCCGCGAATACCGTCCGTGCCAAAATATGTGCGTGCCATTCTCTGCCCCTTGAGGACCGCCCCACCTTTCGGTCCGTCGACCTTCAAACGAAAGCGTGCGCGCAGCTAACCCGCGCGCACCACTGTTTCACGTCTCTAGCACCGACGATGACGCAAAGGGTTTCACAAAGTGTAAGCACACCTTGCAACGCAACTCAGCCGTGCTCCACCGCGGCTGCCGCTGCCGCCACTTCTCGCTCGGCTTCCTCGGTGCTTCGCACGCCATTGAAGAAGGCGTTCAGTATGACCGCCGCGATAGCGGCAAGGAGAATCCCCGACTCGAGGAGGGGATGCAGCGCGTGGGGGAGGTTCTTGAAGAAGTTGGGCGCCACCTGGGGAATCATCCCGAAGCCGACCGCTACCGCGACCACGTAGAGATTGAAGCGGTTATTGCGGAAGTCGACACTGGTGAGGATACGCGCACCGGTCGCAGCCACCATCCCGAACATCACCAGACCGGCGCCGCCGAGCACGACCTGCGGCACGGCCTCGACGATCGCCGCCATCTTGGGAAGCAGCCCGAGCCCCAGCATGATCACGCCACCGGCGGCGGTCACATAGCGAGAGCGTACCCCGGTGACGCCCACAAGTCCGACATTCTGCGAGAAGGATGTGTAGGGGAAGGTGTTGAAGAGGCCGCCCAGCAGTGTGCCCACGCCATCCGCGCGCAGACCAGCCGTGAGATCAGCGCGGTCGATGCTCTTGCCCGTCATGTCGCCCAGCGCGAGAAACATGCCGAGCGATTCGATCATGACGACGATCATCACAAGGCACATCGTCAGCACAGGCACGATGTAAAACTCGGGCATGCCGAAGTGAAACGGGACGACGACGCCGAACCAATCGGCCTGCGCCACCTTCTCGAAGTGCATCACGCCGATCACGCTTGCCAGCGCGCAACCGGCAATGATGCCCAGCAGCACGGCGACATTTGCGACGAACCCCTTTCCCCACTTGGTAAGCGCGAGAATGACGACAAGCACGAACAGCGCAATCGCAAGGCCGCCGACCTGGGCGTAATTTGGGTTGGGAAAGGAGCCGCGCACGCCATCGACCACTTTGGTCACCGTCGGCAGACCGCCTCCGGCCCAGTTAATGCCGACCCTCATCAGCGAAATGCCGATCACCATGATGATCGTACCTGTCACCACAGGCGGGAACAGCGGCAGCAGCCGCGAGACGAAGGGGGCGATGACGATGCCAAAGATACCGGCGGCGATCACCGAGCCGTAGATGCCCAGAATGCCGATATCTCCCGTGGTGGCGATCGAGAGCATCGGCCCGACCGAGGCGAAGGTCACCCCCATCATGACCGGGAGACGGATACCGACACCGGGAAAGCCGAGGCTCTGGATAAGTGTGGCAAGGCCACAGACAAAAAGGTCGGCGCTGATGAGGAAGGCGACATCCTCGGGAGGAAGCTTCAGCGCCCGTCCGACGATAAGCGGCACCGCCACGGCGCCTGCATACATGACCAAAACGTGCTGCAGGCCAAGCGTGGTGAGCCGCGGCCAGGGCAGCTTCTCATCTACCGGATGCACTTTCGCTGTCATGTAACCCTCCGCTGCTGGGCCCCGGGGCGTGATTGCACCCAGTCTCGCTACGAAAGGTATTCAATGTTCATGCCATGGTGCCATGGCACCCTTCGAAAAGCTGCTTAGCGTCGAGCCCCAACACCATCGTGGCGCGGCAACCTGCCCATAAAGAAAAGCCCCGGCGCATGCGCCGGGGCTTTCGGGATTGTCACGATATTGCTGTCTCTCGTTTATGCCTGCGGCTGCGGCTCCATGCCGGCGTCGGGACGCGGAGGGCGGTTCTTGCCCGCGGTCGGCACCACCGAACCACGCGTGTGAGCCGGCTCGATGGTGGTGTCGCGCACCGGAGGCTGACCATCGAGCAGGTTGATGATCTCATCGCCCGACAGTGTCTCATACTCGAGAAGACCGCGCGCCAGAGCTTCCAGCTGCTCGAGATTCTCGGTGAGAATGCGCTTGGCCTCGACATAGCCCTCGTCGACGAGCCGGCGCACTTCGCTGTCGATCGTCTGGGCGGTCGCCTCGGAGACGTTCTGCTGGCGTTGCATCGACATGCCGAGGAACACCTCGTCCTGGTTCTCGCCATAGGCGACCTGACCCAGCTTCTCCGAGAAGCCCCAGCGGGTGACCATCATGCGGGCAAGCCTGGTCGCCTGCTCGATGTCGGACGCCGCGCCCGAGGTGACCTTGTCATGACCGAAGATCAGTTCCTCGGCGACGCGCCCGCCCATCATGATGGCAAGACGCGAGGTCATCTGCTCGTAGCTCATGGAGAGCTTGTCGCGTTCGGGCAGCTGCATAACCATGCCGAGCGCGCGGCCGCGCGGGATGATGGTGGCCTTGTGCACCGGATCCGTCGCCGGAACCTTGAGCGCAACGATGGCATGGCCGCCTTCGTGATAGGCGGTCAGCATCTTCTCGTCCTCGGTCATGACCAGCGAGCGCCGTTCCGCGCCCATCATCACCTTGTCCTTGGCATCCTCGAAGTCGCTCATCGTCACCATGCGCTTGTTGCGCCGGGCGGCCATGAGAGCTGCTTCGTTGCAGAGATTCGCAAGGTCCGCGCCGGAGAACCCGGGCGTGCCGCGGGCGATGACCTTGAGGTTCACGTCCGGTGCAATCGGCACCTTGCGGGCATGGACCTTGAGGATCTGCTCGCGACCGACGACGTCGGGGTTCGGCACGATGACCTGACGGTCGAAACGGCCAGGACGCAACAGTGCAGGATCCAGCACGTCCGGGCGGTTGGTCGCAGCGATGAGAATGATGCCCTCATTCGCCTCGAAGCCATCCATCTCGACGAGGAGCTGGTTCAGCGTCTGCTCGCGCTCGTCGTTGCCGCCGCCAAGGCCAGCACCGCGATGACGGCCGACTGCATCGATTTCATCGATGAAGATGATGCAGGGCGCATTCTTCTTCGCCTGCTCGAACATGTCGCGCACACGGGACGCGCCGACACCCACGAACATCTCGACGAAGTCCGAGCCGGAGATCGTGAAGAACGGCACATTCGCCTCGCCGGCGATGGCGCGGGCGAGCAGGGTCTTACCCGTGCCGGGCGGGCCAACGAGGAGCACGCCGCGCGGGATGCGCCCGCCGAGCCGCTGGAATTTCTGCGGATCGCGCAGGAATTCCACGATCTCCGTCAGATCGCTCTTCGCCTCGTCAATGCCCGCGACGTCCTCGAAGGTGACCCGGCCATGTGCCTCCGTCAGCAGCTTGGCCCGGCTCTTTCCGAAGCCCATGGCCTTGCCACCCGCACCCTGCATCTGGCGCGAGAGGAAGATCCACACGCCGATCAGCGCGATGAAGGGCAGCCAGGAGATCAGCAGGCTGACAAACCACGGGACATTGTCCTGCTGCGGTTTGGCCGTGATCGAAACGCCCTTGCCATACAGCCGCTGGACCAGCGAGGGGTCATTCGGCGAATAGGTCTGGAAGGCGCGGCCATCGGTGAAGGAGCCGGTGATCTCCGGGCCCTGGATAACGACGTCACGCACGCGGCCCTGATCGACCTCGTTAAGAAGCTGCGAGAAGCTAATATCGTTCGCCGCCTGGCGCTGAGCCGGATTCTGGAACAGCGAAAAAAGCGCCAGGAGCAGCAGAACGATGATCACCCACAGGGCAAAATTCCGGATATTGGCGTTCATCTCGTTCCTTTCGGCGCCGGTTATCGGCCGACGCGCGCGGGTTCCGCCGGCGCTGGCGGACCTCCCTTTTCGCACCGTAATTTAGGTCTGCCATTGATGCTTGCCAAGATGCCGTGGAAAAAGCGGTTCCCAGCACGCGCACATTCGCGTCAGAAAGCTGGATTTGTGCACCACAAAACCAGCATCGCTCAGCTTTTTACCATACGACGAGGCGGCGCGCGGCGTACCACGATATGTGCGCGGCGAGCGCGGATCAGCGCGCCGGCGAGGGTACGCGCCCCAGTTCCCGTGGCCGGCAGGGCGACAAGCCAGTCGTGAACGGCTTCCAGCTTCGCGAGTTCAACCGGCCCGTCCCCGACCTCCTGCACCACCCGACCCATGAGACGCAGGCCGATCTCGGGCGGCAGGGCGAGCAAGGCGCCACGTCCGAGGGCGATACCCTCGCCGTCCACGGACCACAGGTCCGCGGCGGCCGCGTCAACCGCGCTTTCGAGCGCCGCATCGGCGCGCGCCAGGCGTGAGGCAAGGCGGGACAGACGGTTCGCATCAAGCCCCTCCCGCGCCAACGTCGGCATCAATGCCCGCAACCTCGCGCGCGCGAATCGCGGATCGGCATTGGAAGGGTCCACCACAAAGTCGACGCCAGCGGTGGCGCAGATCGCCAGGAGGTCGTCCTTCGCCCAGCCCAATAGCGGACGCAGCAGCGCCACCCCGCCAAGCTCACGCGTCGCAGGGATTCCGGCGAGTCCTGAAAGTCCAGAGCCACGCATCAGGCGGAACAGTACGGTCTCCGCCTGGTCGTCGCGGGTATGGGCGGTGACAATGCCATCGGCGTCGATGGCGCGCGCATGAGCGAGAAGCGCCTCGTAGCGTCCATTGCGCGCCGCTTCCTGCAGGCCGGAAGACGTCAGCCGTGTCGGCAGGTCCAGCACCGCGTGGGACAGGCCAAGCTGTCGTGCCAGTCGGCCGACGGCCTCGGCCTCTTCGCGGGCCTCGGGTCTCAGGCCATGATCCACGGTGGCGACAGCCAGGGCAGGCCCGTCCGGCCGCGCCGCACACCATTTCCGGGCGAGCAGCATCAGCGCCGTCGAGTCAGGACCGCCCGACACCGCAAGAAGCACCCGGCGGCGATCGTGGAGGGACGCGAAGATGGCTGCGAGCGCGCGCTCGTCGGGAAAGACGGGAATCGACGCCGGCCTAGCAGCCGGCACGCTTCTGCTCCTGCGCCACACCCTGCTTGATGGTCGTGGAGGCGCGCGGGTACTTGTTGTTCACGGCATTGAGCGTCGCGCAGGCGGCGTCCTTCTCGCCGATCGCTGCGAGGGACTGGCCAAGCCGCAGCAGCGCATCCGGCGCCTTTACCGCGTTTGGATAGTCGGTCGAAACCTTGAGGAAATTCTGCGCAGCCTCCTTGTAGGATTTGCGCAGATACTGCGTTTCGCCGAGCCAGTAATAGGCGTCAGGGGCAGCGCGGTCATTGGGATAGAGCTGGATGAACTGCTCGAAAGCCTGGCCAGACTGCGCATAATCCTGCTGCAGCATGTAGCCATAGGCTGCATCGTACAGGTCCTTCGGGCTACCCGCAGGCGGCATTGCCGCGGTGCCAGCAACCGATCCCGACAGCGCTCCAAGGTCCATCGGCGTACCTGGAGCCATGCTCGGCGCCGGACCGGAAGGCGCGGTCGTACCGAGAGGACGTGGCGCGCCGGGAGCCGAGGGCTGGGCAGCGGGATCGAACACATCCGCGCGGCGATTGGGATCGGGCATGGCCGGGGGAACGCCGGCGCCACCCGCAGGCGCCACACCGCCGCCCTGCAACGCCCGCAGCTGGTTTTCGAGCTGCTGGTTCCGGTACTGCAATTCCTCGATCTGGCCCGTCATAAGCCGAAGCTGGCTTTCGAACCGATCCATCCGCGCCGATACGGAGCCCTGCGCGTCGGCCTCCGTGGCCGCAGAGCCGGTATTTCCCGAGCGCACCTGCCCCGGCGGTTTGAACAGATTACCGAAGAAGTCATTCGTCGCTTGCGCCTGCGCGCCACTCCAGGCGACGGGCGCTGTCGCCGCGAAACCGGCAAGCAGCAGAACAGCAGAAAGGCGGGGAGCACGGGACATAATGGTCACTACTGAAGGCTTCGATACAGGCAACGGGACATGCCTTGGCAAAGACGGATCAACCTCGCGGGCATCCGCATGATAGCGGAACATAGGTGAGTGATCGCGTCCAAAGTGTGACCCGGCGCCGGTATCCGCCCCGGCGGAACCTGACCTCACGCCCTCGGGCAACAGGCTGGGCAACTAGACCCTACACCTGAAGCCCGCGCCGTGAAGCGGCCCCTGAACTCAGGAGCCGGTCGCGTTCAGCACCGTCACCACGCGCCGGTTCTGCGACCAGCAGGAGATATCGTTGCACACTGCCACCGGGCGCTCCTTGCCGTAGGAGATGGTGCGCATACGGTTGGCATCGACGCCGCGGGAGACGAGATAATCGCGCACGCTCTGCGCACGGCGTGCGCCGAGTGCGATGTTGTATTCGCGCGTGCCGCGTTCGTCGGCATGGCCTTCGATGGTGAAGGTGTACTTCGAATAGTGGTTCAGCCACTGCGCCTGCTTGTCGAGTGTCTGCGCCGCCTGCGGCGACACGTCGGACTGGTCGCTTTCGAAGAACACGCGGTCACCGACCGAGACGATGAATTCCTGCGGGCTGCCCGGAGGCGCGGAACCAAGCGCCTGACCCGCGCCATCCATCGGATTCTTCGCGCAGGCCGCCGCGAGCATCGCAAAGCCGATGATAAAGGCGACGCGCGCTCCGCCCCACTGGCGCAACATACGGATCATGACCGCTGACTCCTAAATTCCCTGACCGGGCGCCCCGATCTAGCGTGATTGCGTTAATGGATGGCCCGTCAACCTTTACGGAACCTTGCCCAATTGCGTCGAAACCGCGACCATGGCTTAAACCATCTCTTATGGTTAATCGTTCCCAAACGCGCTCTATGAACGCAGGGGCGACCAGGCAGGATCGGACGCGTAGCTTGGAGTCGGCACTCGCTGCTCGTTGTAGCCGGTAATGTCGACCGTGTAGAGCTGGGGTCCCGCCGCCCCGCCAGGATCGCGGAAGAACATGATCACGCGCCCGTTCGGAGCGAAGGTCGGCCCTTCATTGTGATAGCCCTCGGTCAGAATACGCTCGCCCGTGCCGTCCGGACTCATAATGCCAATGGCGAAACGACCCTGGGCCTGTTTGGTGAAGGCGATGACGTCACCCCGCGGTGACCACACCGGCGTCGAATAGCGCCCGTCGCCAAACGAAATGCGGTGCGGGTTCGAGCCGTCGGGATTCATCACGTAAATCTGCGAGGTCCCACCGCGATCGCTCTCGAAGCAGATCTGCGAGCCATCGGGTGAATAGCATGGCGCGGTATCGATCGCCGCCGTGTCCGTGAGCCGCGTCGTCGCCTTGGACCTCAAATCCATGACAAAGATGTTGGAATTACTTCCCTGCTGAAGGGACAGGATGACCCTCTGACCATCGGGCGCGAAGCGTGGCGAGAAGCTCATATTCGGGAAGTTGCCGACCACTTCCCGCTGGCCGTTCTCGATGTTGAGCAGGTAGACGCGCGGTTCGCCGCCGCCATAGCTCATATAGGTGATTTCCTGGCTGGTCGGCGAGAAACGCGGCGTCAGGACAAGGTCGTCGCCGCGTGTGAGATACGTCACATTGGCGCCGTCCTGGTCCATGATGGCGAGGCGTTTGATCCGCTTTTCCTTCGGCCCGCTCTCGTCGACGAAGACGATGCGCGTGTCGAAATAGCCCTTTTCGCCGGTAAGGCGCTCATAGATCGCGTCGGCGATGATATGGGCGACGCGGCGCCAGTTCTCCGGCTGGGTGAAGTACTGCTGTCCGATGAGCTGCTGGCCGGCAAAGACGTCCCACAGGCGGAACTCGGCCTTCACGCGCCCGTCGGGCTGGCGGGTCATGCGGCCGGTGACCAGTGCCTGCGCGTTGATCACACGCCAGTCCTGGAAGCGCGGCGAGGTGTCGGGATTGGTGATCTTCTCGACAAAGGCGGCCGGATCGATCGGCGCGAACAGGCCGGAGCGGCGAAGATCGGCAGTAATGATCTGCGTCACCCCCTTGCCCGCTTCCACGTCCTGCGGGCTGCTACCGCCGACGAAATCGGTGATGGCAATAGGCAGCGGCTGCACCGATCCGCCGGTCACGTCGAGCTTGAGCACCGCTTCTGCCGGGCGTGTAAGCAGACCAAGACCGGTGAGCGCACCGGCACCGGCCAGGAGACCGCGCCGGCCAATGAGGTGACCCGAACGGCCGGAACGGACAATGTGACTCATAATATCGATCTCAATGTTAACCGCTGACGGCGAATGCCCGTCCCAAACGTCTGCTGTCGAATCACTTTCTGTGCTGCCCAGGAAACAGCACATTCTGGCAACAGCGCGGATGCCAGGCCGACCGGCGCCACATGCATCACTGAATCCATGACGGATCGAAGGTCAGCTGCATTTCACGCCAGACGTCGTATTTGTCGGCGGAAAGCATCGGAAACGGGTTGGGCTGCTGTGCGGCAGCATAAATGGCGCGCTCGACGCTTTCCCTCATCTGCGGCGCATAGGGGTTCGAGGCGTCCTCGATTCCCACCACTTCAGGACGAGCGATCAGCGTACGGTTCGGGCTCAGCTGCACCACGACGATCACCTTGACCCGGCTGACATTGGCCGCACCCGTCGGCATGTGCCAGAAGCGCGCGAGATACGCTCTCAGCGCGTCGAGTTCGGTCTGTGAGAGCGTAGGGGCATAGCCTGTGGACGCACCGAGTGAACTGGTGTTGTTGATGGTGTCGCCGATCGACGCCATGCGCCGGGCTTCCTGCTTGTTGAGCAGGGCGGCGATATCGTTGGGGTTGAATTCCTTCTGATCGCTCGGCGGCGCCTGCACGACCTTGGGCGGTATGTTCTTGGGCTTTCTCGGAGGCGCGGGCGCGGGCTTGGCCTGCGCGGTCTCCTCGGGCTTGGGCTGATCGTCTTTCTTGGGCTCCGGCGGCTTGGCCGCAAGCGCCTCGGCATCCTTGGGCGGCGCCGGCTCGGGCTTGGCCTCGGCCTGTGCGGCAGGCGGCTTCGGCTCAGCCGGTTTGGCTTCCTCGGGCGGCGGGGGCGGCGGCGCGGCGGCTTCCTTGGCAGCCTTGATTTCCGGCTTGTCCTCGACCTTGGCTTCAAGATTCTCGGCAGGCTTGGGCTTGTCCTCGACCTTCTCGACCACCGGCTTGGGCGCCTCGGCCTTCGGCGCATCCTTCTTGCCCGCCATCATCTGCGACATCTCGGCGTCGGAAATGATGTCGATCGGCATCGACTCGACCGGCGGTACCTCGAACGGATTGGCCGAAGAGAACGACACCGCCATGAAGCCGATGATGCCCGCGTGAAGAACCGCCGATGAGATGAAGCCCGCGCGCATGGATCAGTTGCCCTGCTCGACTTCAGAAACCAGCGCGACGCGCTTGAAGCCCGCACCGGACAACCGGCCCATCACGCGCATGACGGTGCCGTAGTCGAGGCTCTTGTCGGCGCGCACGAAGATGCGCTCCTCATAGCCCGCCTTGCCGATGGCTTGAAGCTTGGGGACGAGTTCGTCGATCGGGATCTCCGTGTCCTGCAGGAAGACCTTGCCTTCCTTGGTGATGTTGACCACCAGGGGTTCGCTGTCCTGAGGAACGGCCTGCGCCTGCGTCTGCGGCAGGTCGAGCGGCACGCCTACGGTCAGCATCGGCGCCGCCACCATGAAGATGATCAGCAGCACCAGCATCACGTCGACCATCGGCGTGACGTTGATCTCGGACATGACGGCGCCGCCGCGTCGCCGGCGCGAACGCCGCGACTTCCAGCCACCTCCGCCGCTTGCGGACATACCCATTCGTCAGCCCCGTTCGTCGATCTGCCGCGACAGGATGGCCGAAAATTCGTCCGCGAAGCCCTCCAGCCGAAGCGCCTGTCGATTCACCTGGGAAATGAACTTGTTATAGAAAATGGTCGCTGGAATGGCGGCGATAAGGCCGATAGCGGTCGCAAACAGGGCTTCGGCAATACCCGGCGCCACAACCGCAAGGCTGGTGTTCTTGGATGCGGCGATCGACTGGAAGCTGGTCATGATGCCCCACACCGTTCCGAAAAGGCCGATGAAGGGGCCTGCCGAACCAACCGTCGCCAGAACGAGAAGACGGTTTTCCAGACGCTCGACCTCGCGGGCGATGGTCACGTCCATCACCTTGTCGAGACGCTGCGTCAGCCCGGCAAACGAGCGCGCGCCCCCTTCATAGGAGCGCTTCCATTCGCGCATCGCCGCGACGAAGATCGCGGCCATGGCATGGTTCGGCCGGGATGACAGCGAGCGATAGAGTTCCTCAAGGCTCTGGCCGGACCAGAACGTGGATTCGAACCTGTCCATCTGCCGCTTCATGCGGCCATACAGAATCGTCTTGTCAATGATGATGGCCCACACCCACACCGAAGCCAGGATGAGCCCCGCCATCACGAACTTCACGAGAATGTGCGCCTGGAGGAACAGCCCGATGAGGGAGAGGTCCGCACTCTGCATACCTACGCCACTGGACGCCGCCGCGGCGCCGGGCGGGGCCGCGACAGCCTGCCCCTGCACCTGCACCTGCGCCGTCGGCGCGGCATCGACCGGGGGCGTGGTCGACTGGGCATAAGCGAACGACGCCGATGCCGCCAAGAAAAGCGCCACCGCGAACAAAATCTTCTTCAGCGTCATCAAGCCTATCCTGCCAGATCACAAGGGGTCGGAATACCGTTTCACACCGGCTGCCGGACAGCGGCGTGCAAGGAGCATGGCTGCCGGGAAAACCCGTCCGCCATCAAACGATCGAGTCTGTCGAAACTTGGGCGACCATCATCCGAGGCAGGCGCAGCCGAAGGATACATCACCCTATTAAGGTTAATGACCGGTTAGCGTTGCCGCATCGCAACAGCACTGCGTCATATGGGCGACAGTCGAGACGATACCGACCGGGCCATCAAACCTCGCCGGCTTCCTCCAACGCCGCCTTCATTGCCAGGCGAAGAGCATCAGGGATCCGGCGCGCCCTGCCCTGGGCCACGAAGGCAACCTTCACCTTGCCCTCGACCAGCAGTTCAGCGCCGCGCATCACCTTCTGCAACAGGGTAATGGATGCCCCGGCGACCTCGATCGGCGAGGTATGGATCTCCAGCACGTCGTCGATACGCGCGGGGCGCAGGAACTGCAGCTCCATCGAGCGCACCACGAATGCGAAGCCAGGGGCCTCGGCCAGTGCCTCGCCGAACAGTTCGCCCTGCACCACACCGACCAGGCGTAGATGGTCGGAGCGCGAGCGCTCCATGAATTTCAGATAATTGGCATGATAGACGATGCCGGAGAAATCCGTGTCCTCGTAGTAGACCCGTACCGGCAGCACATGACCGCCCGGCACCAGCCGGCCGGCGAGATGCAGAAAGGGATCGGCCTTCAGGACGTCCGGCGAGAGGGGATCATGGCGTTCGTTCATGCACGCCCTCATAAACGAGGGCGCGCACCTTGTGAATAAAGCCGCGTGGTGAATAAAGCGGCGCACCCTTCGGCCAAACGCAACAGCCCGGCACGTGGCCGGGCTGTGACGAAAGTGAACGGGTGGGGTGCGGATCAGCCCTGGGGCTGGTTCCACGATGAACCCGAAGAGGCATCGGAGGGGGGCGGTGTGTCGGGACGATTGCGCCGATCGGCCATGAACTGGTCGAACTCGGCCTTGTCCTTGGCCTGCCGCAGACGTTCGAGGAAGTCCTTGAAGTCCTTCTGCTCGTCCTCGAGACGACGCAGCGTGTCCTCCCGGTACTCATCGAAGGCACGATTGCCGCTCGGGGAAAAGCCGCTCCGCCGGCCGCAACGGCCTCCGAACGCATGGCGCATAGCCTCTGCGCCCTCTTCCTGCCAGCGGCCGAAGCCGCGCTTGCCGCCAAAAAACATCCGTCCACTCCCTATGGTGAAAGCCAGGATCGCCAGACCCAGGGGCCACCAAGCCATAAAGCCGAGGACCGTGAGCGCGATCCAGGCGGGCTTGCCGTAGTAGTCGAGCTTTTGAGCGAGCTCCATGGCATCCGTTCCTGGGTTAATGTTAATCACATTTACATAGGTAGAAGACGCGCGGTTTGTTGTCAAGGATCGGTCGCCGTGAATTTGAAACGCCTCAGTTCGTGGGGGCGCCGAGGCCCTTGAGATAGACCAGAAATGCGGCTTCAAGCAGATCTTCTGGCGGCATGGGGAGCTTGCGCCGCGCACCATCGGCACGGCCGAACAGCGACGCGACTCCATGGGCAAGTGCCCAGGTGTGGAGCGCCACCATGAGCGCCGGTGGGCGCCCCGGTGCCGGCATCGAGGCCACCAGCACGTCTGCGGCTGCCCGCAACACGGCAAAGGCATCCTGCCCCGCCTGCGAGAGCGCAGGATGCGCCTC
The DNA here is from genome assembly GCF_010669125.1 of Ancylobacter pratisalsi. Classification (NCBI taxonomy): domain Bacteria; kingdom Pseudomonadati; phylum Pseudomonadota; class Alphaproteobacteria; order Hyphomicrobiales; family Xanthobacteraceae; genus Ancylobacter; species Ancylobacter pratisalsi. The sequence continues at coordinate 1,315,660 of NZ_CP048630.1, forward strand.
GGCCGGCAGCCCGGATTCGAACATGGCCACATAGTCGGCGGGATGCGTTCGGGCGAATTCGAGATAGGCCCGCCCCAGATGCTCGTAGGCCTTCGCAGGGGTGGGGCGACCTTCATCCCAGGCCGCCTGCAGCGCCTTGGCGAAGCGCTCGAACCCCTCCGTCGCCACCGCGGCCAGCAACTCGTCGCGGTCGCGAAAATGCCGGTAGGGCGCAGCGGGGCTCACACCGGCGCGGCGCGCGGCCTCGGCGAAGGTGGCACCGGCCGTGCCCTTCTCCGCTATCAGCTCAAGCGCAGCCTTCATCAGGGCTTCCCGAAGGTTCCCATGATGATAGCCGCGGGATTCCCCGTTCTTCGTCCAGCTCATGTGAATGGGGCTTACATCACGCGAGCGGCCGCGTCGATTGCTCGATTGCCCGACGTGCAGCGGATGTCAGTCATCGCCTTCATCGAACAATGGCATCGGATTGGCACGGGTTGGCGCGGCAAGGCCCAGATGCTTGAAGGCATGAACGGTCAGCATACGCCCGCGCGGGGTTCGCTGGATGAAGCCCTGCTGCACCAGATAAGGTTCGATGATCTCCTCGATCGCGTCACGCGGCTCGGAGAGCGCGGCCGCGATGGTCTCCACACCCACGGGACCGCCGCCATAGTTCAACGCAACGACGGTGAGATAACGCCGGTCCATCTGATCGAGACCCGACGCATCGACCTCCAGGTGGCTCAGGGCATGGTCGGCGGCGGCGCGGTCGATCACCTCCTTGCCGGCCACGAGGGCGAAGTCGCGGACCCGGCGCAGCAGGCGACCGGCGATACGCGGCGTGCCGCGCGCGCGGCGGGCGATCTCGCGCGCGCCATCGGTCGAAATCGGGATGCCGAACACCCGCGCCCCGCGCGAGACCACAAGCTCAAGCTCGTCCACTGTGTAGAAGTTCAGCCGGATCGGGATGCCAAACCGGTCGCGCAGCGGCGTAGTCAGCAGGCCCGAGCGGGTGGTCGCGCCGACGAGGGTGAATTTCGAGAGCGAGATCTTCACCGAGCGTGCCGCCGGCCCCTCACCGATGATGAGGTCGAGCTCATAGTCCTCCATCGCCGGATAGAGGATTTCCTCCACCGCCGGATTCAGGCGATGGATCTCGTCGATAAACAGCACGTCGCGTTCTTCGAGGTTGGTCAGCAGTGCGGCGAGGTCACCGGCCTTGGCGATGACGGGACCCGAGGTGGCGCGGAAGCCCACGCCGAGTTCGCGCGCGACGATCTGCGCGAGGGTTGTCTTGCCCAGCCCCGGAGGGCCGACGAAGAGCACATGGTCCAGCGCCTCGCCACGCGTCTTCGCCGCCCGGATGAAGATATCGAGGTTCGCCCTCGCCTGCTCCTGCCCAACAAAGTCGGTCAATGTCTGTGGGCGGAGCGTCGCCTCGGCGAGATCCTCCTCGCGCTTGTCGGGTGTGATCAGGCGCTTGGTGTTCATCGCGCCAGCTCCTTGAGCCCAAGCCGGATCAGCTTGGCGGCGTCCGCGCCCTCGCCGGCTTCACGCAGGGCGGCAGCCACGGCCGCGCTGGCCTGCACCTGCGCATAGCCTAGATTGACCAGCGCGGAGACCGCATCGGACACCGGCGCCGGGGCGCTGCGTTCCATAACCTGCCCGGCAAGCTGCGCGACAGACGGGTCGATATCGGCGAAACCGGGCGCCTTGTCCTTCAGCTCGGCCACAATACGAGCGGCGACCTTCGGGCCGACGCCGTTGGCCCGCGACACCATTGCCCGGTCACCCAGCGCGACAGCATTGGCGAGTTCGGTCGGCGCCAGCGTCGAGAGCACGTTGAGCGCCACCTTCGAGCCCACTCCCTGCACGTTCTGCAGCAGTATGAACCAGGCCTTCTCCGCCATGGAGATGAAGCCGTAAAGGCGGATCATATCCTCGCGAACGAAGGTCTCGATGAACAGCGTGGCGGCTTCGCCGGGCGAAGGAAGGGCCTGAAGGGTGCGACCCGAGCAATGCACGAGATAGCCCACGCCGTGAACGTCGAGGATGACGTGATCGTCACCATAACTGTCCACCACCCCCTTCAGCTTGCCGATCATAGCGCTGCCATCCGGGCTTTCATCTGGGCCATGCCCCTATGCTGGGCGTGGGTGACGGCGACGGCAAGTGCGTCAGCCGCGTCATCGGTTTTGAAATCGGCCTGCGGTAGCAGGACCTTCATCATCATGCGGATCTGCGCCTTGTCGGCACGCCCGGCACCCACCACCGTCTTCTTGACCAACAGCGCCGCATATTCGGACACCGGCACGCCGGCGAGCGCAGGAGTAACCATGACCACGCCGCGGGCCTGCCCCAGCTTCAGCGTCGAGGCGGGATTGACGTTGACGAATGTCTCCTCCACCGCCGCTTCGTCCGGCTCAAAAGCGACGAGGACCCGGGTCAGTTCGGTGTGGAGGTAGGCGAGACGTTCGGCAAGGCCTCCCTCCTCCGGCGGCAGCACGGTGCCGCAGGCAACAAAGGTGAGCCTTGTACCAACAGCCTCGATCACCCCCCAGCCGGTACGGCGAAGGCCGGGATCGAGGCCGAGAATGCGAATCGGAGGCGAAGCCATCCCAACGGCGTAGCCGAACAAAGGACGAACGGAAAGGCCGCTGACGTCGCCGCCCCGCTTGCTGATCGACGTGGTAAATGTTTCGTCAAGGTCAGGAGGCCGCAACGCGCACCTAGCCCGTGCGGCGCCCCTGGCCGAACGCCCCACTTGCGAGCACCACGCCGATGCCCGTTCCGACAACGCCGAGTATCGCGGCGGTGTCGGGGTGCTCGCCGAGAGCGGGCACCGCAATGAGCGCGGCAAGCGCCGGCACCAGCCCGGTGAAAGCGGCCGCACGCGAGGAGCCGAGCCGCTCAATGGCGACGCCAAAGGCGACCAGCGCCACCACACCCGACAGCACACCTTGCATCACCAGCTGAAACAGCACCTCCTCGCCATAGCCCTCCTGTATGGCGGACACCACGCCCGGTAGACCGGCGGGTGTCAGAATGACCGTAGACCACAGGCCGACCAGGCCAACGATCTCCACCGTCTTCATCCCGGTCCGGCGGAAGGCCAGCGTATAGCCCGCCCACATCGCCGCCCCGCAAAGCAGCAGCAGATGCCCGACCCAGGCGCCATCTTCCGGATAGAGCAGGCTGCGCCCATTCAGCGCGACCACGCCCAGCGCGATGAAGATGAACCCGATCGCGCGCGCCGTGCCGAGCCATTCGCGGAACACCAGCACAGACACCAGCGCCACGATGAGCGGCATGGTGCCCGGCAGAAGCGGGCCGACATCCGCTGCCGGGACAAAGCGCATCGCATTGGCGACCAACAGGAAAAAGAGTCCTCCCGCGCCGAGGAAGCAAATCACGAAGGGTATGAGACCGCGCCGCGGCCACAGGCCGACCTTGATCCAGGCTGGCGCGAGAACGGTTGCTGGCACGATGAAGCGCAGCCACCCCACCGTGGCGGGGGGCAGGTGCCCATGCACCGCGTGTCGGGTCGATACAATCCACCCACCCCAGATACAGACGGCAAGGAGGGCGCATCCATAGCCGACAAGACGGTCGCTCAATGGCGACGGGTTCGCCGCGCTGTCCGCAGCGGAGCCAACAGATTTATGCATGATCGAGATCCAGCCGACAAAACGGCTCATGTAAAGGAATGATGCCGCAGCAGCGGCTGAGTTGCGCTGAATGTGGCGTCCACGACCTTTGCATGCAAACGAGTTTTGCCAATGAGCACGCTCACGAAACCTGATGGATGCCTGCGTTGACGCCGATGCGGGGCCGGACTAGGACCTTTGGCTCCCCGCCATGCTGGCGTCCCCTCGGTTCGGCTCATCCATGAATCTTGATCCGGTCCTCGTCGGGGCCATCGTCACTGCTTTGGTCGCCGGAGCGACACGGGGCTTTTCGGGCTTTGGTGGCGCGCTGATCTTCGTGCCTCTGGTCAGCGCCGCCTATGGACCAAAGATCTCGGCACCGACGCTGCTGGTGATCGACACCGCACTGACGCTGCCTTTCGTGGTTCAGGCGTTTCGCGCCTGCGTGTGGAAGCAGGTCGCGCCAATTGCCATCGGCGCATTCGCGGGCGTGCCGGCGGGCGTTTTCATTCTGAAACACACCGACCCGCTCGTGCTGCGCTGGGCGCTGGCTGGGCTCAGCCTCTCCATGCTCGCGCCGTTGATCCTGGGCTGGCGCCACAAAGGGCAGCACCGGCTGCCATCGAAGCTGGCGATCGGCACCTTTGCCGGCGTTCTGGGCGGCGCAGCGCAGATGTCGGGTCCGCCGGTCATCGCCTACTGGCTGGGCGGAGGGCAGCCCTCGGCGTTGGTTCGGGCGAACCTCTTCGCATTCTTTGCCCTGGCGACGATCGCCAGTGGCGTCGCCTACGCGGCGGGCGGAATGCTCACCCTGGACGTCGGCCGGCTGGCTCTCCTCCTGGGCCCGGCCTACGCAGCCGGCCTGTTCCTGGGCGGACGGGCCTTCCGCGGCGCCACGGACAGCCATTTCCGGCTCGCCGCGTATTGGATCATCGTCGTCGCGGTCGTGCTCAGCCTGCCGGTTCTCGACCCCCTATTCGGGCGGTGAGGGCTGCAAGCGCCGCCGATGGCAGAAGCCCTGCCGCTGGCAAGACAATGCTGAAGACGCGCGCTTACGCGCTCATCTTGTCCATCATCTCGTCCGAGATTTCGAAATTGGCGTAGACGTTCTGCACATCGTCATTGTCGTTGAGGTTATCGACGAGGCGGATGAGCTTCTCGGCCACTTCGTCATCCACGGCCACGGTGTTCTGCGGTCGCCAGACCAGGCCCGATTTGCGCGGATCGCCGAACTTGGCTTCCAGCGCACGCGCAACCTCATGCAGGCTCTCGACCGAGCACACCACTTCGTGGCCGTCCTCGCTTGAGGACACATCGTCGGCGCCGGCCTCGATGGCGGCTTCGAGCATGCCATCGGCCGAGGCCTTGTCGGCATCGAATTCCACCACGCCGACACGGTCGAACATGAAGGCGACCGCGCCGGTCTCAGCCAACGCGCCGCCCGACTTGGTGAAATAGGAACGCACTTCCGAGGCGGTACGATTGCGATTGTCGGTGAGCGCCTCGACGATGACCGCGACCCCTCCGGGGCCATAGCCCTCGTAACGAATCTCGTCATAGGTCTCCGCATCGCCACCCGCCGCCTTCTTGATGGCGCGGTCGATATTGTCTTTGGGCATGTTCTCGGCGCGGGCGGCCAGAACGGCGGCGCGCAGGCGCGGATTCATCGCCGGGTCCGGCATGCCGAGCTTCGCGGCGACGGTAATTTCGCGCGCCAGCTTGGAAAACAGCTTGGAGCGCACCGCGTCCTGCTTGCCCTTGCGGTGCATGATGTTCTTGAACTGCGAATGCCCGGCCATCGCCGCCTCCACGTCACACGGCCGGGCCATTCGCCTGCCGCATCTGAATTCTGAAGAAATCGGTGCGCGGCTTATAGGCGAGAGCACATATCCGCGTAAAGCCGGAGGTGAGCGACACCGTCACCGGACCTGAGAACCCCTGGCCCGAAAAGGCGCGCCCTATTGATGCGTCTTCGCTACCAGAAGGTCGGCAACACCGGTTCGAGCGCGCCGCCAATGCGGACGGGGCCCACCTTCACCGCATGCCCCGCACTGTCGGTCTCGACGGCCAACCCCGACAGGGTCCCCTCGCCCATCGCCGGCTCGAAGCGCGACGATCCGATCTTGCGGGTGAAGCGCCGCAGCGGCTCTTCCTTGTCCATGCCGATCACGCCGTCATAGCAACCGCACATGCCGACATCGGTCATGAACGCGGTGCCGCCTGCCAGGATCCGATGATCGGCGGTCGGCACATGGGTATGAGTGCCGATGACAAGGCTGGCACGCCCGTCGCACCAGTGACCGAAGGCCTGCTTCTCGCTGGTGGTCTCGGCGTGGAAATCAACGATCACCGCATCCGAGACGAGGCCCAGCGGGCCGGCTTCCAGCTCGCGGTCGATGGCGGCGAAGGGATCGTCCATCGGGTCCATGAAGGCACGCCCCATCATGTTGACCACCAGCACCCGCTCGCCGCCGCGCGCCTCGACGAGTGCGGCGCCGCGCCCGGGGGTGCCGGGCGGATAATTGGCGGGGCGAATGAGGCGCGGGGCGCGCTCGATGAAGACAAGAGCCTCGCGCTGGTCAAAGGAATGATTGCCGAGCGTGACGACATCCGCGCCCGCCTCGAGGAACTCGTCGTAAATCGCCTCGGTGATACCGAAACCGCCGGCGGCGTTCTCGCCATTCACCACGACGAAATCCAGCGCCCATTCATCCCGCAGGCGCGGAACATGCTCCAGCACAACCTGCCGTCCCGGGCGGCCGACAACGTCTCCGAGAAAGAGAAGACGCATGCGCTAGTCCTCCGCCGGGCAGATGATGCCGGCGTCAGTTGCGATGGCATCGAGACGTTCATCGTGGGATTCCGCCGGCACCGCAGGAAGCTGCTGTACCGAGAAGGCGTAGCCGATCGCCTCAATGCGCTTGGCTCGTCGCAGCCGGGCCAATGTGCGGTCATAAAAGCCCGCGCCGTAGCCAAGCCGATGGCCCCGCGCATCAAAGCCGGCGAGCGGCACCACCAGCACGTCCGGCTCGACCATCGGCGCATCGGCCGGCGGGGCGGGAATGACGATGAACCCGGGCCCGTCGCTCGGCACGAGTTCGGTGCCTTCCTCCCAGAGACGGAAAACCAGCGGCTTGTCCTTGGCGATGACCACAGGCAGCGCAATAATGGCGCCTGCCGCACGAAGGCCCCGTACCAGCGGATCGGTCGAGATCTCGGTGCCAATCGGGGCAAAGACGGAAACGACCTCGCCGGCCACGTCGCCGAGCCACTCAAGCGCATGCGCGGCGGCGGCCTCGGCAGCGGCCGCGCGCGAGGAGGGATCAAGCGCCGCCCGCCGCGCCAAAGCGGCGGCGCGAAGACTGGCTTTGTCGGTCGGGGCGTTATGATCGGGCATAATGATAAACTGCGGAGCCGCGATGGCCGTTGGTAGATCGATCCCGGGAACCTACAGCGTAGGTGGGCGCCGTGTGTCTGGACCCAGGGGTCCAGTCAGGGACAGCTCCCTTTGAGATCGATAAGGCCCCGGGGAATATGTTCTCCTGACGAGCCTCACAGCTCCGCCCCACATATCTAGGACGCCGCGAGATATTTTGCCAGTGGGCGCGCAGGGGATGTTCACTTTCTCGGGCGAGATGATGAATAAGTGCCCACGCGCCCTGACTGTCAGCCCACTTTGAGCATGATCTTCCCGATATGGGCACTGGTCTCCATGCGCGCATGGGCCTTGCTCGCCTCTTCCAGCGGGAACACCTGGTCCATCACCGGCTTCACCTTGCCGGCCCCGATAAGAGGCCAGACCTTCTCCTTCAAGGACGCGGCGATCGTTGCCTTCTCCGCCTTGGGGCGGGAGCGCAGGGTCGAACCCATATGCGAGAGCCGCTTCAGCATCAGGCGCATATAGTCGATCTGCACCTTGGAGCCTTCCATGAAGGCGATCTGGACGATACGCCCGAGCGGGGCGGCGGCCTCGTAGTTGCGGGCGATGTAGGAGCCGCCGACCATGTCGAGGATGACGTTCACGCCCTTGCCGCCGGTCTTTTCCTTGATGACGGCGACGAAGTCCTCGCTCTTGTAGTCGATCGCGACGTCGGCGCCGAGTTCACGACAGACCGCGCACTTCTCCGCGCTGCCGGCGGTGGCGAACACCGTGGCGCCGAACGCCTTTGCGAGCTGGATCGCCGTGGTGCCGATACCCGAGGTTCCGCCATGAACGAGGAACGTTTCGCCGGGTTTCAGGCCGGCAAGGTCGAACACATTGGTCCACACGGTGAAGAACGTTTCGGGCAGAGCCGCGGCCTCGACCATGGAAAGACCGGCGGGAACCGGCAGGGCCGCGCCGGCATCGGCGAGGCAGTACTGCGCATAGCCGCCACCGGAAACCAGCGCGCAGACCAGATCACCGATCCTCCACTGGCTCACGCCCTCGCCGAGCGCGACCACCTCGCCGGCAATCTCCAGGCCGGGAATGTCGGAAGCGCCGGGCGGCGGCGGGTACACGCCCTTGCGCTGCATCACGTCCGGACGGTTGACACCGGCCGCGGCAACCTTGACCAGGATCTCGCCGGCGCCCGGAATCGGAACCGGCCGCTGCTCGGGAACCAGGGCTTCCGGACCTCCGGGAGTGGGAAGGCCGATGGCGGTCATGGTGGCGGGCAAATCGGTCACGGTGATCATCCTCTTTGCGGCAAAGCGTTTGTCGGGCTTCGTAGGCCAGCGGGCCCATGCTGGCAACCGCGTCGGGCTGGGAATAGACTTCGCGCTGGTACGGTCAGTTAAGGAGCCCCACAATGGCAACCGACGATGACATCTTCGGTGCGGCCCCGGTGAGGAAGCCGTCGACGCACGAGATTGGCATGGACCTGTCCATCCTCTCGGAGACGGAGATTGAGGAACGCATGGCGGCGCTGCATGACGAGATCGAGCGCCTGCGTCGCACGTTGGACTCCAAACGCGCGTCCCGCCTTGCCGCGGACAGCTTCTTCAAGCGCTAGCCGGAGAACCCACGCAATCTTGATCGGCTTAACGAGACACCTCTCTCTCGTTGGAGGATCGCAATTGATGCCTATCGACTGCACGTCGGGCCAGCGGATCGGCGAACTCCCTTGTCTATCCCTCTCGACTACAGGCGATGGAGCGCCCCGCCGAAGCTTTCGCGGAGATGTGATCTTAACCCGTCATTAAGCTTTCCGAACTATTACTGGGGATGGTCGATTTTGGCCGCGAGTGGCCCCTGTCCACTCTGTTTGACGCATCCCTGTCTAGACTTTCGAGCCGCCTCCGGGCGGCTCTTTTTTCGCCCGTCGTCCTGAATCAGGCGACCAGGGGTGCTGGACAGCCGCGCTCGCTTGAGCGAGAGGCTAGAGCCGAAGCGCACCGAACGGGTGCGCACCTCTATCGGGTCGGCGCCATGGGATATGCGGACAGGGACGAAGAACGGCCGGTGAACCTTGCCGAGCGCCGTGTCGAATCGGCAGCGTTCGAAACGCTGTTCCAGGACGGCATGGCCCTTGTTGACGAAAGCGCCGCCTATCTCGACGGGGACGGCCGCGTCGAGAGCCGCGCGCTCGAGCGGCCCGCGCTAAACGCCTACGCCCAGCAGAGCCTCAAGCTCTCCACGCGCCTGATGCAGCTCGCCTCATGGCTTCTGCTTCGGCGAGCCGCTGCCGACGGCGACATGTCGATGGAAACGGCGCGGCGCGAGGCGCTGAAAATCGATCTGAAGGGCCCCCCGCGCGACGAACACCAGGAAGCCTTGCTGCCTGAACGGCTCGCTCTTCTGGTGAAGCGCAGCCACGAGCTGCAAGGGCGCATCGCACGCCTGGATGCCGGCCTCACCACGCAGGATGTTCCGCCGGTCAACGCTGTCGCCGGGCAATTGCGCCGGCTTCGCTCCAGCTTCGAGGGGCGTTGAGCGGTGCTGCCATGCCGGCCGGCGAGCTGGCGTCGTGCACGCGAACGAAAACCCTCGCCAAGGCCTTTGCCCCGACGAGGGTTGGTTCGCCATTCATCGCGGCCGAATGGCGCGGGCAGCACCCACGCCATCGCACCCCAAGGACCCGATCAGGCCTTGAGGAAGCCCGCGAACTTCTTCTGGAAGCGGGAAACGCGCCCGCCACGGTCGAGCAACTGCCCGGTGCCGCCGGTCCAGGCCGGGTGGGACTTCGCATCGATGTCGAGCTGGAGGACGTCGCCCTCCTTGCCCCAGGTCGTGCGGGTCGTGTACTCGGTGCCGTCCGTCATCACCACCTTGACGAAGTGGTAGTCGGGATGGATGTCGCTCTTCATGGGTTGCATCCTCGCCGCCGCACGGTCGGTCCCTCGCGGGAACCGTGCGGCGTTCTCAAAAACGATCCTGCCGGAAATCCGAGCGGCTCTATAACCGAGACATGCCTGTGACACAAGCCGCCAGCACAGAAGCCAACAAGTCGGTTGCCCATCAGGGTGGAGCGCCGACGGCAAATCCCTCGCCCGGTGGCGCTTCCCGTCGCCCGCGCCTCGGGCCGCTAATGGCGCTGTGGCCGCATCTCAAGCGCTATCGCGGCCGCACCTGCGCCGCCCTCACCGCGCTGCTGGCTGCCGCGCTGGCGACACTCGTGGTTCCAGTCGCCGTGCGCCGGATGATCGATCTGGGTTTCGATGCCAATCACGCTGGCTTCGTGAACAGCTATTTCGGCGTCATGATCGGCGTCGTTGGCGTCCTCGCCGTCGCCTCGGCCGCGCGCTACTTCCTCGTCATGACGCTTGGGGAACGCATCGTCGCGGACCTGCGCTCTCAGGTCTTCGCCCATCTGCTTACCCTCGACGGCGGCTTCTACGATCAGGCAAAATCGGGCGAGCTGATCTCGCGCCTCACCGCCGACACCACGCAGATCAAGTCGGCCGTCGGCGCCTCGGCCTCGATCGCGCTGCGCAATCTCGTGCTGTTCTTCGGCGCGGCGGTGATGATGGTCGTCACCAGCCCCTGGCTTTCCGCGATCCTGCTGTTCGCGATTCCTGTCATTGTCGCGGTCCTGCTCGGAGCGGGGCGCGGCGTGCGCAAGCGTTCGCGGGCGGCGCAGGACATGCTCGCCCAGGCTTCCGCCTATGCCGCCGAAGCCATCGGCGCCGTTCGGAGCCTTCAGGCCAACACGGCCGAGCCGGCGGCGGATGCCCGCTTCTCCGGCGAAGTCGAGCATGCCTTTTCCGCCGCCACGCAAGCGATTCGCGCCCGATCCCTGCTTACCGGCGTCGGCATCTTCCTGGTCTTTGCCAGCGTCGTCGGGATTCTCTGGGCGGGCGCCAATGCGGTACTCGCCGGCACCATGAGCGCGGGCACGCTCGGTCAGTTCGTGCTCTATGCGGTGCTGGCGGCGAGCGGGCTTGGCCAGCTCGGCGAGGTCTGGGGCGAAATCTCGCAGGCCGCTGGCGCCACAGAGCGCATCGCCGAGCTGCTTGACGAACAGCCGCAGGTCGCCGAGCCCGCCCACCCGATCGCCCTTTCGGAGCCGCCCCAGGGCGCGGTGCGGTTCAACGATGTCGGCTTCGCCTATCCCGGCCGGCCGGACCTGCCGGCCCTTCGGGGCGTGAGCTTCGAGGTTAGGCCCGGTGAGCGCGTAGCCATCGTTGGCCCCTCGGGGGCGGGAAAGAGCACGCTGTTCCAGCTTCTGCTCCGTTTCTACGACCCTGTTTCGGGCAGCGTGGAAATCGATGGCGTCGACATTGCCAGGGCTTCTCCGCGCGCGGTTCGCGCCCGCCTTGCGCTGGTGCCGCAGGACGTTGCGATCTTTGCCGCCTCGATCCGCGAGAACATCCGCCTCGGCCGGCCCGACGCGACTGATGAGGAGGTGGAGGAAGCCGGCCGCCTCGCCCGCGCCGATGAATTCGTCGCCCGTCTTCCGGAAGGCTGGGAGACTTCGGTCGGCGAACGCGGGATCACGCTGTCGGGCGGCCAACGCCAACGGCTCGCCATCGCACGGGCCATCCTGCGCCGTGCGCCGATATTGCTGCTCGACGAGGCCACTTCCGCGCTCGATGCCGAGAGCGAAACGCTGGTGCAGCAGGCACTTGATCGTTCCATGCAGGGACGCACCACGCTGGTGATCGCCCATCGTCTGGCGACCGTTCTCTCGGCCGACCGGATCCTGGTCATGGATGGGGGTCATGTTGTCGAGGAGGGCACCCACGCCAGCCTCGTGGCGCAGGGCGGCCTTTATGCCCGCTTGGCTGCACTGCAGTTCGGTGAGACGAACGGGGGCTGACAGCCCCTCCCTGGCGACTGAACACGGTTTGAAGCGCCCTGCATGGACACGCGCACCTCGCAGACCGGCGGGACGGCGCCTATCCGGGCGGGCGCTCCATCCTCAGCGTCGGGCGGCCCGAGGTTGCATTGAAACCGTGACCGACGACAACGAACCCGGCGCGCTCATAGAACCGTACCGCCCGCTCGTTCTCCTCATTGACGTCCAGCGACAGCCCCTTTCGGGTGTGGGCACTGGCCGCCTGGACGAGCTGTCGCGCAACGCCCTCGCCCCAATGGTCGGGATGCACCACAAGTTGGTCGACATACCCGGTGCGAGGATCGACGGAAATGAATCCGAGCAGTTCCGGTTTCTCGTGATCCGTCACCGCCAGATCGATCACCGCGCCTTCATCGATCAGCGTGCCGATCTGATGACATAGCCAGCCGCGGCGCGCTTCGAAATCGATCTCCGGCATCGCCTCCTGCCAGGATTCGACCCATAGGTCCGCCATGGCCGGCATACGGTCCCACTCGAAGGCCGAGAGGCGGGCTGCGGGACGCTCGGTCATTGCCGTTCGATCATCTCTCGGTGAGCTTCAGCTCGATCCGGCGGTTTCGGGCGCGGGCTTCTTCGGTGTCGGCGGCATCAAGCGGCTGGTATTCGCCAAAGCCGGCGGCAACCAGATGCTTGGGCGAGACGCCATGCGCGGCGAGATACTGCACCACCGCGATCGCGCGCGCCGCCGAAAGCTCCCAGTTGGAGGGGTATTGCGGCGTCTGGATCGGCCGGTCGTCGGTATGTCCGTCAACCCGCAATACCCAGGCGAGATCCTCAGGAATCTCGTTCTCAAGCTGCACCAGGCTCTGCGCGATCTCGTTCAGTGCGGGAATAGCCTGGGCGCGAAGGTCCGCCGAAGCCAGATCGAAGAAAATCTCCGACTGCATCACGAAGCGATCGCCCACCACGCGGATCCCCGGCCGATTGCCGAGAATGCGGTTGAGCCGGCCGAAGAACTCCGAGCGGTAACGCGTCAGCTCCTGCACACGCTGGGCCAGCGCGACGTTGAGCCGGCGTCCGAGATCGGTAAGGCGGGCCTGGCTTTCCTTGTCCTTCTGTTCGGAAATATCGAGCGCTTCCTCCAGCGCCGCCATCTGGCGGCGCAGGGCCGCGATCTGCTGGTTGAGCAGGGCAATCTGGGCCGCGGCCTGTGCGGCGGCGTCCTTCTCCTGGCCCAGCTGACGGGCCAGTTCGGAATTGCGGCTTTCCGCCTCCGCGATCTGGTCGGGGGTCGCGAGTGCGGTAGCGGCGTCGCGCAGCGTATCGCGCTCCTGCTCAAGACGCAGCAGGCTGGCGCGCAACGTTCCGATCTGGCTCTCGGCATCCGCGTCGTTGGAACGCTCCAGTGCCAGCAGGTCGGTCAGCTGGCGGATCTGCGCCTGCAGCCGCGCCATCGCATCGTCCTTGGTGCCGATCTCTTGCGTCAGCACGAACTGCGCCAGGACGAACACCGAGAGCAGGAAGACGAACACCAGCAGCAGCGTCGACAATGCATCGACGAAGCCTGGCCAGTAATCGATGTGGCGGTCGCCGCGGCGTGAGCGTCCCAGTGCCATCAGGCCTGCTCGCGGTTGGCCAGCGACTCGTTAAGGCGTTCCAGCAGCTTCTTGATGTCCTTCTGCTGCTCCGCCTGCGCCTCGACCCAGTCACGCACCATCTGCTGCTCGCCGCGCATATGCTGCACCAGCCCTTGCAGACTTTCGGCAAGATGCGCCATGGCGGTGGTCACGCGCTGTGATCCGGCCTCGGTCATCGTGCGGTCGAGCCGTCCAATCGCCTCGGTCAACTGGGCGAAGTCGGGTGGCGGCAGCAGGCCGGCGGGGGCATTGAACGCGGAGGAAGCCGGAGAGGGAGCGGCCGGCGGAGGCACATAGGTCGGCGGCATCGGGGCGGGTACCGGGAGCGGCTTGGCGCGAGCCGCCTCCGAGCCGAGATCCTCGACCGTGGTGGAGAGCCAGTCCTCAAGGTCGGTATAGAAGCGGTTCTGCGCCTGCCCGGCCTGGAGGTCGAGAAAGCCAAGCACCAGCGAACCGGCAAGACCGAACAGCGAGGACGAAAAGGCCAACCCCATGCCGCCGAGGGGGGCGGCAAGTCCGGTTTTCATCGTCTCCAGCACCGAGCCCGATTCCGGGCCGGCGTTGAGCGAGCCGATCACGCGGCTGATCGAACCGACGGTTTCCAGAAGTCCCCAGAATGTGCCGAGAAGGCCGAGGAAGATCAGCAGGCCCGTGAGGTAGCGCAGCAGGTCACGGGCTTCGTCCAGCCGGGTGCCGATGGATTCCAGGATGCCACGCATCGTGGCCTGCGAGATCGACATCCGCCCGGCCCGATCCCCGAGCAGTGCGGCCATGGGGGCCAGCAGGCGCGGGGCCTGGCGCACTTCTAGGCCGGGATCGGCCACGCGGAAACTGTTGACCCACTCGACCTCGGGCAACAGCCGCATCACCTGCCGGAAGGCGAAGATCGTGCCGATCAGCAGCACGCCGAAGATCACGCCATTGAGGCCAGGATTATTGAGGAACGCTGACCAGATCTGCTGATACAGCACCGACGCCAGCGCCACGCACAGCAGCACGAACACGAACATCCGCACCAGGAAGATCCTGGGCGATGACAGCTTGTGAAAAGGATCGCTTGCGTCCATGCCCCTGGCCGTCTCCTTGATGCGGCCGCGCCCCGCCGTCGACGCCAGCCTTTTGCGGGACTATGCCACAGCGCGAGGGAAATGGAATGCGGGATTTCCCTTTTGTCGTCAGGCTTTGCGCAGTACCGCAAGCACGTCCCGGCGGATCGTCTCGTTGCCGGCGATGATGTCACCCTTGGCCAGCATCTTGTCGCTGTCGTCGAGGTCGCTGACATAGCCGCCCGCTTCGCGGATCAACACGATACCAGCGGCCATGTCCCACGAGCTGAGGCTGCGCTCCCAGAAGCAGTCGAATCGACCCGCGGCAACCCAGGCAAGGTCGGTGGCCGCGGACCCGGTCCGGCGCATGCCTGCGACCTTTGGCGCCAGCGCCGCATATTCGCGGCCGAACTGGTCGAAACCGCCCCGGCCCAGATGCGGCATGCCGCAGCAGACCACGGCGTCCGCCAGCTTGCTGCGCGCGGCGACACGGATGCGCCGGTCGTTCAGGAAGGCACCGGCGCCCTTTTCGGCGACGAACAGTTCGTCGGTCACGGGGTTGTAGATCACACCCGCGATCGGCACGCCGTCGCGCGCCAGCCCGACCGAGATGCAGAACAGCGGAATACCGTGCAGGAAATTGGTGGTGCCGTCGAGCGGATCGATAATCCAGCGATGGCTGGCATCGGTGCCCTCCACCTCCCCGCTCTCTTCCATGATGAAGCCAAAGCCCGGCCGGGCCCTCGACAGTTCCTCATGCAGGATGCGCTCGGCCTTGCGGTCGGCATTGGAGACGAAATTCGCCGGGCCCTTGAGCGAGACCTGAAGATTCTCGACTTCGCCGAAATCGCGGACGAGTGAGCGGCCGGCCTTGCGGACGGCCTGCACCATGACGGTGATGAGCGGAGAGCGGATCATTGAAGGTTTCCGGCAGAAGCGCGACAGGCGAGAACGCGGCCGCGAGGAATGAACTTGGCCTACCTCCTGCCCTCCGGTCGGCATGGCGTCAAGGGCTGACACTTCCGAGCCGTGAGCCGCATCGCGCCGCCCGGCAGGCCAGCCGTCCCTGTGTGCTGCCGTTGCAGCCCCTCCGGGTACACACCGCCCGGCGACGGGTTTTCCCGCTCCATCAACGCTGAACGGCGTGCGGCCGATGAACCCCTCAGCCCATACCCACGCCACCGGAAGGGCTGGGGCCCAGCTCGCGCGCCAATTGCTCCAGACGCTCGGCTGCGGAAATGACGGTAGTGGCGAGGGAGGCCTCGACCTCTCCAAGCCGATGGGCGACTTCATCGCGCGCCTTGCGGTCCGCAAGCGCTGCGCTTTCAGCCTCGGTGAGACGACGCCGGGCCTCGGACAGTTCGTCCGCCATGGTGATCGCGGCCATCACACTCAGCCGCTGGTCGCCGATTTCGCCAAAGGCGGCGCGAAGCTCGTCGATGCGCGCGTCAACATTGGCGCCGAGCCGGGTGAGGTGCTCCTCCTGACCATCGTCGCAGGCCATCCGATAGGCTCGCCCGCCAATGGTGATCGTAACCTGTGCCATCGGCCCACCTCAGCGTTCATGCGCGGCGAGCACCGCGCGGATGGTTTCCATGGCGCTGCCCAGCCGGCGCGACACCTCGTCCGAGGCGGTCTCGATCTTCTCGGCACGGGTCTGCGCGCCGTCGAGCGCGTCGGCAAGGCGAGAGCGATCGATGCTCAGAACATGCACCTGCTGCGACAGGGCCGCCTCCTGGCGTTCGACCTCAAGCCGACGCTGAATCGCGGCCTCAAGCGCCTCGACCGCCGTGTCGAAGCGCTTCAGTGCGGTATCGAGAGCCATCGACTCGCCCGCAGGCAGCTGGTTCATGCGCTGACGCTCCGGTAAACGCCCGCCTCGTCACGCACGCTTTCACGCGGAACGGCGGCGCGGACGGGGCATGATTGGACGGTATAAGCGGGTGGTTTCGCACCCGAATCCGGCGACATTGAGCCTGCACGCTCCGCCAGCGTCAACTGCGACGGCGGCCTCTCCGCCGAAGCGATAGCCACAAACATCGGGCACCGGCGCGCACGGGCCGGCTTTGACACGCAGCGGCAGGGTGCTATCACTCGCCCGCCCGGCGCAGCCGCATTGCGGAATGCATGGTACAGCGCGGGTGTGCTGTATACCGAACGTTATCAGTCATGGGTCACGGGCGGCCCCATCAAGGAACTTCGCCCGGACGCCGCTCGTTCGAGACCATAGACGTCCAGAATTCAACTGACGCCACATCATCGCCTAAGAGCAACGAGATCCCTTCGGAGACATCGGTCCTCATGTCGAACCGCGATAAGCATGATCGCATGGCAAACGCCATTCGGGCTTTGTCCATGGACGCCGTCGAAGCCGCCAAGTCCGGCCATCCAGGAATGCCAATGGGCATGGCGGATGTCGCCACCGTGCTCTTCGGCAAAGTGTTGAAGTTCGATCCGACGGATCCGCACTGGCCGGACCGCGATCGCTTCATTCTCTCGGCCGGCCATGGCTCGATGCTGCTGTACTCGCTGCTCTACCTCGTGGGCTACGAGGGCATGACGATCGAGGACATCAAGAACTTCCGCCAGCTCGGCTCGAAGACACCGGGCCATCCGGAATATGGCCACACCGTCGGCGTCGAGACCACGACCGGCCCGCTCGGCCAGGGCCTGGCGAACTCGGTCGGCTTCGCGCTGGCCGAGCGCATGCTCGCCGCCCAGTTCGGCTCCGATCTGGTCGATCACTACACCTATGTGATCGTCGGTGACGGCTGCCTCATGGAAGGTATTTCGGAAGAGGCCATCGAGCTTGCCGGCAACAAGAAGCTGAGCAAGCTGATCGTCATGTGGGACGACAACCACATCACCATCGATGGTTCGACCGACCTTTCCGTATCGACCAACCAGCTCGCCCGCTTTGAGGCCTCGGGCTGGGACTCGGTGCGGGTGGACGGGCACGACCCCGACGCCATTCTTGCCGCCATCGAGCACGCCAAGACCACCGACAAGCCCTCGCTGATTGCCTGCCGCACCACCATCGGCTACGGCGCCCCCACCAAGTCGGGCACCAACGCCGTGCACGGCTCGCCGCTGGGCGCCGCCGAGATCGCCGGCGCGCGTGCCTTCCTTCATTGGGACAGCGAGCCCTTCGTCATCCCCAGCGACGTGCTCGACTGCTGGCGGCTGGCCGGGCTGCGCTCGCGCCAGGCCCACAAGAGCTGGACCCAGCGCCTGAAGGAGGCGGACCTCGACAAGCGCGCCGAATTCGAGCGCCGGATACGCGGCGAACTGCCCTCCAAGATGGGCGACGTGGTGGCGAATGTGATCACCAAGGCCCGCGCCGATGGCGGCGCGGTCGCCACCCGCAAGTCATCCGAGATCGTGCTGGAAGCGCTCACCGCTGCGCTGCCGGAAATGGTGGGCGGCTCGGCCGACCTCACCCATTCCAACAACACCAAGACCAAGGCCACTTCGGTCGACGTCATGCCCCCGGCCTATGACGGGCGCTACGTGAACTGGGGCATTCGCGAGCACGGCATGGCAGCGGCGATGAACGGCATCGCGCTGCATGGCGGCTTTGTTCCGTATGGCGGCACCTTCCTGGTGTTCTCCGACTATTGCCGGCCCTCCATCCGCCTTGCCGCGCTGATGGGGATTCGCGTGGTCTACGTGTTCACCCACGATTCGATCGGCGTCGGCGAAGATGGCCCCACCCATCAGCCGGTGGAACAACTTGCCGCACTGCGCGCCATTCCGAACCTGCTCGTCTTCCGTCCGTGCGACACGGTGGAAACGGCGGAGGCCTGGAAGCTGGCGATGGAGCACAAGACCGGGCCGAGCGTGCTCGCGCTCACGCGCCAGAATCTCCCGCTGCTACGGACCGATAGCAGCGAGCGCTGCCGTACGGCCAAGGGCGGGTACGAACTGGCCGCCGCCTCCGACGAGGCGAAGGTCTCGCTTTTCGCGTCCGGATCGGAAGTCTCCATGGCCATGGCGGCGCGCGAAGTGCTGGAAGGGCAAGGCGTACCGACCCGTGTGGTCAGCGTTCCGTGCTTCGAGCTGTTCCTCAATCAGCCCGAGGAAAGCCGCCGTCAGGTTGTCGGCAAGGCGCCGGTCAAGATCGCCATCGAGGCGGCTATCCGCCAGGGATGGGACTCGATCGTCGGCTCCGACGCCGCGTTTGTCGGCATGACCGGCTTCGGCGCTTCGGGCCCCGCGCCAGAAGTGTTCGCGCATTTCGGCATCACGGTGGACGGCGTGGTTCAGACCGCGTTGAGCCGCCTGGAGCACTGAATCGGGGCTCCCCAGCTATGCGTCTGGCGCATGCGAAATGCGCCAGACCTGCTCCCAGGTGGCATCAGTAGAAGGTGCGACTGGTGTCCTAACGTCCGCCGCGCTATTAGGCCACGGCGCGGATCGTGATGATAAAGTTCACCTGGGGAATTAAACGCATGACGCTCAAGGTTGCCATCAACGGCTTCGGTCGCATCGGCCGCAATGTACTGCGGGCCATCATCGAGTCGGGGCGCACCGACATCGAGGTCGTGGCCATCAACGACCTCGGACCGGTCGAAACCAACGCGCACCTCTTTCGTTTTGATAGCGTGCACGGCCGGTTTCCCGGCGAGGTAAAGGTCGACGGCGACACCATCGACGTAGGCCGTGGCCCGATCAAGGTGACGGCGGTGCGCAGTCCCGCGGAGCTGCCGCATACGGCGCTCGGCGTGGACATTGCGCTGGAATGCACCGGCATCTTCACCGCCAGAGACAAGGCCGCCGCGCACCTGACCGCCGGCGCCAAGCGTGTACTGGTCTCTGCGCCGGCCGAGGGTGCCGATCTGACCGTCGTTTTCGGCGTGAACCATGACAAGCTGACGAAGGACCACCTCGTGGTCTCCAATGCGTCCTGCACCACCAACTGCCTTGCGCCGGTGGCCAAGGTGCTGAACGACGCCGTCGGCATCGACCACGGCTTCATGACGACCATCCATTCCTATACGGGCGATCAGCCCACGCTCGACACGATGCACAAGGATCTGTACCGCGCCCGCGCCGCGGCGCTGTCGATGATCCCGACCACCACGGGCGCGGCCAAGGCGGTCGGCCTCGTGCTGCCGGAACTCGCCGGCCGGCTCGACGGCACGTCGATCCGCGTGCC
Organism: Ancylobacter pratisalsi; assembly: GCF_010669125.1. NCBI lineage: Bacteria > Pseudomonadati > Pseudomonadota > Alphaproteobacteria > Hyphomicrobiales > Xanthobacteraceae > Ancylobacter > Ancylobacter pratisalsi. The sequence goes on from NZ_CP048630.1 coordinate 1,335,346, forward strand.
GACCCCGAACGTCTCGGTCGTCGATTTCAAGTTCGTCGCCAAGAAGAAGGTGACGAAGGAGGAGATCAACGAGGCCATCAAGGCGGCGGCATCGAGCGGCCCGCTTAAGGGCATCCTCGGCCTCACCGACCAGCCCAACGTCTCCACCGACTTCAATCACGACCCGCATTCCTCGATCTTCCACCTCGACCAGACCAAGGTGCTCGAAGGCAACTTCGTGCGTGTTCTGTCCTGGTACGACAATGAATGGGGCTTCTCGAACCGCATGTCCGACACGGCGGTTGCCCTCGGTAAACTGATCTGAATGAGTTTCGGCCGGGCTCTCCACAATGAAGCCCGGCCGCTTCGTATAAAGATCAAAAAAAATCCGAGGGAGAATGCCCGTGAAGGAAGAATCCGCCTTTCGCACACTCGATGACGCCGACGTCGCCAACAAACGGGTGCTCGTGCGTGTCGATCTGAATGTCCCGGTCGACAATGGAAAGGTCACCGACGACACCCGCATACAGGCCGTTCTACCGACGATCCGCGAGATCGCGGACAAGGGCGGCAAGGTGATCCTGCTGGCGCATTTCGGTCGCCCCAAGGGTGAGGATCCGACCCTGTCGCTGGCGCCGATCGCCGGCGAGGTGGCCTCGCGCCTGGGCAAGCCGGTCGGCTTCTGCCCCGCCACCATCGGGACGGTCGCCCAGGCCGCTGTCGCCGCGCTTCAGCCCGGCGACGTGCTTCTTCTGGAAAATACCCGCTTCGACAAACGCGAAGAGGCCAACGATCCCGAGTTCGTTGCCGCGCTGGCAACGCTCGGCGACGTCTATGTCAACGACGCCTTTGCCACTGCCCATCGCGCCCATGCCTCGACCGAAGGCCTCGCGCACGCGCTTCCAGCCTATGCCGGTCGCTGCATGCAGGAGGAAATCGAAGCGCTCGCCAAGGCACTGGAGGCGCCCGAGCGTCCGGTTCTGGCCGTGGTCGGCGGCGCCAAGGTCTCATCCAAGCTCGAACTGCTTGGCAATCTGGTGGCGAGGGTGGACATCCTCGTGATCGGCGGCGGCATGGCCAATACCTTCCTTGCCGCTCAGGGCAAGGATGTCGGCAAGTCGCTGTGCGAGCACGATCTCACGTCGACCGCGCTCGATATCATCGAGAAGGCAAAGGTCGCCGGCTGCGACGTCGTGCTGCCGGTGGACGCGCTGGCCGCAACCGAGTTCAAGGCTCACGCCCCTTGTCGCGTCGCCGCGGTGGACGACATCAAGGCGGACGAAATGATGCTCGACGCGGGTCCGGCGTCGGTCGAGAGCATCATCGCCAAGTTGAAGACGGCGAAGACCGTCGTATGGAACGGCCCGTTCGGCGCGTTCGAACTGCCGCCCTTCGACACCGCGACCGTCGCGGTGGCCAAGGCGGCGGCCGATCTCACCGACGCGGGCAAGCTGCTTTCGGTCGCCGGCGGCGGCGACACGGTAGCGGCGCTCAACCATGCCGGTGTCGCGGCGCGCTTCAGCTACGTGTCGACCGCCGGCGGCGCCTTCCTCGAATGGCTCGAGGGCAAGGCCTTGCCGGGTGTCGAGGCGCTGCGGCGTTAAGACCCGGCGAGAGTCCGGACAGCTCGAAAATCGAGACATCCGGGCTTTGAATGCTGTAAATCCAACTGGCTCGGCCCCGTCGGACACCAGGCTGCGGGGCCGGACACATCTGTTTCGCGCGGGAGAGAGAGATGACGGCTAGCCTCGAAGAGGTTGCGTACAAGCTGGCGGCGGGTGGCAAGGGACTCCTGGCCGCCGACGAGAGTTCAAGCACGATCAAGAAGCGTTTCGATGCCATCGGCGTCGAGTCCACCTTCGAAAACCGGCGCGATTATCGCGAGATGCTGTTCCGGTCCGACGAAGCGATGTCGCAGTACATTTCCGGCGTCATCCTGTTCGACGAGACCATCCGCCAGAAGGCCAAGGACGGCACGCCGCTGGTCGCGCTGATCGAGAAGGCCGGCTCCATCCCCGGCATCAAGGTCGACGCGGGCGCCAAGCCGCAGCCGGGTTGTCCCGGAGAGACCATCACCGAGGGCCTCGACGGCCTCGGCGAGCGGTTCAAGGAATATTACGACCTCGGCGCCCGCTTCGCGAAGTGGCGCGCGGTGATCGATATCGGGTCGCATATTCCCAGCTACACCTCCATCCTCGCCAATGCCCAGGCACTTGCACGCTATGCGGCACTGGCACAGGCCGCGAATATCGTGCCGATCGTCGAGCCGGAAGTCCTGATGGACGGCGACCACGATATCGACCGCTGCTACGACGTCACCGAATGGGTGCTGAAGGAAGTCTTCCAGCAGCTGTTCTACGCCCGTGTGAAGCTTGAGGGCATGGTGCTGAAGCCGAACATGGTCATCGCCGGAAAGAAGTCGGCGAAGCAGGCTTCCACCGCCGAAGTGGCGGAGCAGACCGCACGCTGCCTGAAGAACTGCGTGCCCTCGGCGGTCCCGAGCGTGGCGTTCCTTTCCGGCGGCCAGTCGGACGAAGAGGCGACGGCCAATCTCGACGCGATGATCCGCAATGGCGGGCTGCCCTGGAACCTGACGTTCTCCTATGGCCGGGCCCTTCAGGCCGCGCCGCAGAAGGCGTGGGCAGGCAAGCCGGAGAACGTTGCCGCCGGACAGGCCGCTTTCACCCATCGCGCCAGGATGAACTATCTCGCCGCGCTCGGTCAGTGGACCGAAGAAGTCGAGCACAAGAAGGCGGCCTGAGCCGTATCTTCGCTTTTGCGGAAATGCCGCAAGACACTCAAAACGCCGCCGAAAGGTGGCGTTTTTTGTTTTGCCCGCGTCCGTTCGGATGACGGCTAGCGTTTCGGGGACGAACACGCGCCCTCTTCAAATGACATCCCCGGCACGCGGCCGGGGATGAGGCCTTGAAAGAAAGGCCCGGCGAACGCTAACCGCCTCAGCGGCGGAAGCCGCCACCGCCGTGGAAGCCACCACCGCCACCAAAGCCGTGGAAACCGCCGCCGCCAAAGTTGCCGCGGAAGCCGTCCCGACCCGCGAAGTCCCCGCCACCATGAAAGTCGTCGAAGCCGCCGGCGCGGGCGAAATTGTCCACCCGCTCGTCACCCAGCTGCTGGAAATTGCGCTGCTGGTTCAGGCGGTCGATCTGGCCGGGGTCGCTGTCGCCGCGCCAGCCGTCAATGGTCTGGTGCTGCCAGCCATTCGACCGGTCATACTGATGAATGCTGCCATCATGGTCGGTGTAGATATTGCCGTCGTTCCACGCCACGCCGTTGCCGGTGTGCGCGTTGCCGGCGACGCCGCGACTGTCGACGTTGAGGTGACCGTCATCGGCGGACACGCCGGTCTCCGAGGCGTGGCCAAAGCCTGTGGTCGGGTTGTAGCGCGCCGACTGGCGACCCGCGTCGAAATTGCCGCTGTCGACATTGCCGACCACGCCCGAGCGGGCGGCGCCACGCGCACCGGTCGCCGGATTGTAGTAGCTGCCCTCGCGCCCACCGGCGTAATTGCCGGTCCAGGGGTTGAAGGCCGCGCCCGAACGGCCCTGGAAGGCGGTGCCGCGCCCGGTAACGCCGCTGATGGAATTCGCGACGCCTTCATTGCCGGTCCAGGGGTTATAGCCCCAGGCGTGGTTGATGGTCGCGTTGCCGCCCCAGCGGCCATAGAGGTTGGTCTGGTCGACATTGACGCCGGCCCAGGGGCCACCCCACGGACCCGCCCCCCAATAGGGACCCCAATAAGGCCCCCACGCGCCCCAGTCATAGGCCGCGGCGAAGCCAAAGGCGAAGCCCCCGACCCAGCCAAAGGCGGCGTTGTAGCCATAGGTTGCCGGGCATCCGTACCAGTAGGAGCCGACATAGCCGGGGCAGTCATAGCCGGTGCCGTAGACCACGGTGCCACCCGGCGCCAGCACGACACCCATATAGCCGGGCGTATAGCCGACCGTGACCACTTCGGGGGTCGAGGCGTAGACCCGCACATAGGTCACGTAGTGCAGCGGTGAGGTGACCGGAATGGTGTAGACCGCCGCCGGCACCACGTCCGTGACGAACCACGGCCCGTTCGGAGAACCGGCGACGAACCAGGCCCCCTGGAACAGGGCGTAATAGCGCGTCGGGTCGAGCATGATCACCGGCGTGCGGGTGTTCTCGGCGTAGCTCAGCACCGTGCCCTTTATCGGCACGAATTTCGGCGCGCCGCCGTCATATTGGATGGTCAGCCGGGTATCGCGCGAGATGGTTGCCGTCTGAGGCACCGTCGCGGCGATGGCCGCCTCCTTGGCCTGCGGCGTGCCGGGCACGGCCACCAGCGCGTTGGCCACCGGATCGGTCGGCGATATCTTGGGGAAGTCCGGCGGCAGGCTGGTGCCGGGCACAAAGCTCCAGGGCCCGGTGAGGCCGGCGCCACGGAACCAGCGGCCGGAAACCAGCACGTAATATTGGTTGTTCGAGGGGTCCATCAGCACCGCATGGTCGGCATTGGCCATGCGCAGCAGCGAGGTACCGCCCACCGGCACCATTTGCGGGGCGCCGCCGGTGATCACCAGTTCAGCGGGAACGGTCGAGGAGGCGATGGCGGGCGGAACAGCCGGCTTCTGGCCGCTCGCTGGCAGCATCGATTCAGCGGTCGATTCATAGTTCGCCATGCTTCCCGCCGCTTCGAGCGACGGGTTGGCAGCGGTGGTCACCACCCACGGCCCTTCGATCGACTTGGCGTCGTACCAGGTGCCGGCGGCCTGCAGATGATAGGCACCCGCCGCATCCACCAGGATGAGCGGATGGGTGTTGATCACCCGCTGAAAGCCGACGACGCCTTCAATCGGCTGGGTCACCGGCTTGCCGGCGACCAGCACGAGAAGAGTCGGCTTGTCGGCGAAGATGATCTTCGGCGGCGTGTTGTCGACCGGCTGCGCCAGTTCCTTGCCGAGTTCCTTGTTCGCGGCATAGCTCGTGAGCAGGCGGTCGAGCGCGACCGTCATGCCCTCCGGGGGAATATGCGCCTGCAGAGCGCTCATCACCGCCGTGTCCTGGGTCTTGTCGGTCGGGACGTCCACCGTGGAGATGGTGATGTTGCTGAGCTGGGCCAGCTTGGAAGGCTTGTCGACCGCGACGCGGGCGGTGAAATGGGCGATTCCGTAAGTGGGCGTGCCGTCCTTGGTGCCGATGGCAACAGCCGCGCGGCCGGCGAGCTGGTCGCCGTTCCATGTCTCGATCAGCGGCTGATACAGCTGCAGCTGCTTGTCGCCGAACTCAAAGGTCTTGGGCCAGGTCAGTGCCTTGGGAACCGCGGACGGCGCGGCGGTCTGCCCTGCCGTTGCGGCGGGCGGCGCCGGCTCCTGGGCGAGAGCTGGCGCGGCGACAAGCGCCACGGTGGTCATGAGGACCGCCGCATGCGTGGCGAAGCGAAAACTGTGGCTGGGCATGTTTCCCCTCGAATGGCGTCGCTGACCGACGACAGGCCGGCCGACGGGCGCGCCAGGAAGTCTTGGCGTCGACGAACGACACTCCAACACTTACCACCTCGCGCCATCCGGGGTGAAGCATGGCGGACGTCGGGATCGCGCCGTATTGACCCCATCGAGAATGAAATCCTAACGGTGCTGGACCGCGCCGCCATCGACCGTTAGATGAAGTTCCGTTGCGAAGGCGCCGCGCTTTCGCCGCCATCCTGCGACATGGCTCCCCTTATGTCTCGATCCCGCCCCGAACCTCAACGCCCCGCGCCCCGCCTCTATCTGCTCGTGCCTGCTACAGGCGACGCAGAGGAAATCGCGCGGCTGACCGATGCCGTCGGCCGCGCCGGAGGCGAGGTGGATATCGCTGCCGTGCTGCTGCGCGCGGATCCATCCCCCGCTGCCGACGCGAACGGGGACGTGCTCTCCGAGCGCCTGCGCCCGCTCGTCGCGGCGTGCCATGCCATTGACGCGGCCTGCCTCATTGAGGGCAACACCGCGCTGGCCGGCGCGCTTGAAGCCGATGGCGCCCATCTCGACGGGCTGGCCGCGCTTCGGGCGGCGCTCCCTGTCCTCCGCCCGCACGGCATCGCCGGCATGGGCGGCATCCGCAGCAAGCACGACGCGATGAGCGCGGGCGAGGCCGGTGCGGACTATGTGATGTTCGGCGAACCGGACCTCAGCGGGCGACGCCCCGCTTTTGACACCACGCTGGAGCGCACCGACTGGTGGGCGCAGCTCTTCGAACCGCCTTGCGTGGCCTATGCCGGCACGCTGGAGGAGGTCTCCACGCTGGTCGCGGCCGGCGCGGACTTCATCGCCGTCGATACCCTCGTGCTCGACGATCCCGTTGCAGGCGCACGCGCGATAGCGGCCCGTCTCGGCGGCGAGATGGCAGCCGGCTGATGGCGATGCCGCACCGCAGACCCGGAAGGCTGCCGTTCCAAGGCACGCCGGCCGCTCTCGTGCTCCTGATCCTGATCGGCGGCTGGATGCCTGCTGCATACGCACAGGCGCCCGGCGTCGAGCCTCTTGGCCCCAGCACCGGCGCGACGCCGACCAAGGCCCCCGCCTCGATTACGCTGACGCCAAGCGGCAAGCGCGGCCCCGCGCCCACGCCCGACCCCGCCTACGCCGCCTATCAGCGCGGCCACTTCCGGACCGCCCTCGATCTCGCCGTCAAGCGCGCCAACACCACGGGCGACCCGGTGGCCATGGTGCTGGCCGGCGAGTTGCTCTCGATCGGCTATGGCGTGCCTCAGGATCCGGCCGCCGCGCGCGCCTGGTTCGAGGCCGCCGCCGCCAAGGGCAATTCCGATGCGCTGTTCACGCTCGGCGCGTGGAAGATGGAACAGCCCTCCACCCAGCGGAAGGACGAGGCGGTCGCCCTGTTTCGCCAGTCGGCGGAAAAGGGCAACTCGGCGGCGGCCTATAATCTTGGTCTGGTCTATCTTCAGGGCCTCGTGGCACCGAAGGAACCCGCCCTCGCCGCCGAGTGGTTCCGCCGTGCCGCGAATCTGGACCAGGTGGACGCGATCTACGCGCTGGCGACGCTCTATCGGGACGGCAACGGCGTTCCCCAGGACCGGCTCGAAACCTCGCGCCTGCTGTATCGCGCTTCCGAGCTTGGCAATGTGGTGGCCACCACCGAACTCGCCATCATGGTGTTCAACGGCGACGGCGTCCCCAAGGACGAGGAGCGCGCCGCCGCGCTGTTCCGCAAGGCCGCGCTCGCGGGCAACGCGATCGCCCAGAACCGCTACGCCCGCATCCTGTCCGCCGGGCGCGGCGTGCCGCAGGACAAGGTTGCGGCCGCGACCTGGCACATGATGGCCAAGGCCCAGAAGCTTGACGATCCGATGCTCGACAAGCTGGTCGCCTCGCTCACGCCCGAGGAGCGCACCGAGGCGGAAAGCCGTGCAAAGCTGTGGCTGTCGCCACCGTGACGTGAACCTTGCCCCAAATGCTTCACGATTAGGTCCGATGGTGCATTCTTCGACCTTCCGGACATGGGGCCGGCGGGCGGATTTGCTGTCGTGTCTTGCTCACGCGGCGCCGCGCCGTTACTCATCTCAACGCGTCGCCGAAGGGAGCCGGCGGTCGCGGCTCCTGCACAAGATCAGAGGACTCCGTTTGGCTACCGTCCGTCGCCTCCTGCCCTTCCTGCCGGACCTGCCGACGGGCTTCGGCGTGCACGCCCGAGCGTGGCGCATGAACACGCGTGCCGCAGATACCTATGGCCCGCGCGGCGTGCGCCGTCTGATGGCACTGTTTGCCCTCCTCCTCGCCTTCCTGCTGCCCGCAACACCGGGATTTGCGCTGGACGCGGTGGCGGTTCGGCTTGAGGCGCTGGTGGTGGATCTCGCGCCGGCGATCGAGCGCCACACCAGCGAGACCGACCGCATCCAGATATCCACCGTTCCGGGGGCCGACGGCATCGTGCGGCGGATCGAGGTGCGCTCGGTCGTGCCAGGGCCCGACGGCAGCAAATGGGCGGTGTTCGCCCTCGCCAACAACACCGACGAGCAGGTCGACCGCCTCATCGTCGCGCCGCATTACCGCATGGTGGGTTCTGGCGTGTTCTGGCCGGACCTCGGAAACCGGCGCATCGTCAACATCACCGCCAGCCAGGGCTTCCGCCCGGAACGCCAGAACGATCCGGACGCGGACGTGTTTCTCATCACGCTGGACCCCGGCACCACAGTGACGCTGGTTGCCGAGCTTGGCGATGCGGACCTGCCCCAGCTCTATCTTTGGGAACCGGAAGCCTACAAGGACAAGGTCAACTCCTTCACCCTTTACAACGGCATCGTCATCGGCATCGCCGGACTGCTGGCGCTCTTCCTCACCATCCTGTTCGTGGTGAAGGGCAGCGCCATGTTCCCGGCGGCGGCCGCCCTCGCCTGGGCGGTGCTCGGCTATATCGGCCTGGATTTCGGCTTCTGGTCGAAGGTGTTCGGCATATCGCCGCTGGCCCAGCAATTCTGGCGGGCGGCGGGCGAGGCGATTCTGGCGGCGACGCTGGTGGTGTTCCTGTTCGCCTATCTCAACCTGAACCGATGGCATGTGCGCTACGGGCACATTGCCGCCGGCTGGCTGGTGTTCCTCGCCGCCCTCGTCGGCCTCGCCCTGATCGACCCCTCGGCCGCCGCCGGCATCGCGCGCCCCTCGCTGCTGGTGATCTCGTTCATGGGCTTTGGCGTGGTGATGTGGCTCGCGCTGCATCGTTATGACCGCGCAGTGCTGATCATCCCGACCCTGTTCCTTCTGGTGGTGTGGGTCATCACGGCGGGAATGGCGGTCTCCGGCCATATCGGCAACGACCTCGTCGCCCCTGCTCTTCTCGGCGGTCTGGTCCTCATCGTCATGCTGATCGGCTTCACCGTCATGCAGCACGCCTTCGCCGGCATCGGCTCGGTGGCGGGCAGCGCGCAGGAGCTGGAGCGCCGCGCGCTCGCGGTGGCGGGCTCGGGCAACATCGTATGGGACTGGGACGTCGACACCGACCGCATCCATGTCAGCCCCGAAGCCGAGCTGCTTCTGGGCCTCAAGCATGGAACGCTGGAGACCGAGGCCGCCGGGTGGCTGGACATCATCCATCCCGGCGATCGAGACCGCTTTCGCGCCACGCTGGACGGGCTTCTGGACCAGCGCCGCGGGCGCATCGACCAGGATTTTCGCCTGCGCGCCCATGACGGGCACTATCTGTGGTTCAACCTGCGCGCCCGACCCGTGGTGGGCACGGATGGCGAGGTGGTGCGCTGCATCGGCACGCTGTCAGACGTCACGGAGAGCCGTACCGCCGAAGAGCGCATGCTCTATGACGCGGTGCACGACAACCTGACCGGCCTGCCCAACCGCGAACTCTTCCTCGACCGCCTGACCTCGGCCAACGGTTTTTCCCGCGCGGACGATACCCTGCGGCCGACGATCATGCTGATCGACCTCGATCGCTTCAAGCAGGTGAACGCCAGCCTTGGCATGCCGGCCGGCGACTCCATCCTGCTCACCGTGGCCCGGCGTCTGATGCGGCTGACCAAGCAGCAGGATACGCTGGCACGACTGGGTAGCGACCATTTCGCCCTGATCCTGCTCTCCGAGCGCGACCCGGAGCGAATCACCGCCTTCGCCGACACATTGCGCCGTACGCTGCGCGCGCCGATCACCTTCGGCGACCGGGAGATCTTCATCACTGCCTCGATCGGCCTTGTCCTCGCCGACGGGCAGAAGCGCTCGCCCAACGAAATGCTGAAGGATGCCGAGCTGGCGATGTACTTTGCCAAGCGCGTGGGCGGCGACCGCATTGAGGTGTTCCGGCCCAGCATGCGCACCCACAAGCTCGACCGGCTGACCATGGAAGAGGACCTGCGCCAGGCGCTGGAGCGCGGCGAAATCAGCGTCGTCTACCAACCGGTCGTGGATCTGGCGACCCGTGCCGTCTCCGGCTTCGAGGCCATGACGCGCTGGCAGCATCCCACATTGGGCACGCTCGGCCCCGACGACTTCCTTTCCGTCGCCGAAGATAGCGGGCTGGTTGTCGATCTCGGCCTCTTCCTGCTGGACAGCGCGGCGCGCCAGCTGGGCGGCTGGCAGCGCTCATCGCGCAGCGAGCCGATCTTCGTGTCGGTCAACATCTCCTCGCGCCAGATGCTTCGCCACGACCTGCTGCAGGACATCAAGGCCGTGCTCGCCCGCAACGTCGTCGCGCCCGGCACGCTGAAACTGGAACTCGCCGAATCGCTGGCGATGGAGAATCCGGAATACGCGGCCCAGATCCTGTCGCGGATGCGCGAGCTTGGCGCCGGCCTGTCGCTGGACGATTTCGGCACCGGCTATTCCTCGCTGGCCTATCTGCAGCGCTTTCCTTTCGACACCATCAAGGTCGACCGCACCTTCATGAAAGCGCTGGGTCGCAATGGGAACAAGGCGCAGCGCCCCATCATCCTTCGGACCATCATCAACATGGCCCATGATCTGGGCATGGACATCGTCGCCGAAGGCATCGAGACCGAGCAGGCCGCGGCCGCGCTTGGCAAACTGGGCTGCCGCTATGGCCAAGGCCGGCTGTTCGGCGAGCCGGTGAGCGCAGAGGAAGCGCGCAAGCTGATCAACGCCGACGCGGCTCCCCCCTCGCTGATCGAGCGCGGGCGCCAGCTCTCGCGTGCGGCCGCCCGCGGGGTGACGCGCGCCGCACCGCGCACCGCGCCGCAGGAGGGCGAGGCAGACAAGAACGGCGACGCGCAGACCAGCGCCGGCGCGCCGGCTGCCGGTCAGGCTGCGGCGGCCCCGCCGAAGGCCAAGCCCCCACGTCCGCCTGCCGACAAGCCAGCTGAACCCGCCGCACGGACGAACGCCGACGCCGAAGAGCCGGCCGCCAGCGGATCGGCATCGATGCCGCCGGCCAGCCCTGTCATGGCGCCGTCCAAGCCGGCGTCCTGACAGCCTTTCCGCGCGGCTATTCTGGAGATAGAGGGCACAGGACCGGCCAACGCAGGGATAGCGCGTCAGGCGTGGCCGGATTCGGAAGACAGCATTCCCGGATCAATGCCGATCTTGCGCAGCGCATGGTCGTATTTGGCGTCGGTATCGGTACCGAACACCAGCGAACTATCCGCCGGGCAGTGCAGCCAGCCATTCTGCTGGATCTCATTCTCCAGCTGGCCGGGCGCCCAGCCCGCATAGCCCAGCGCCAGCACCGCGCTGGCCGGACCGCCACCGGCGGCGATCGCCTTCAAAATATCGAGCGTCGCCGTCAGACATATGCCGTCATCAATCGGCAGCGTCGAATCCTGGATGAAAAAATCGGCGCTGTGCAGCACGAAGCCGCGTCCGGTCTCCACCGGTCCGCCGCGCAGCACCGTCACGCCGCCGGCGCCGCTCGGCAAGTGAATCCGCTCGTCCTGCGGAATGACGTCAAGCTGCACCAGAAGATCAGTGAATTTGATATGGCTCGCCGGCTGGTTGACGATGATGCCCATCGCTCCCTCGGGCGAGTGGGCACACACATAGATGACAGCCCGGGCAAAACGCTCGTCGCGCATGCCGGGCATGGCGACGAGCATCTGCCCGTCAAGAAAGGTTCCGGGCGTATCGCCAGCAGAACCTTCATCACTTCCTCGTCCCATCCACATGACCGGAAGCGTAAACCCAAGCTGTGCATTTTCAACCCCGCTCCCGCCTGGGCGCGCGACGCACGGCAAGGGCTCACACGAAAGTGCGGCCGCCGGGGTTTCGCGCACGGGCCGAAGAGGCTATCGCCATGATCATGCATCGCAGCCTGCCCATTATCGCCACCCTGCTCGCCACCGCCTCGTTCGGGCCGCTCACGGCCGGAGGGGCCCAGGCGGAAACCGCGTCCGAGTGGTCCGCACCAAGCGGCACGGCCGTGCGTCTGCTCGGCGGACCGACGGAAAATGGCGCGCGCACGGCCGGCGTCGAGATTCGCCTTACCCCCGGCTGGAAGACCTATTGGCGCTATCCCGGCGACAGCGGCGTGCCACCCCATTTCGACTGGTCCGGTTCGGAAAATCTGGGTGCGGTAACCATTCGCTGGCCGGCACCGGTCCGCTTCGACGAGGGCGGAAGCTTCTCCGTCGGCTACAAGAAGGACGTCGTGATCCCGATCGAGGTCACGCCGGTCGACGCCTCCAAGCCTGTGACGCTACAGCTCGCCCTCGATTTCGCGGTCTGCGAGAAGATCTGCCAGCCGGCGAACGCCGCCGTGACGCTTGATCTTCCCGCCGGTGATGGCACGGCCTCCCCGACCCTCGCCGATGCGCTCGCCCATGTCCCGGTCCCCACGGCGATCCGTTCTTCCGGGACACCGGCCGTCCGCAAAGTCGCGCTGGAAGACGTGAACGGCGAGCCGTCGATCCGCGTCGAAACCGCGGTCGGAGACGCCGATCACGCCGATCTTTTCGTCGAAGGACCCGACGAAAGCTGGGCCCTGCCCCTCCCCACGCGCGAGAATGGCGCCGATGGCACGACGGTTTTCGTCCTGCCGGTCGATGGCGTGCCGAAGGGCGCGGACATCGCACGCACGCCGCTGCGCTTCACCCTGATCGACGGCCGCCGCGCAATCGAAGTTGAAGCGCCGCTTTCCGCACGCTGAAGCGTCTTCCCGACACGCGGGAAATGACTATGCTACCGCGCGAGCGAGAGCGCGCAGCCCCTTGACCGTGATCGACGACATCGCGGTCGGGCGGGCTTTTGCGCGTAGCTCGACGTTCCACACGCAAAATCACCGCGCCGAAAGGAGACATCTATGACGATCAAGGTTGGCGACATGCTGCCCAGCGCGACCTTCCGCGTCGCCACTGCCGACGGCCCGGTGCCGAAGTCGACGGACGAGATCTTCAAGAACAAGAAGGTCGTGCTGTTCGCCGTACCCGGCGCCTTCACGCCCACCTGCCACAAGAATCACCTGCCGAGCTTCATCGCCCGCGCCGACGAAATCTTCGCCAAGGGCGTCAGCACCATCGCGGTCACCGCGGTCAATGACCCCTTCGTGATGGAAGCGTGGGAAAAGGCCTCCAACGCCGGCGGCAAGATTGTTTTCCTCTCCGACGGCAATGGCGATTTCGCCAAGGAAATCGGCCTCTCCTTCGACGGCTCCGCCGCCGGCCTGGGCCTTCGCTCCAAGCGCTATTCCATGCTGGTAGACGACGGCGAAGTGCTGGTCATGAATGTCGAGGATGTGCCGAGCAAGGCCGACAAGACCAACGCCGACGTGCTGCTCACGCAGTTCTGATATCCCGGTCCCGGCGCCCGGCGCCGGGATCGCCCTTCCCGCGCTCAGGCGATGATGTCAGGGCAAATCTGGTCCTCGACGAAACTGATGCGGTCCTTCAGCGCCAGTTTGCGCTTCTTGAAGCGCGCGAGCTGAAGCTGGTCGTTGCCCGGCATGTCGTGCAACGCCTCGATTGCGACATCCAGATCGCGGTGCTCTTGCCTCAGACGCTCCAGAAGCGCCCTGAGCTCGCGTTCCTCGTCCGCCATTATCTGTGCCAAAACGCCCAACCCGCCGACTGACTCGCCCCCGCTACCGACGGGGCCCTCCACACAGTATTGCCGTCCTTCCGCCGGCCCGCAATACGGCCCGGCCCACGCGAACGTGCTGCAGTGCAGCACATCGTTCCGTCGACAGGCGACGCCGCAAGTGACAGACTGATGACGTTCACTTCCAGAGACAGGGAGATATCGTCCATGTCCATGCAGGCGCATGTTACGGAGTTGGAACGTCGCCATCAGGCGCTCGAAAAGGAGCTGCGGGCCGAAGTCACCCGTCCTAGCTCCGACGAGGTACGGGTCACCGACCTGAAACGACGCAAGCTCCTTCTGAAGGACGAAATTACGCGGCTGAAGGAGTCTCCGCTTCATTGAGCCGAGACTCTTGATAGCGCTGACTTTGCCGCCGGCCTCCTGGGCCGGCGGTTTGTTTTTGAGGACGACATTTCTCCATCTCGCCCTGTCGGACGACCGCGCTGCGCTCGACAAAGGTCGTAAGCATTTCCGCTTCTTGAAATCACAGGCCGGAAACGGAATTCTGGGCACAGCCAAAAAAACAATAATGTGACCCTTGGAGACGCCACGATGACCACCCCGGACCGCCCGGTTGCCACCAGTCGCTATCCCGCCATCTACGATCGTTCGATACAGGATCCGGAGGGTTTCTGGCGCGAGGCGGCCCGCGCGATCGACTGGATCGCCGAACCGAGGGAGATTTTCGATTCCTCGCTCGGCGTCTATGGGCGCTGGTTCGTCGGTGGCCTTACCAATATGTGCCACAACGCGGTTGATCGGCATGTCGATGCGGGCCGCGGCCAGCAGCCGGCGATCTATTACGACAGCCCGGTCACCGGCACGAAGCGCACCGTCACCTATTCCGAACTGCTGACCGAAGTGCGTCTGCTTGGCGGCGTGTTGCGCGATCTCGGCGTGGAGAAAGGCGACCGTGTCGTCATCTATATGCCGATGATCCCCGAGGCGCTGTTCGCCATGCTGGCCTGCGCGCGCATCGGCGCGGTGCATTCGGTCGTTTTCGGAGGCTTCGCGGCGGCCGAACTGGCAAGCCGCATCGACGATGCCCGCCCCAAGGTTGTTCTCTCCGCCTCCTGCGGCATCGAGCCGAACCGGACCGTTGCCTACAAGCCGCTTCTCGATCTGGCGCTGACCATGACCAAGAACACGCCGACGGCGTGCGTGGTGCTGCAGCGCCCCCAGGCCGAGGCAAGCCTGAAGGAAGGTCGCGACCACGATTGGAACGCGCTGCGCGAGAAGGCTGCCACGGGCGGCCGTTGGGCGGAATGCGCCACCGTGTCGGCCACCGATCCGCTCTACGTCCTCTACACCTCCGGCACCACCGGGAAGCCCAAGGGCGTGGTGCGCGATACCGGCGGCTACATGGTCGCGCTGCGCTGGTCGATGGAAGGTCTCTACGGCGTGAAACCCGGCGAGGTGTTCTGGTCCGCCTCCGACATCGGTTGGGTTGTCGGGCATTCCTACATCGTCTACGCGCCCCTCCTCACGGGCTGCACGACGGTGCTCTATGAGGGCAAGCCGGTCGGCACACCCGACGCCGGCGTCTTCTGGCGGGTGATCGAGGAATACAAGGTCAGCGCGCTGTTCACCGCGCCGACGGCGCTGCGCGCGATCAAGAAGGAGGACCCGGAAGGCAAGTTGATGGCCGACTATGATCGGTCATCCCTGCGTACTCTTTTTCTCGCCGGCGAGCGCGCCGATCCCGATACGGTGGAGTGGGCGCAGGACAGGCTTTCCGTGCCGGTCGTCGACCATTGGTGGCAGACCGAGACCGGCTGGGCCATCGCCGGCAATCCGATCGGCCTCGGAGCCCTGGATATCAAGGTCGGCTCGACCGGTGTGCCGATGCCCGGCTACACGATCGACATTCTCGATGAGGGCGGGCACCCCGCCGGGCCGAACAAGATGGGGGCGATCGCGATCAAGCTCCCGCTGCCGCCCGGCTGCCTGCCGACACTGTGGCGGCAGGACGAGCGGTTCCGGGAAAGCTACCTCACCGAGTATCCCGGTTACTACAAGACCGCCGATGCCGGCTTCTGTGATCCCGATGGGCAGCTCTACATCATGGGTCGCACCGACGACATCATCAACGTCGCCGGTCATCGCCTCTCCACCGGGGGCATGGAAGAGGTTCTCGCCTCCCATCAGGACGTCGCTGAATGCGCGGTGATCGGCATCCACGACGCGTTGAAGGGTGAAGTGCCGTGCGGCTTCGTGGTCCTTAAGGCTGGAGTGACCCGCGCGCCGAACGAGATCGAGAACGAGATCATTGCGCTGGTGCGCGAGCGCATCGGCCCTGTCGCGGCCTTCCGCATCGCCATCGCCGTGCACCGCCTGCCCAAGACGCGCTCGGGCAAGATCCTGCGTGGCACCATGAAGAAGATCGCCGATTCCGAGCCGTGGAACATGCCCGCCACCATCGACGATCCCTCCTCGCTCGATGAGATCGCCGCGGTCCTTAGTGCGCGTGGCCTGTCCAAGGCCTCGGCCGCGTAAGCCACGGATCCACGCGTTCCGGCAAGGGCGCGGCAGGCGCCGTGCCGGGACGCACCGAATCCGATCAAACCGGTGGGCGGACATGCGCCCGCCAACCCCATCTTTACCAAACGTTCACCCTTTTCGCGCTCGACTGGAGCGTGAATGAAGCGCCCCTTTTGCGGGGCTGCCGAACCTGGTTCCGGGTGGAGTTTTCGACGATGCAGACCGGAACACGGCCAAAGCGCCGGATCGCCGTCCTTTTCGGTGGCCGCTCGCCTGAGCATGACGTTTCCATCCTGTCAGCGACCAACGTCATGCGCGCCCTCGACCCGGCGGCCTATGACGCCGTGCCGGTGTTCGTCACGCGCGAGGGCGCATGGCGGCTCGCTCGCTTCGACGGCTCGGCCTTGGAAACACCCGTCGCCGGGACGCAGATCGCGCTCATTCCCGGAGGGGGCGGGCGGTTGGTGGCGATCGACGAGGCGGCTTCTGGAGACAGAACCTACCGCGACCTGCCCGCCATCGATCTCCTGTTTCCCGTGCTTCACGGCCTGCATGGCGAAGATGGCTCGATCCAGGGACTGGCCGAGGTCGCTCGGGTGCCGCTGGTCGGCTGCGGGATGACCGGCTCGGTCACCGTGATCGACAAGGATCTCGCCAAACGGCTGCTGAGGGATGCGGGGCTTCCCGTCGCGCGCGCGCTGGTCATTCGATCTGGCGACACGCCGTCCTTTCCGGACGTGCAACGCACGCTCGGGCTGCCGCTGTTCGTGAAGCCGGCGCGGCAGGGATCTTCCTTCGGCGTCAGCAAGGTCACATGCGAGAGTGAGTATGAGGCGGCGCTCGCCGAAGGCTTCCGGCACGACATAAAGCTGCTCGCGGAGGAATTCGTCGAGGGGCGGGAGATCGAATGCGCGGTGCTGCAGCGGCCGGATGGCGAGCTTTTCGTCTCCCGTCCCGGCGAAATCGCCCCAGCGGCCAGCCATGGCTTCTACAGCTTCGAGGCCAAGTATATCGACGCCGACGGCGCGGCGGTGATCGTCCCCGCCCAACTGCCGGCGGAGGTGGAAGACGCGTTGCGGGCGATGTCCGCCGCCGCTTTCGAGGCCACCGGCTGCGACGCGATGGCCCGCGTCGACTTCTTTCTCAAGCCGGATATGAGCGTCGTCATCAACGAACTCAACACCATTCCCGGCTTCACCGATATCAGCATGTACGCCAAGGCGATGGCCGCGAGCGGCGTCAGCTACCCGCAGGTCCTCGACGCCCTCGTGGATCACGCGCTGGCGCGCGGCGGGCGCTAGCGACGTTCCATAAAGAAGGGGCGCCCGAAGCGCCCCTTTCCATCCCTGCGGCACAGGCCGAAAGGCTCATTCGTCCTCGGCTTCGCTCTTGCGCGAACCACCAAGCTTGGCAAACACGGTGTCGAGGTCGATGGCCTCTTCGCGCGGCTTCGGCGTGGGGACGAAGGGCTCGTCCATGGCACCGTGCCCGGTGGTGACGTCGGCCGGCAGCAGCGTCGCGCCGCCCTCGCCGGCGACAGCCGCCGGGCGGTCCTTGGAGGAGCGCTGCACCTCGATGTCGAGGTCGATCTGCGAGCACAGGCCAAGCGTCACCGGATCCATCGGCGTCAGGTTGGCCGCATTCCAGTGGGTGCGCTCCTTGATCGACTCGATCGTCGTCTTGGTGGTGCCCACCAGACGCATGATCTGGCTGTCCTTCAATTCGGGATGACTGCGCAGCAGCCACAGAATGGCGTTCGGCCGGTCCTGGCGCTTGGAGACCGGGGTGTAGCGCGGACCACGCCGGCGCTTGGCCTCGGGCAGCTTCACCTTCGGCTCAAGCAGCTTCAGGCTACGGCTCGCATCCTTCTCGGCACGCTCGATCTCGTCGCGGCCGAGCTGGCCGGTCGTGACGGGATCCAGCCCCTTGATGCCCTGCGCGACCTCGCCATCGGCGATGCCCTTCACTTCGAGCACATGGAGCTTACAAAAATCGGCGATCTGGTCGAAGGTCAGAGCCGTATTCTCGACCAGCCACACGGCGGTGGCCTTCGGCATCAGGGGGGCGTTCGCCATGGGACGCGTCTCCATCCAATTGGGTCGTTCGGCCGCGCAAGCGCTCTCACGCGCTCCGCCGCCCTTTGTGGGAGCGGAGCCTCGGACCGTCTCGCGATGACCGGGATCGCGCAAATATAGGCCGCCCGGCGCCATCCTGCAAACCCAAAGAAGACATAAGCGATGAAGACGGCGCAGGCGTCGACGTGCCCCCACCATTCGGGAACATTTCTACACTTAGGAAGAATTTAGGAACAATTCGTCCGCCATTCGAAATACATGGCACCGCAAGGGCGTTCGCGTGAATAATGCCGCCAAACCTTCGCGGAACTCACAAACGGGCGCGACAGGGAAAACAGGAGAGGATTATCGATGTTACTGCGCTCTCTACTCGCCGCCGTTCTGCTGCTCGGCATCATAACACCATCGCTTGCCCAGCAACTGCCCGGCACAGCGGACACCTCGCGCATATCGGGTGGCACCTACGCGGTGGACGCCAACCACACGCAAGTGACCTGGACGGTCGACCATCTCGGCATCACGCCGCTTTCGGGCATGTTCGCGGCGACGAGCGGCACCCTGGTACTCGATCCCGCACATCCCGAAACGGCGCAGCTGAACGTCACCGTCCCCATTTCGTCGCTGGCGGTGACCTCGCAGAGCTTCGGAACGGATCTCGCTGGCCCCGAATTTTTCGACACGGCAACGTTTCCCACCGCGACCTTCGCCTCCACGCGGGTGAAGCCGGATGGCATGACGGCGACGGTCGAGGGCGATCTGACCCTTCACGGCATCACACGGCCGGTCACGCTGGAGGTGACGTTCTTCGGTGCCGGCGTCAATCCGCGCAGCAAGCGGGAAAATGTCGGCTTCACCGCGACCGGCAGGCTCAAGCGCAGCGATTTCGGGCTGGGCCTCGCCGTCCCCGTGGTCTCCGACGCGGTGAGCCTGTCCATCGTCGGCGCGTTCGAGAAGCGCCCTTGAGACGGCCGCGCGCTTGACAGCGCGGGCGGCGCCACCCATGACGGGGCGACCCCTGATCGATGGATCAAGCGATGAGCGCCGCCCAGAAGCCCGAACTGCGGATCCTGCTTTGCGCGCCGCGCGGCTTCTGCGCCGGCGTGGTGCGCGCGATCGACGCTGTGGAGCGCGCTCTCGAGATCTATGGCCCGCCGGTCTATGTGCGCCATGAGATCGTGCACAACAAATATGTGGTGGAAGGCCTGAAGGCGAAGGGCGCGATCTTCGTTGAAGAGCTTCACGAGGTGCCGGCTGGCGCCACGGCCCCGGTCATCTTCTCCGCCCATGGCGTCGCCCGCTCGGTGCCCGAGGATGCCGCGCGGCGAAATTTCTTCGCCATCGATGCCACCTGCCCGCTGGTGACCAAGGTGCACCGCGAAGCGGTCGTGCACCACAAGAAGGGCCGCGACGTGGTGCTGATCGGCCATGCCGGTCATCCCGAAGTGATCGGCACGATGGGCCAGCTTCCCGCGGGCGCGGTGGCGCTGGTGGAAACGGCGGAGCAGGCCCGCGCCTTCACTCCGCGCGACCCGTCCAATCTCGCCTTCACGACCCAGACCACCCTTTCTGTCGATGACACCGCAGAGATCGTCGCCATCCTGCGCGCGCGCTTCCCCTCCATGGTCGCCCCGCACAAGGAGGATATCTGCTACGCCACCACCAACCGCCAGGAGGCGGTCAAACGGGTGGCGCCGCAGGTCGAGGCCATGATCGTGGTCGGCGCGCCGAACTCGTCGAATTCCCAGCGCCTGCGCGAGGTCGCCGAGCGCGAAGGATGCCGCGTCGCCGTCCTGGTGCAGCGCGCCGAAGACATCGACTGGAACGTGTTCGGCGCCATTTCCTCGCTGGGCATCACTGCAGGCGCCTCCGCTCCGGAGGTGCTGGTCGAAGAGATCATCGACGCCTTTGCGGAGCGTTTCACCGTGGCGGTCGAATCCGTCTACACCGCCCATGAGGACGTCTTCTTCCCGCTGCCCCGCCAGCTCCGCCCCGATGCGGCCGAATAGATTCCCGCGAACAGGCACGACACAATTTCATGGCCGTCTATACCGACGTCGCACCGGAAGAGCTCGAATCCTTCCTCGCCACCTATGACATCGGCCGCCTGCGCGCCTTCAAGGGCATCGCGGAGGGCGTCGAGAATTCGAACTACCTGCTTCAGACCGAAGCGGGCAGCTTCATCCTCACCCTCTATGAGAAGCGGGTGAACCCGGACGACCTGCCGTTCTTCATCGATCTGATGGAGCATCTGGCCAGCCGTGGCATCGACTGCCCGCAGCCGGTCAAGAATCGCACGGGAACGGCCCTCGGAACGCTCGCCGGCCGGCCGGCGCTGATCGCCACTTTTCTGGTCGGCACCTCGGTGCGGCGCCCGACCGCCGCTCATTGCGCCGCGCTCGGCACGGCTCTGGCGGGGCTGCACAAGGCGGGCGCCGACTTCACGGCCCGGCGCCGCGTCAACGCGCTTTCCGTTCCCGGCTGGCGGCCGCTGTTCGATCAGGCCAAGGCGCGCGCGGACACGGTGGCGCCGGGACTGGCGGACCTCATTGCCGACGAGCTGGGCGTTCTCGAGCCGAACTGGCCCGCCGGCCTTCCCGCCGGCATCATCCATGCGGACCTGTTCCCGGACAATGTGTTCTTCATTGACGGCAGGCTGTCGGGGCTGATCGACTTCTATTTCGCCTGCAACGACCTGCTCGCCTACGACATCGCCATCTGCCTCAATGCCTGGTGCTTCGAGGCTGATGGCGCCTACAACCTCACTAAGGGCCGCGCCCTGCTCGCCGCCTATGGCGCGGAGCGCGCGCTCACGCCGGCGGAGATCGACGCGCTGCCGCTCTTGTGCCGTGGCGCGGCGCTGCGCTTCCTCCTGACCCGCCTGGTGGACTGGCTGAATGTGCCCCTCGGCGCCCTGGTGCGCCCCCACGACCCCAGGGACTATCTGCGCCGGCTGCGTTTCCACCGGAGCGTGGAAAGCGTCCGCGATTATGGGATCGGCGCGTGAAAACGGCTCCCGGCACCGCCCGCATCTTCTCCGATGACGCCGCCGCGAAGGAGGCGCCGAAGGGGATTGTCGCGATCTGGACCGACGGTGCCTGCTCGGGTAATCCCGGTCCCGGCGGCTGGGGGGCGATCCTGCGCTATGCGGGCGCGCAGAAGGAACTCTCAGGGGGCGAATCCCCGACCACCAACAACCGCATGGAACTGACCGCGGCCATCGAGGCGCTGGACGCGCTCAAGCGCGCCTGCACGGTCGATCTGCACACGGACAGCGAGTATCTTCGCAACGGCGTCACCAAATGGATGGCCGGCTGGAAGCGCAACGGCTGGCGCACGGCCGACAAGAAGCCGGTGAAGAATGTCGACCTGTGGGAACGGCTGGAAGTCGCCATCGCCCGCCACGAGATTCACTGGCATTGGGTCAAGGGGCACGCCGGCGACCCGATGAACGAACGCGCCGACGAGCTCGCCCGCGCCGGAATGGCGCCCTACAAGCATGGGCATCGCGGCGGATGACCCCGCCCGCCGGGCCATCTCCGGGCACTGTCGCCGGCACCCCGGCCATCCTGCTCAGACTGGAAGGTCTGGCGGTCTTCGCGGGCGCGCTTGTGGTCTATGCGGCACTGGCGCCGAACTGGTGGCTTTTCGCCGCGCTCATTCTGGCCCCGGACCTCGCCATGCTTGGCTATCTCGCGGGTCCCG
This sequence comes from Ancylobacter pratisalsi, assembly GCF_010669125.1. NCBI lineage: Bacteria > Pseudomonadati > Pseudomonadota > Alphaproteobacteria > Hyphomicrobiales > Xanthobacteraceae > Ancylobacter > Ancylobacter pratisalsi. Next base: position 1,357,094 of record NZ_CP048630.1, read on the forward strand.
TCCTCGGTGCCCGGCTCTATAATGGCGTGCACAGCTATATCGGCCCGGCCCTTCTCGCCGCCCTCGCCTATAGCCTTGCCGATCCACATCTGGGGGCGGTAGCCGCGATCTGGGTTGCCCATATCGGCATCGATCGCGCCTTGGGCTACGGGCTCAAATATCCGGACAGTTTCGGTCACACCCATCTGGGAAAGCTCGGAACCGCCGGCAAACCCGGGAAAGTCAGGGTTGATCCGCCTGCCGCGGATTGACAACAGCCCCCCTGCTCCGCTATCAGCCGGGCCTCGAATTTGGAAGCTGGCGGATCGGGGCGCGGCCATAGAGGTGCCGTCTCATGCGCAGGCGCTGTCGATCCGAAGGTTAAGTGTCATGAAGATTCGTAACTCTCTCAAGTCGCTGCTCGGCCGTCACCGCGACAATCGTCTGGTGCGCCGCAAGGGCCGCGTCTACATCATCAACAAGACCCAGAAGCGCTTCAAGGCCCGCCAGGGCTGAGAAGACGAGGCGCGCCCGGCGGGTCCGGGCGTCCTCTTGGCACCACCGCGCGACGTTCACGTTTTCGCGGCTCTTGCCTCTCAATATTGACGAGGGCGCCATCGCTCCTAAAGTGGAGCTATGCGCGCCCTTTTTGCTGTTCTGATCCTCGCTGCGGCGCCGGTAGCCATCCCGGCCCCGTTCGCTTTGGCCCAGTCTGCCCCCTCCCAGACGCACAGCCCCCCTGCGGCGTCCTCGGGTGGAGCCGACGGCATTCTTCAGGTCGAGATTCCCAAGCCCGAGGCGAAGGCCCGCGCGCCCGAGGAACAGGGCAAGGGCCTGGAATCCGCGGCCACGGCCGAACCTGACCGCGTGAAGCGGCTGGACGCACTGTTCGCCGCGCTCAAGGTCGCCCCGGACAAGGACTCGGCCAAGTCCATCGCCGACCGTATCGACGTCGCGCTGGCGCCGACCGGCAGCGCGACCGCCGATATCCTTATGGCCCGCGCGACCCTTGCCACCGAGATGAAGGACTTCGACCTCGCGATCCAGCTGCTCGACGCGGTGGTCGACATCGAGCCCGACCATCTGGAAGCCTGGAACAAACGCGCGGCGGTGTTCTATCTCCGGCAGGATTTCTCCGATTCGCTGGCGGACCTGCGGCAGGTCGTCGCTCGCGAACCGCGCCATTATGGCGCCTGGGCCGGTATCGCCATCATCTGCAAGGAGATCGGCGACGAGAAGCATGCGCTGGAGGCCGCGCGCAAGGCACTGGCCATCTATCCTCACCTCGATTCGGTCGAGGACATGGAGGAGAAGCTCACGCTCAAGATAGAGGGTCGCCCGATCTGAGTGGCCGGCGGCCGCCGTGGCCGCCCGCTGGTTCCGCCGCTAGATCCGTTCGTAGTCCACGAAGCTGACCGCGAACTCGTCCTTCTCGCCCTGCTGAGGCCCTTCCCGGGCGATCTCGCGCCACGCGGCACGGTCGAACTCGGGAAAGAAGATGTCGCCCTGCGGCGCGCCATGCACCTCGGTCAGCCGCAGCCGGCCGGCCTGCGGCAGGGCCTGGGCATAGATCTGCGCCCCGCCCACCACGACGACCTCGTCCACTCCCAGCCGCTCCGCCTCGCCCATGCCCTTGTCCAGCGCCGCGCCCAGCGAAGGCGCAACGAGCACGCCTTCCGGGCGCGTGAAGGCGGTGTCGCGCGTGATGACGATAGTGGTGCGCCCCGGCAGTTGCCGACCGATGGAATCGAACGTCCGCCGCCCCATCAGGATCGGCTTGCCCCATGTAATGGCGCGAAAGCGCTTCAGATCGCCGGAAATACGCCAGGGCAGTTCGTCCCCGCGACCGATCACCCGGTTTTCGGCCACCGCCGCGACGATGGTGACAACAGGCGTGTTCGCCGGTTCGCTCATGCCGCTTTCCCCGCGAGTTGGGCCAGCGCCGCCTCGGCGGCGGAAAGGCCGGTCTGGTGCGCGCCGTGGGCCGTCGAATAGGCGTGGGGTGACACCGCCTCGCCGGCGAACAGCACCCGCTCGCCCAATGTCTGGCCAAGCCGCGCGCGCAGCGGCGCACGCCCAGGCAGCGCACAGCTATAGGCCCCGCCGATCAACGGGTCCGCCACCCAGGACGTGGTCGCCACCCCCGCGACCTCGCGTCGGATGCCGGCCCCGAACGCGTCGGTCAGCGCGGCCATGGCAAAGTCTTCCATCGCCTGAGGACCGGCCGCGACCAGACCTGCCGCGTTGTCGCCGCCGATCTGTCCGATCGCCATCGGCACCCCGAACGGGTTGAGCACGAAGTTGATCGGTCGGCGCGCGGCATTGGCAAGGTCGATGGTGTCGATATAGCTCGTGGCTTCCACGCCGAACACGTCGCGTTCGAACCGGATCGCCACCTTCTCCGCCGCTCCAAGTGGGAGGGCTTCGAACGCTTCAGCTAGGTCGGCGGGTAGCAGCGGGGCAAAACGGATGCCGCCACGCGCGATCACCGTGGTCGGCACGGCGATGATGGCCATCCGGGCTGAAAGCCGCCCGCGCGGCGTTTCCACCGCGACCCCGCCGCCCGACCAGTCGACCAGGCTCACCGGGCATCCGGTGATGACCTTCAGCTCCGGCGCAGCCTGCGCGGCCACGGCCTGCACCAGGGCGCCATAGCCCTTCTCGACGGGATAGTTCTCGGCCGTGTCGCTATAGGCGGCATAGTCGAGCGTGGAGAGCCGCTCCGGCTCGGCGGCCGACATCAGCGTCATCCAGTGGCGCGTCAGCCGATACCAGCGGTTGGCCGGATCCAGCACCTCGCTGGCGGCGATGTCCCGCCCCTGCTCGCCAGCCGCATGGGTCGCGGTGAAGGCGGCGTCGACCGCGTTCCAGGCTTCCTCACGCTCGGCCTGATCGGCCCAGCGTGAGCCCAGATGCGTGTCGCGGGCCTGCCTTGTGCCGCGCTGAAGATAAGACAGCCCAAGCTCGTCGGCCGCCGCACGCAGCGGATTTACCGAGGCCGAATGCAACCAGTGGCAACCACGATCCCAGGCAACGCCGAGGCTCTGCGTATCGGTGAAGGCCCGCCCGCCAGTACGCCCGGCGGCCTCAAGCACGACAACATTCGCGCCCCGCTGATGCAACCTGGCGCCTGCGGCGAGCCCAGCCGCGCCGGCGCCGACAACAATCACGTCATGCATATCGTTCACAGAATCACTTCTTGCGGAACGCGTCGAGCCGGACGACCTGGGCACCGGACTGCGTGCTGGGCGCGTTCTCGGTCGGGGCCTCGTCAGCCGGCGTGCCCTCGCCCGCCTTGCTCGCACCCTTGGCCTCTTCGCCGTCGCGAATGCGTGCACGCGCCGCGTCGGTCTTGTCATTCCCCGCCTTCGCGGCGTTTACGCCCTCGTCGGCCTCGCGTTTGGCGCTGGACGCGGTCGAAACCGGCTCCGGCCGCCCGGACGCGCCTGGCTTGGCAGCGCCGCCCACCTTGGCGTTGCCGCTGGTCTCGCTGGCGGTCTTGCCCGACGATTTGGGAACGCTCTCCAGCCGTGCCGGCTTGGCATCCGCGCGCGCGGCCTGTGACGGCCCCCGCGTCGTGGGAACCGAGGTCGGGCGCGTCACGACCGGCGCGGGCTCGGGAAGCTCCGCCTCCGTCTCCTCGGTCGGCGTCGGCTCGAACTGCAACCCGAACTTCACCGAGGGGTCGAAGAACCCCTTGAGGCTGGAAAACGGCACGTGAAGCTTCTCGGGAATGCCATTGAAGGACAGGCCAACCTCGAAGAAGCTCTCGGTGACGATGAGGTCCCAGAACTGATGCTGGAGCACGATCGTCATTTCTTCGGGGTATTTCTCTTTCAGCCGCGCCGAAAGCCGCACACCGGGCGCGCAGGTGTCGAAAGACACATAAAGATGGTGGTCACCAGGCAAGCCATCCTGGGCGACGTCCGTCAGCACACGGCGAACGACGGCGCGCAAGGCGTCCTGCACGAGAAGGTCATAGCGGATCAGATCAACACTCATGCCGGCAATGAACCCGATTCCGGTCTCGACCGCCAGCCGGACCTAAGAGTGAGTGGAGGCTTCTGTTGCCAGGTGCCTCCGAACCCCGCCTTACAGTGCTACCCGCAAGGACTTATTTCCCAGAGATCAAACCGCTCACGCGGCCTGAGCAACCGGAGCATAGTTGTCGTTGGCAACTATATGTTTGGTCCGATGACGGCGGTACCATGCCGAGCGAAAGAAGACCCTTTACGCCCTCGTCGATCCTGTTTCGCCCCCGCCGGAACCTACCCCGCCGAACTGAAGAGAGCGGGATGGGCTTTGGTGGAGGCGCCGGGTACTGCCCCCGGGTCCGAAAGGTTTATTACGGTAACCATTTATCGCCATATCCGGCTTGCGCCGGCAAAACGGAATATAGGCGCTCCGCTCGCGACTTGGAAGGGGGCGCGGGCTGCGCCCACAGATCCCGGCCCCGCTCCCGGCTCACGCTTCGGTCTGGTCGCCATATTGCAGCTTCTCGATCGGCTTGTTTCCACCCTCGGTGCCCACAAGCTTTTCATCGAGTTCGCTCAGGCGCGCGCGCAGCGCCTCCATCATCACCTGGCGCATCAATTCGTAGCCCAGGCTCACATCGGAATGCGCGCTGCGCAGCCCCTGGCCCGCACGCAGCACCATGGAGGGAGAGGTGTTGGAAGCCTCGACCTTGAAGTCCAGCGGATGGGTGGCGTCCTTCTCCAGAAGGTTCAGATGCATGGCAATCCGGTGATATTCGATCCCCAGTGCCTTGGTGCTGTCGGTCATCGGGCTCCCTCCCTCGATAGTGGCGGGCGCTACGCGGCCGCGTCGCCCCGAACAGACAACCGCCACGGTGCCCCGCAGGTTCCCCCGATACCGTCGCGCATGTGTCGCCGTGCGCTCGCATCCCGCTCTAGCGCAGAAAAACTGTCGATGGCGCCGCCCAACTCGCCCCGCCGGCGCTGCGCCTGAGATCTTGCTGCGCTATATATAGTGGGTCTACATCCGCCGGCGGGGCGATAGCCCACGACACGACGGCAGCAGGGGCAGGACCATGAGGCAGTATCACGAGCTTCTGGAGCGCATCCTCAGCGAGGGCACGCGCAAGGATGACCGCACCGGGACCGGCACCTATTCCGTGTTCGGCCACCAGATGCGGTTCGATCTGGCGAAGGGCTTTCCGGTCGTCACCACCAAGAAGCTGCACCTGCGCTCCATCATCCACGAGCTGCTGTGGTTTCTCGCCGGCGACACCAACATCGCTTATCTCAAGGCCAACGGCGTCTCGATCTGGGACGATTGGGCCGATGCCAATGGCGATCTCGGCCCGGTTTATGGCCACCAGTGGCGCTCATGGCCCGATGGCAATGGCGGGGTGATCGACCAGATCGCGCAACTCGTCACCGATATTCGCCGCACACCCGATTCGCGCCGGCTGATCGTGTCGGCATGGAATCCGGCGGATGTACCGAAAATGGCGCTGCCTCCCTGCCACTGCCTGTTCCAGTTCTATGTCGCGGACGGGCGCCTTTCCTGCCAGCTCTACCAGCGCTCCGCCGACGTTTTCCTGGGCGTGCCGTTCAACATCGCGAGCTACGCCCTGCTCACCCACATGGTGGCGCAGGTCACCGGGCTGGAACCGGGTGACTTCGTGCACTCCTTCGGCGACGTGCATCTCTACCTCAACCATGTCGACCAGGCCCGCGAGCAGCTTTCCCGTGCCCCGCGCGCGCTGCCGAAGCTGACGCTCAATCCGGCGGTGGACGACCTTTTCGCCTTCCGCTTCGAGGATATCGCGGTGGAAGGCTACGATCCCCACCCGGCCATCAAGGCACCTGTCGCGGTGTAAGAGCCGGGATCACGGGCGCCATTGGCGCATTGTCCCCGGGACGCCGCGATCAGAGCCGCAATCAAGCCTGAGGGCCCACCATGTCGCTGACCATCCGCCCCGCCGCGCCCGGCGATGCCGGCCTGGTCCTCGCGCTCGTCCGTGAGCTTGCCGATTACGAGAAGCTGCTGCACGAGGTCGAGGCGAGCGAGGCCGATCTTGCGCGCGACCTGTTCGGCGACCAGCCGCGCGTCTTCTGCGACATTGCGGAATGGCAGGGGGAGCCGGCCGGTCTGGCGTTGTGGTTCTACAATTACTCCACCTTCCGAGGCCGCCACGGCCTCTATCTCGAGGACCTGTTCGTGCGCCCCGCCTTTCGCGGGCGAGGCATCGCCAAGGGTGTGATGCGCCATCTGGCGAAGCGCTGCATCGATGAGGGTCTCGGCCGCTTCGAGTGGTGGGTGCTGAACTGGAACGAACCGGCCATCCGCTTCTATCGCTCGATCGGCGCGGCACCGATGACGGAGTGGACCGTGCAGCGCGTCACCGGCGAGGCGCTGGCGGCGCTCGCCGGAAAGTAGAACGCCGCCGGCCACGGCCGACGGCGTTCCTGTATCAGGCTTTCAACAGCGGCAGGCCACCTGCCGCAGTCGCGTGCCGCCTCAGAGCGTGTCGCCATCAGTGTCGGAAGGATCGGCCGCGGGATCGGCGGACGGGTTCATGCCCGGCCCCATTCCGCGCTCCATGTTCGGGCCGCACCAGCCCTGGCCCGGCCCACGGCCGCCCATCATGTGCATGCGCTTGCCCTGCCATCCATCATGGCCACGGCCAGCCATGCGGCCGCCGAAGCCACCTTCCTGCGCCTCGCGGAACAGCAGATTGAAGCGGTGCTTCTGGGCGGGATCGAGCGTGCCGTAGAGCGGCTGGGCGGCATCGGCGAGCTTCTTCAGGGCGGTGCCGCGCTCCACCATGTGCTCGCCGCGCATCTCCATCATCGCGACGACGTCACGGCCGGGGCCTTGCGCTCCATCGGGTCCGGCACCTGGGCCCGGACCGTTACCCGGCCCCTTGCCGGGGCCCTTGCCGGGACCGCGCTGGCCATCCGGCCCGCCCGGACCGCGCATCGCCTGATGCTGCTCACGCATCGCCTGGCGCTGCTCAAACCGCTGGGCCCGCCAGTCAGACTGTTCCTTGGAGTAGTCGCGCAGGGCGGTCTCCAGCGCCGGCCACAGCTTCTGCTGATCCGGCGTCAGGCGCAGACCGGCCTGCAGCGCGGCAATGCGGGCATCGGCCATGGCGTCGGCATTGGCGGCCATCTGCTCGGCATTGGGAGGCTGCGGGCCGCCGGCTTTGTTCGACTGGGCAACGGCAAAGCTGGCGCTCGCCAGAAGGGCGACTGAAGCCGCGGCAATGATCGTACGTTTCATTGATCTCAACTCCTGTTTGGGTGAGACAAGGGTGACGCGGAAACCGCGTCACCTCAAATGAAACTTCTGTAATATTGTGCGCGATACATAAAAATACTTAGATGAATAGCCGTTCATCAAGATGAATATCTATTAACCGGGCGAAATCATCTTCTCCGGACGAACGACAGCGTCGAACTCCTCGTTAGTCACATAGCCACCGCCAACCGCTTCCTCGCGCAGCGTGGTGCCGTTCTTGTGCGCGGTCTTGGCGATCTTTGCAGCGTTGTCATAGCCGATCTTCGGCGCCAGCGCCGTGACAAGCATCAAAGAGCGCTCGAGCGCCGCCTTGATATTGTCCTCGCGCGCCTCGATGCCGACCACGCAGTTGTCGGTGAAGCTCACGGCCGCGTCGGCCAGCAGACGCACCGACTGCAGGAAATTATAGGCCATCACCGGATTGTAGACGTTCAGCTCGAAATGGCCCTGGCTTCCGGCGAAGCTCAGCGCGGCATTGTTGCCGAACACCTGCACGCACACCTGCGTCAGCGCCTCGCACTGGGTCGGATTGACCTTGCCCGGCATGATGGACGAGCCCGGCTCGTTCTCGGGCAGCGCCAGCTCGCCCAGCCCCGAGCGCGGGCCGGAGCCGAGAAGGCGGATGTCGTTGGCGATCTTGAACAGCGACACCGCCACCGTGTTGATCGCGCCATGCGAGAACACCATCGCGTCATGAGCGGCGAGCGCCTCGAACTTGTTCGGTGCCGTGGTGAAAGGCAGCCCGGTGATCGCCGCGATCCGTTCGGCCACCTTCTCGGCGAAGCCGATCGGGGCGTTGAGCCCGGTTCCGACCGCCGTGCCCCCCTGCGCCAGCTCCATCAGCGCGGGCAGCGTCTGCTCGATGCGCGCGATCCCGTTCGTCACCTGCTGGGTGTAGCCGGAGAACTCCTGGCCAAGCGTCAGCGGCGTCGCGTCCTGGGTGTGGGTGCGCCCGATCTTGATGACGGACTTCCATTCCTCCGACTTCGCCGCCAGCGCGTCGCGCAGCTTGGCGAGTGCGGGAAGCAGCCGATGGGCGATTTCCACCGCCGCGGCCACGTGCATCGCGGTCGGGTAGGTGTCGTTGGAAGACTGGCTCATATTGACGTGGTCGTTGGGGTGAACCGGCTTCTTCGAGCCCATCTCGCCGCCCAGCATCTCGATGGCGCGGTTCGAGATCACCTCATTGGCGTTCATGTTGGACTGCGTGCCCGAGCCGGTCTGCCACACGGCGAGCGGGAAATGCGGGTCGAGCTTGCCCTCGATCACTTCCTGAGCCGCGCGGATGATCGCCGCGCCGATCGTGGGGTCAAGGCGCCCCAGCTCCATGTTGGTCTCCGCCGCGGCGCGCTTGACCACGCCAAGCGCATGAACCACCGGCAGCGGCTGCTTCTCCCAGCCGATCTTGAAATTGCCGAGCGAACGTTGAGCCTGCGCACCCCAGTACTTGTCGGCCTCCACGTCGATGGGGCCGAACGTATCGGTTTCGATGCGGGTTCTGCTCATGATCAAAGCCTCTTGGGTCAGCGCGTATGAGAAGCCGGCCCCAACTCCCGGAGGGCCGTCCGGCGCGGGCGGGTTTAGCATGCGGGGCGTGCCCGGCAAATGCGACCTCCGGCAGGGATCGCTCCTCGTCAGACACCCGGAAGAGCGAAGCAATGATCACAAGCCTGTGAATGGGCTCAAGACGACTGGTCCGGCCTCCGCGCCGGCGCGGACTGACGAACAGAAACTGGAGATCTCATCGCAACAATCGCCAACCGGCGAGTAAGTTTGGCGAACGATCGAACCTCTTTCCAACCAATTTTCTTTGCCCTTGAAGTTTCCATACCCAGAAATGTTGCGGTAGTTGCCACTTCTCCAGCACAAATAATTTGCGTACCATCATCCGCGTCGAATAGTGCTAAGATCACACGTACACGACAACCCGACGGTATCAATTTACGTCATGGCAGACGTTTTCAATCTTCACCGCCACCGCAAGCAGCTTCTTCGACAAAATGCGGAACAAACCGCCGCGGCCCGGCGTTTGGAATTCGGCCGATCAAAGGTTCAGAAGCAGGTGGACGCTGTCCAGGAACAGCGCCGCCAGGATCTTTTGGATGGCCATAGACGCAGTCGAGAGGATGAAAAATGAAGAGCCCTGTGGTGAAGCGGTCCATCGTTATTGCCGGGCATAAGACCAGCGTAAGTCTCGAGGACCAGTTCTGGGACGCGCTGAAGGAGATTGCCGCCAACAGGCGCAGCACACTGTCGGAAATCGTGGCATCCATCGATTCCGGACGGAACCAGGGCAACCTCTCTTCAGCGATACGGCTCTACGTGCTCTCCCATTTCCGCGGCACCTCGCACACGCGTGATGGCCACGACCATGGCGATCACACAGCTCCGGCACGGTCTACCGTTGCGTAACATTTCGGCCATCGCCATATGACGACATGCGACGGCGCGTTGTAACCCGGTGAGTGCTCACCTATAACCGCCGTCGCCCGTGTCACTCGCAAGGAGTGGCGCGGAATCGATTTGCCGGTGGCGTCTGACGGTTCTGCGTATGCGGGCCTGGGCGATCGGGCACGCAAACGGAGTAGCCGCGGAATGTCGTGGAAGAACCAGAGCGGTGGGCCGTGGGGTAACGGTCCGCGCGGTCCCTGGGGTGCAGGCCCGCAATCGCCGGGACCTAACTCTCCCGATTTCGAAGACCTGATCCGCCGCGGCCAGGAAAAATTGCGCACCGCCATGCCCGGAGGCATGGGCAGTGGCAAGGGCATCATCCTTGTGGTGGCGCTTGCCATCGTGGCCTGGTTGGTCTCGGGCTTCTACCGCGTGGAGCCCGACGAGCAGGGCGTGGTGCTGCGCTTCGGAAAGTTCGTCGCGACCTCCAATCCCGGCCTGAACTACCATCTGCCCTATCCGATCGAGACGGTGCTCACCCCGCAGGTCACCCGCGTCAATCGTGTGGATATCGGCATCCGCACCGGCGAGGATCCCCGCCGTGGGAGCACCGCACGCGACGTCTCCGAAGAGAGCCTGATGCTCACCGGCGACGAGAACATCGTCGATGTCGACTTCGCCGTGTTCTGGATGGTGAAGCCCGCCGCTCCCGGCTCGACCGAGGATATCGGCGCCGCCAACTTCCTGTTCAACGTCCAGAACCCCGAGGGCACCATCAAGGCGGTGGCCGAGAGCGCCATGCGCGAGGTGGTCGGACGCACCGACATTCAGCCCATTCTGACAGGCGCCCGCCAGAACATCGAGACGGCGGTTCACGACCTGATGCAGAAGACCCTCGACAGCTACAAGTCCGGCGTCCTCATCACGCAGGTCCAGCTGCAGAAAGTCGACCCGCCGCAGCAGGTCATCGATTCCTTCCGCGATGTGCAGGCCGCCCGCGCCGATGCCGAGCGCCTGCAGAACGAAGCCCAGGCGTATGCCAACCGCGTCGTTCCCGAAGCGCGCGGTGAATCGTCCCGCATCACGCAGGGCGCCGAGGGTTACAAGGAGCGCGCCATCATCGAGGCACGCGGCCAGGCCGCGCGCTTCCTGAGCGTGCTTGCCGAATATCAGAAGGCCCCCGAAGTGACCCGCCAGCGCCTCTATCTTGAAACCATGGAACGCGTCTTCGGCGGAATGGACAAGGTGATCATAGACCAGCAGGCGAACGGCAACGGCGTGGTGCCCTTCCTGCCGCTCGGCGCGCTGAGCCCCGCCGCCGCGACGCCGGCCCCGGCCGCGAAGGGAGCCGCGAAATGAAGAACAGCATCGGCCTGATCCTCGCCATTGTCGGCGCCGCCGCCCTGATCATTCTCTATTCCGCGCTGTTCTCGGTTTACCAGACGCAGCAGGCCCTCGTTCTGCGCTTCGGCGAGCCCGTGCGCGTCATCGAGACTCCCGGCCTCAACGCCAAGATCCCGCTGGTGGACAGCGTGATCCTGATCGACAAGCGCATCCTCGACCTCGAAAACCCCTCGCAGGAAGTGATCGCAGCCGACCAGAAGCGCCTCGTGGTCGACGCCTTCGCGCGGTATCGCATCGTCAATCCGCTGCGCTTCTACCAGTCGGTCGGCACCGTGGAGGCCGCCAATTCGCGGCTCGCCACCATCCTGAACTCGGCGCTGCGCCGCGTCCTGGGTGAATCCACCTTCATTGAGGTGGTGCGCGACAAGCGCGAGGAGCTGATGGGCCGCATCCGCGAACAGGTGAACCGCGAAGCCGCCAATTTCGGCATCGACATTCTGGATGTGCGCATCCGCCGCGCCGACCTGCCGGAGGCAAACAGCCAGGCGGTTTTCCAGCGCATGCAGACCGAACGCCAGCGCGAAGCCTCCGAGATCCGCGCCCAGGGCGCGGAGGCGGCGCAGACCATTCGCGCCCGCTCCGATCGCGACTCGACCATCATCGTCGCGGAAGCCAACGCCACGGCCGACAAGCTGCGCGGTGAAGGCGAGGCGCTGCGGAATGACATCTTCGCGCAGGCCTACGGCCAGGATAAGGGCTTCTTCGACTTCTACCGCTCGATGCAGGCTTATGAGGCGTCGATGAAGGCGGGTGACACGCGGATGCTGCTGAGCCCGGATTCGAACTTCTTCCGGTTCTTCAACAACCCGACCCCGCCCGGATCGCCGCCCCCGTCTGCCCCGACTGCGGCTGCCGTGCCCTCGTCCGGCACCATGCCGGCACTGGCTCCGTCCGCGGGCGAGCCCGCCCCGGATACGGCACCGGTCGCGGTGCCGGCCGCGCCCGCAAACTGACGCCTGCATCATGGCCGATCTCTTCGTTGCGCTCGGCCTCGTGCTGGTGATTGAAGGACTGATACTGGCGGCGGCCCCCAGGGCCGTGCGCCGGGCGATGGAGGCGATCGATCAGCTTCCCGACATGCCTTTGCGCATTGCCGGGCTGGTCGGCGCCGTCATCGGCGTCCTTCTGGTGTGGCTGATCCGCGGCTGAGCGGGCGGGCCGGGCGCCCGCCTCTGCCTGCCGGATGCCCTCCTCAACTTCGCGTCATTTTGGCTTGCATCGGATCGCGTCCCGGTTAAGCGTCGTGCACGATGGCGGCGGCCTTTGCGCCGGCATGGCGATCGGCCTTGCCGCATGAAGGACCTCCACACGGTGTTGCGCATCGGCGCGAAGGAGGCAGCATGACGAAGCGGGTTCACGGTCTCACGCGCGACGGCCGAGGAGCCGACAACTCGCCCTTCTCCCCGCTCCGGACCCTGGCAGCGGCGTTCCCGCGCCGCGCCGGCGCCCTCGCGCTGTCCCTCGTCCTCGCGGCTGGCACGCTTGCCGGTACACTTGGCGGGGCACCCGCCACCGGCTACGCCGCTTCCGCCAAGGGTCCCGACACCGTCGCCGATACGGCGGAACGGGTGATGGATGCGGTGGTGAACATCTCGACCTCGCAGACCGTGGCCCCCTCGCGCGGGGTGCCGGCACCGGAGCTGCCGCCGGGCTCCCCCTTCGAGGAGTTCTTCGAGGAATTCTTCAAGCGTCGCCAGCAGGAGGGAGGCGACCAGAGCCCGCGCCGCGTCTCCTCGCTTGGCTCCGGCTTCGTCATCGATCCGGCCGGCTTCATCGTCACCAATAACCACGTCATCGCCGACGCTGACGAGATCTATGCGAACTTCGCCGACGGCTCGAAGCTGAAGGCTGAACTGGTGGGACGCGACACCAAGATCGATCTCGCCCTGCTGAAGGTCACACCCGAGCAGGGCAAGACGCTGACGGCGGTGAAGTTCGGCAATTCCGACGGCCTGCGCGTCGGCGACTGGGTGATGGCGATCGGCAACCCGTTCGGTCTCGGCGGCACGCTCACCGTGGGCGTCATCTCGGCCCGCAACCGCGACATCAACTCCGGCCCCTACGACAACTTCCTGCAGACCGACGCCGCCATCAACCGCGGCAATTCCGGTGGCCCGCTGTTCAACATGGACGGCGACGTGATCGGCATCAATACCGCCATCATCTCGCCCTCGGGCGGCTCCATCGGCATCGGTTTTGCCGTGCCGTCCAACACCGCGACCCCCATCGTCGCCCAGCTCAAGGAGTTCGGCGAGACGCGGCGCGGCTGGATCGGCGTGCGCATCCAGCAGGTCACACCCGAAATCGCGGAGAGCCTCTCGCTCGGCAACCCGCGCGGCGCGCTGGTGGGCTCGGTCACGGATGAGGGTCCCGCGGCAAAGGGCGGCATCATTGCCGGCGACGTCATCATCTCCTTCGACGGCAAGGAGGTGAAGGACATGCGCTCGCTGCCGATCATCGTCGCCGATACCGCGGTCGACAAGGAAGTCGATGTCGTCGTTATACGTCGCGGCAAGGAAGAGACCGTGAAGCTGGTCGTCGGCCGTCTCGACGAAAGCGACGATACGGCCTCTGCCGAGGAGACCCCTCAGGAAGAGCCCGACGCCACGCCCGCCGAGACCACGAAGCTCCTTGGCGTGGAAGTGAGCGCGCTCACGCCGGAGCTGCGCGCCAAGTTCAAGATCAAGGACGAGCTCAAGGGCGTCGTCATCGTCTCGGTCGAGCCCGGTACGCCCGCGGCCGACCGCGGCCTTGTCGCCGGCAACCTGATCGTCGAAGTCAATCAGGTTGCCGCCGTGACGCCGGACGACATCACACGGCGCCTTGCTGAACTGAAGAAGGACGGCCGCCGCTCCGCGCTGCTGATGATCAGCGATTCCGAAGGCCAGGTCCGCTTCACCGCCCTGCCGATCGACTGAGCCAACCGGCAGCCCGCCAGGCCAGGTCCCGGCGCGCGGCCGGCCTGTCGGGCAGGGGTATAGACGCTCGCGGTCATGGCCCAGGGCCACGAGCATCAGCGTCCCGACCTGAACAACACGACCTGAACAAAACGTCGGGATCGACACCACTCGGGCGATTGAGACCTCTGGAAACACACGCCGCCGGTTCGGCGGTGCGCCTCCAGACGCGCGCAGCCCTCGGGCTTTGGGCATATCAGAGCGTGGCCTTAAGAACCCCGGCTGTCTGTTTCGACACGTTTTCCTCACGCGAAGCCGGAACCCGTTTCGCGGGAAAATGCTCTAGGGTTTGGGCGGCGGCAGCGGCGGGTTTTCGATTGCGGCGCCAGCTGTCGGCCCCGGTGCCGGAGTGTCCGGTTCGGCCAACTGCACCGTCCAGCTCTTCTGCTCGTGGGTATCGATCTCGAAGAAGCCGGTGCGGTCATAGCCGCGCGCCAGGCAGTCCTGAATGCCGCGGATGGTGAATTCCTTTTCCCGCGTGCACATGAAGGCCTTGCCGGCCCACTCGCCGCCAAGATCATAGTCGATCGCGTAGACATAGTAGAACCGCGCCACCAGGTCGCCGCGCAGCAGCGTCTCGCAGCTATTGGCGCCGATGTTCCACCAGCCTTCCGTCGCCCAGACGTCGCCGTCCTTATAGCCGAGCGCGATTCCCACCCGGCTGCTGGAACGGTTGCACAGGCGGAAATCCGCCGCCGCCGGCGTCGGCGCCAGAATGGCGAGAAACGGCGCGAGCAGAAGTGCCGCCAGTGTCATCCGCGCAAGGCGCGCGACAGAACCACCCGCCCGCACAGCTTTTCCCCATCTCCGAACCGTGCGCATCAGGCGCGGCTCGGCACAGGCCCCGGCAATGCGGGACGGGTCACGTTCACTCGTCGACAAATACGGCGCGGAAGTCATTGACGTTGGTGCAGGTCGGCCCCGGCGTCAGCAGGTCTTCCAAGGCCTCGAAAAAGCTCGTGGAATCGTTATTGGCGAGAAACGCGGCAGGATCGAGACCGGCCGCCTTTGCGCGGGCCAAAGTGTCCGGCATCACATAGGCGCCGGCCGGGTCGGAGGCGTCGCCGCCGCCGCCATCGGTGCCGTCGGTGTCGCCGGCCACGGCGTAAATCCCGGCCGCCCCCTCCAGCGCCACAGCGAGCGCGAGCGCGAATTCCTGGTTCGGGCCACCGCGTCCCTGACCGCGCATGGTCACGGTCAGCTCGCCGCCCGACAGCAGCACCGCCTTCTTGCCGGCCGCCTTCATCTCCCGCGCCTTTGCCGCCTGATTAGCCGCGACCTCGCGGGCCTCGCCCTCGAGATTGTCGCCGAGCAGGATCGGCTCCAGCCCCTCCTCGCGCACGATCTTCTCGGCGGCGACGAAGGAATCGGCCGGGCGCGCGACCAGAACGTACTCGGTGTTGGCGAAGGCCGCGTCGCCGGGCTTGGGCGATTCGTTGGCCGCGTCGCGCAGCGCCACCGCGATCGAGGCCGGGGGATCGATGCGATAGCGCGCCAGCACGTCGCGGGCCTCGGCCAGCGTGGTCGGGTCCGGAACCGTCGGGCCGGAGCCGATCACCGCCGGGTCATCGCCGGGCACGTCGGAAATGGAAAGCGTCACCACGCGGGCCGGCTGCGACAGCGCCGCGAGGCGCCCGCCCTTGATCCGGGAGAGGTGCTTTCGCACCGTGTTGATCTCGGTGATGTTGGCACCCGAGCGCAGCAGCGCGCGGGTCAGGGCGCGCTTGTCGTCCAGTTCCACGCCGAGGGCCGGGGCGATCCAGTTCGCCGAGGCACCGCCCGAGAGCAGCACCAGCACCAGATCGTCGGCCGTTGCGGAGGTCGCGAGATCAATCGCGGTCTGCGCGCCGGCAAGACCCGCCGCGTCCGGCATCGGGTGGCCGGCCTCGACCATTTCAAGCTGCCGGGTGGGGCGGCCATAGCCATGGCGCGCGACTCCGATGCCGACAAGGCGCGCCGGGTCGAATCCGAGCTGGTCGAGATAATGCGATTCCGCGACTTCCAGCATCGAACCGGCAGCCTTGCCGGCGGCCAGAAGGATCAGCCTTCCGTTGGCCGGAGGCGGCGGCAGCGCCGGCGGCAGGCAGGTCGAAGGATGGGCAGCCGCCACAGCGGCGGAAAACAGCCGATCCAGAAAAGCACGCGCGGAAACGTCAGTCATCAATCCCACCCCACCCATCAGGGTCTCTGCCCAAACGGTTTGTCCGCTGGTTATGCCCTTTTTGCGTGGAGACCGGCACCGAATCCAGCCTCCACGACGAGAAACGGGCGTATTCCTATGGCACCGGGATCGCCGCGTCACTATCCTGCATCATGTTATCGTTCGCGACTGGGACAATATGAGCCGCCTCCAGAGTGCAGATCGTTCCGACGTGGCTCAGATCCCTGAATCCGCAATCTCTTTCCCTGCCTTCGAGGTTATCCCCGGCACACTCGATGCAGGGCTGCTGATCATCTGCGATCACGCCTCGAATGCCGTGCCGCCCGCCTACGATGCGCTGGGCCTGCCGCCCGCCGAGCTTGAACGCCATATCGCCTACGACATCGGCGTCGCCGGCGTCACCCGGCGCCTGGCCGCCACGCTGGGCTGCCCGGCGGTGCTGTCCTGCTTCTCCCGGCTGCTGATCGATCCCAACCGGGGCGAGGATGACCCGACGCTGGTTATGCGGCTGTCCGACGGCGCCGTGGTGCCCGGTAATCGCCATGCCGACGCGGCCGAGGTGGAGCGCCGTCTGGCGCGGTTCCATCGCCCCTACCACACCGCCATCGAGGCCGAGATCGACCGCGCCCTCGCGGCCGGCGTCACCCCCGCCATCCTGTCGGTTCACAGCTTCACGCCGGTGTGGCGCGGCCTCGCCCGTCCCTGGCACGCCGCGCTGCTGTGGGATGCCGACCCCCGGCTCACCCACCCGCTTCTGGAGGCGCTGCGTGCGCCCGGCGACCTCATCGTCGGCGACAATGAGCCCTATGACGGCGCGCTGCGTAATGACTGCCTGTATCGCCACGGCACCGCGCGCGGGCTTGCCCACACGCTGATCGAGATCCGCCAGGATCTCATCGGCGACGAGGCTGGCCAGCATCTCTGGGCCGACCGCCTCGCGGGCGTGCTGCCGGCCATCCTCGCCGATCCGCTGCTGCACGAGCGGCGCTCCTTCGGCTCGCGTACCGGCCCGGTACCCCCTATCTATCCCTGAGCGGCGCGTCCCCGACTCCCGTCCGGCGCGCCCGATCCGTGGAGACCGACATGACCGAGATCGACGAGAAGACCCGCACCGAGCTGGAAGCCGCCGCTTTCCGCCGCCTGGTTTCGCATCTGCGCGCGCGCACCGACGTGCAGAACATCGACCTGATGAACCTGGCCGGCTTCTGCCGGAACTGCCTGTCGAACTGGTATCTTGACGCCGCCAAGGAGCGCGACCTTCCCCTTACCCGGGAAGAGAGCCGCGAAATCGTCTACGGCATGCCCTATGAGGCCTGGAAGGCGGCGCATCAGAGCGAGGCCAGCCCGGAGCAGAAGGCCGCCTTCCCCGGCCCCGGCGGCCATTGACCGGCTTTTTCGCCTTGCCGGCGCCATGTGGGCACAGGCAAGGCGGAAGCCGCACGCGGCGCAGATAGCGGTGGATTGCGGGTGCAGCGCGCGCCGTGAGCGCGCCATGCCTTGACGCCGCGCCCGCCTTGGGCTCCTCATCGCCGCCAATTTTCGACCCTGCGCAACCTCGCGCAGAACCGGGAGACATCATGTCCGACATACCCTACGACCAGCCGGTCTCCGACACCCCCGCGAGCTTTGCCAAGGACCAGCTCAAGGCCTTCATCGAGCGCATCGAGCGCCTCGAAGAAGAGAAGAAGGCGATTGCCGACGACATCAAGGACGTCTTCGCCGAGGCCAAGGGCAACGGCTTCGATGCCAAGGCTCTCCGTGAGATCCTGAAGATCCGCAAGCAGGACGCCGACCAGCGCGCCGAGCATGAGGCGATCGTCGACCTCTACATGCAGGCGCTGGGCATGCTGAGCTGAGCGAGGAAGGCTCCCGGCGACCACGTCGCCGGGAAAACCGCGTCCGTGAACCTCAGAGCGGGTTCCGGATCGGTGCCGGCCCAGACATCATCGCCACCACGGGAATGGCCACCACGGCCGCGCCCTGGAAGTGCGAGGTCGACAGACCGTTCGAGCCATCGGCGCTGAAACCGCCCGCCACCACCTGACGCGGCGGGGCGACGAAGGCCGCGAAGCGGCGAAGCTCGGGCGTGCGCATCCTCACATTGTGAGCCACCGTGGGCCCGTTGAACAGGCGGCGGATCTCGGCCTGCATCTCGGCCGAATGGGCCGAGGGCGAACGCTCGGCATCGACGGCGACGCGGGCCGCAGCTGAGGGTGGCGCAGGCGCGCGTCCGGGCTGGGTACGCGCCGGCGCGAAGACGCCCGACGCTGCCGAAGCATAAGCCAGCACCGGCCCGCTCCCGCCGTCCGTGCCCCGCATGATGACCTCCGGCAGACCACCCGCCTGCGTCGGCCGTGCACGCGGCAGCGGCACCGGCGCGCCGGCCATGGCGAGGGTAACCGGGCGAGCGGCGCCGGCGGATTCAGCCGGCAGCGGCACCGCCGCGGCGAGCGCCGCCAGGGCAGGATCGACAGACGCGGCCGCCGCGCGACCGGAACCGGAACTCGCCACAACGGCGTTCGGCAGGTCAGGCTTGGCCGGCGGCGCGGCCAGCGCCAGCCGTGGCAGCGGGTTGGGCTCGGGCCTTGGAACGGATACCGGCTCGGCGGCGGCCAGCTCGACCGGAGCGGCCGCGGAAGCCACGGGGGCAGGCGTGGGCGCAGGCAGTGGCACGGCAGCGGCGGAGGCGACCCTCGTGGGGGCCGGGGCGGCCGGGGTCGCGCTCTCCTCGTCGTCGTCCTCGTCCTTGCCGAACAGCGAGGCGAAGATGTTCTTCGGCTTGGGGTTGTTGGTCGCGGCCAGCCCGGCGAAGGCCGCTCCCGCGCCGCCCGGCTCCGAGCCGCGCGCTTCGACGCTGGCCAGTGCGACGGAGTAGCCGGACATCGGCTTGCCGTCAGCGGGAATATGCACGGTCTTGCCATCGGGGAAGACGCGCGCCAGCTCGGTGCGGGTCATTCGCGGCCAGTGCCGTATGCCCCCGGTGTCGAGGTGCACGAAGGGCGAGCCGGAGGTCGGGTAGAAGCCGACGCCGCCGCGCTGCAGCCGCAGGCCGGCCTCGCGGATCTTCGCCAGGGACACGCCGGGAATGAAGAAGTCCATCGCCTTGCCCTGCATGTGCAGGCTGGTCTTGGCGACGCCGCGCGAGCGCTGGCGCAGCATGGCGTTGGTGGAAGGCGAACGGTAGCCGCCGATGACCTGGATCGGCTGCGTCGCGCCGACGTCGCGATAGACCTCCCACACGATGTCGAACAGCCGGGGGTCCATGTTGGTCGGCTCTTTGCGCCGCCAGTCCTGCATCAGCACGTTGAGCTGCTTCAGGGCGGCGGGGTCGTAGCGGCCGTTCTTCTTGAAGGTCACCGTCTCGCTCACGCCGGAATGGACGTGATGAAAGCTCAGCGTGCGGGTGTCGCCATTGGCGACCGCGTCCTGCAGGAAATCGGCACTGCACAACGTGACAAGCGCCGCCAGCGCGGCGGCTTTCACGACAGGACGAAAACGAAGAGCAGGGTGGATGTGCACAACCTAAACCCGAGCAGGAGTGTTTCCTTGAGACGACTCGGTCGGCATGACCGGGCCGTACATGGTGAACATAGTCTTGTCGGGTCTGGTTAAGAGGCCGTTTACGGCCCAACCCCCACGCCTATTGACCCCTTCGCTAGAAAGTGACTGTGGCGAAAGAGTGCCATCACGTCAAATTCACACCCATCTACCACAGAACTACATATTTTTCTATTTCACGTGGCTGTTTTGCAACAGGCGGCAGGGGCAATGAAACACCCCGCCGCCCGCGCAAAAGCGTGCGCTGCGGCACATTTTGGTGCCGGCACTGATTCGCGCCGTCAGCGTGCGGAAATCACACCGCCGCGGTTGGCGAGGCGGCGCGTGTCGTCGAGCCCGAGAATGGTCTTGGTCGCGGCATTGATGCCGTAGATGTCCTCAAGCGTCACCAGCCGCCCGTCACCGTGCACGAATGTGGTGAAGTAGGCGAGGTGCACCGGCAGATGCTGCTTCAGGTTGAGATATTTCTCGTTCCCGCCGATCAGCTGCGAAATGCGCTTCTGGCTCCAGCCCTCGCTCGGCAGACCAAGGCTGAACAGCACCTCGGCGAACTTCAGCGGCTCATAGACCCGCACGCAACCATGGCTGAAGGCACGCCGGTCGCGGGCGAAGAGCGATCGGCTCGGCGTGTCGTGCAGATAGACCGAGTGCTTGTTCGGGAACATGAACTTCATCCGGCCAAGCGCGTTGCGCTCGCCCGGCGGCTGGCGGAACGAATAGCCCTGCGTGCCCCGGCTCCAGTCCACCGTGCCGGGATCGACCACGCGCCCATTGCGGACCACATCGATCCCCTGGCTCTCCAGCGCATAGGGATTGGCCCGCAGCTTGGGCAGCATCTCGTTGCGGATGATGCCCGGCGGCACGTGCCAGGAGGGGTTGAACACCGCATATTCCATATCCTGCGACAGGATCGGGGTCTGGTTCTGCGGCTTGCCGACCACGACGCGGGTCTCGTGCACCGTCTGCTCGTTGACGATGACGCGCACCATGTATTCGGGAATGTTCACCATCACATAGGCGGGCGCCACGTCGTGCGGCACCCAGCGCCAGCGCTCCATGTTGGCGATCACATCGGCGCGGTCGTCGCCCGAGGCGCCCGCATTGAGCGCCCCCAGCGTGCCGCGCCCCACCAGGCCGTCCTGGGCCTGGCCGGACATGCGCTGAAAGTCACGCACCGCCTCGACCAGCAAGGCGTCGTAGATGAAATCGTCCGGCGCACCGCCAATGCCGAGGCGCGCGCGCAGCAGCGGCACACGCGGGTCGCTGTCGCCCGGGCGCAGCAGAGGACCCGAGGGAATCGCCACCTGCACCGGACCGTTGCCCTCCAGCATCAGCCGGGCGAGCTGGATCTTCAACAGACGGTATTCGTCATATTGCGGGGCGAAGGCGGCAAACGTCGCCCGGGGATTGGCCGAACCCGCCACCTGCGCGAGGATCGCGGCAGGCTCGGGAACGGTTGGCGTGGGATCGACACCTTCCGAGATGCGCTTGGGGTCGAAGCGTCCGCTCTGGACATGGCGGGCATAAAGCAGCGTCGTCGCGGCAAGGCGCAGTTCGGTGTCGGCGATCGCCATGTCGGTCGCCTGGGGCGGCAGGGGCGGCACCGCGTAGTCGATCGGGTTGAGCCCCTCCGTCTCGGCGGCGGCGAAGGTCTCGGCGGCGACGTAGCCGAGCGGTGAGAGACCCGCACCCGCCGTGAAGGCCGGGCGGTAGTCGCGCGCGACGTAGAAGTCGACCAGCGCCTGCCACTCATTGGCGCGGGCAACGTAGCGCCCCGCCTTGTTGGCGAGGAGATCGGCGAGATAGGTCGGCACCATCTGGCCGGGCGCCGGCTTCTGCTCGACGACGGCCGGCGTCTGCACGGCCGGGGCGCGGGCACCGGTGGCGGCGGTGCCGGATGAGGGTACGGATGGCGTGACGGTGGCGGGCATCGCCGCGCCGGGGGTCAGCGCGCCGGTTCCGGGCACGCCGTTGCCCACCGAAGGCGTCGCGCTGGCCGGCCCATCGACGGGCGGGGCGGCGGGCGCGTTCGATACGGCTTCGGCCGGCGAGAACGGCGCGGGAAGAACGGGCGGCGTGAGCGCAGCGCTGCGCGAGGCATTGGCACGCGGCACGGTGGGGAGCGGACGGCTTCGGCTCATCTCGAAGGGGGCTGGCTCGTCGCCGAGCGAAGCCAGCAGCGACGCTCCCTGCCCGGCATCACGAACGCCGGCAGCCACGGGATCGAACGCGGCGACCGCGTCGCCCGTGCCGTTCCCGGCCGGATCGATGGCGATCGGCGCGCCGGAAAATTCCTGTGCCTGCGCGGCGAAGGAGCTGACCAGCACAGGGAGGGCGAACGCAACCGCGACCGACATCACCAGTACGCAGGCCGTTCCCGCCAGATGACGCCCCTTGCGCCGTGTCATTGCCTTACTCCCGATACGCCCGACCATTGACCTCTCCGCGCCCTCTCGCCATTCCGTGAATGCGCAGGCCGTTGGGCCAGCCACTCTCTGCCCCAGCTCCACACCTGTTCAACTCACGAAAGTGATAATGTTCCCGCTTGTGCCGCTACCGTCGCTCCCGAGCCACAGTCGAAATGGTCTCCGGAAAGCGGGCAAGTCACTGTGCCGGCTGCAGGTAAAGGTCGTATTAAGCATGATCGCGGCTTCCCTCGCCGACACGCAAAAAACGTCGTGCGGCAAGATCCGCCTTGCCGCGAGGGGTGCGATTCCTATAATCCGCGCCTTCTTTTCGGGGGAACGGACCAGACCATGACCGAGCCGACGGCCGCCACGGCCACAGATCCACGGCCGATCGCCATCATCATGGGCAGCCAGTCGGACTGGGAGACCATGCGTCACGCCGCCGAAACGCTGGAAGCGCTCGGGGTTGGCCATGACTGTCTCATCGTCTCGGCCCACCGCACCCCGGACCGCATGTACGCCTTCGCCAAGGGCGCGCGCGATGCCGGCTACAAGGCCATCATCGCCGGCGCCGGCGGCGCCGCGCACCTGCCGGGCATGGTCGCGGCGCTGACGCCGCTGCCGGTCTTCGGCGTGCCGGTGGAATCCAAGGCGATGTCCGGCGTGGACAGCCTCTATTCCATCGTGCAGATGCCCGCCGGCATCCCGGTCGGCACGCTTGCCATCGGCCGGGCCGGCGCCACCAACGCCGCGCTCATCGCCGCCGCTGTGCTGGCGCTGAACGACGACGCCCTCGCCGCCCGGCTCGACGACTGGCGCGCCGCGCGCACCGCCGCCGTCGCCGATCGGCCCGTGTGAGGACTCCCATGCTCAAGCCCGGCGACACCATCGGCATTCTCGGCGGCGGACAGCTCGCGCGCATGATCGCGCTCGCCGCCGCCCCGCTCGGCCTTCGCGCGCACATCTATGCGCCCGAGGGCGACAACCCCGCCTTCCAGGTCGCCGACGCCGTCACCAGCGCCGCCTATGACGACCTCGGCGCGCTGGAAGCCTTCGCCCGCGCGGTGAACGTGGTGACCTACGAATTCGAGAATGTGCCGGTGGCCACCGCCGGTCACCTCGCCTCATTCGTGCCGGTCCATCCCGGCCCCCGCGCGCTCGGCATCACCCAGGACCGTCTGGACGAGAAGACGTTCATCTCGGGTCTGGGGATCGACGTTGCCCCCTTCGCGGCCATCGACGACGTCGCCGGGCTTGAAGCCGCGCTGGAGCGGATCGGCCGGCCGGCGGTGCTCAAGACCCGCCGCTTCGGCTATGACGGCAAGGGCCAGGTGATGCTGCGCGCGGGAGACGATGCCGCCGCCGCCTTCGCGGCCATTGGCCGTCACCCGGCGGTCCTGGAGGGCTTCGTGCCCTTCGAGCGCGAGGTCTCGGTCGTCGCCGCGCGCACCGAGGACGGGCGTTTCGCAGCCTATGAGGTGACGGAGAACGAGCACCGTCATCATATCCTTCATCGCTCCACCGTGCCCGCCGCGGTGACGCCTTCGGTCGAGACGCTGGCACGCGACATCGCCCGGCGCATCGGCGAGGCGCTGGGCTATGTCGGGGTATTCGCGGTGGAGATGTTTCTCGTGGTGGTGGACGGCACGCAGAGTGTGGTCGCCAACGAGATCGCCCCGCGCGTGCACAATTCCGGCCACTGGACGCTGGACGGCGCCCGCACCAGCCAGTTCGAGCAGCATGTGCGCGCCATCGCCGGCTGGCCGCTCGGCGCCGTCGAGCGGCTGGGCCGGGTGGAGATGACCAACCTGATCGGCGACGAGGCCGAGAGCTGGCACGCCGTGCTATCGGAGCCCGGCGCGCATCTGCATCTGTATGGCAAGGCCGAGGCCCGTCCCGGCCGCAAGATGGGCCACGTCACCCGTATCTTCCCCGAAGCGTGAGGGCACGGGCCATTGTCCGTGCGCTCGTGAAGGCGGAGAGCGGCTCACGGGAACGTGCGGTGCGTCCTTGAAATAATGCGCGGGGCGGATGCGTATGGTCGGGGACAGCTAAACGTCGCGTCCCGCCCCTTCCGCCACGCCGAGCCCCGCACGCGCCCATGCCTCCACGTAAAACGCTGCCCGCCGCCTCGCCCAATTCCTTCCTGCGCGAACGCAATGGCCGCCTCAGCCCGGAGAAGATCGGCGCGCTGCTGATCGTGCTCATTCCCC
This sequence comes from Ancylobacter pratisalsi, assembly GCF_010669125.1. Classification (NCBI taxonomy): domain Bacteria; kingdom Pseudomonadati; phylum Pseudomonadota; class Alphaproteobacteria; order Hyphomicrobiales; family Xanthobacteraceae; genus Ancylobacter; species Ancylobacter pratisalsi. The sequence goes on from NZ_CP048630.1 coordinate 1,381,434, forward strand.
TCGTCCTTCTCGTCAGCCGCGCCCTCAGCGGCGGCTTCGCCGCGCCGAACCCGTTCGGTACGGGCGCTCCGGGACTGGGGGGGTCGGGAATCGGCGCCCCCGGCCTCGGCGGTCCGGGGCCGGCGCTGGGCGCGCGCCCGCTGGTGGAGGTGATCCGTTTCATCGGTGACTGGGCGATCCGCCTGCTGCTTGTCAGCCTGGCGGTGACCCCGGCCCGGCGCCTGTTCAACTGGCCAAAGCTGCTGGCGGCCCGCCGCACGCTGGGCCTTGGCGCGGCGTTCTATGTCGGCGTGCACTTCGCCTTCTACCTCGTCGATATTGGCAGCCTGTCCATGGCGGCGCGCGAGATCGCGCTGCGCATCTATCTCACCATCGGATTTGTCGCCCTCGTCGGCCTTGCCGTGCTCTCCGCGACCTCGTGGGAGGGGGCGATCCGGCGGCTGGGCGCGGAGCGCTGGGGGCATCTGCACGCCCTCGTCTACCCCATCGTCGCGCTGGGCATCCTGCACTTCTTCATGCAGCAGAAGCTCGACGTGACCGAACCCACCCTCATCGCCGGCTTCTTCGTCTGGCTGATGGGGTGGCGGGTGATGCAGCGCTTCGGGCGCGGCACCGGATTCCTCAATCTCGCGGCGCTGGCGGTCCTCGCGGGGCTGGCGACGGCGCTGCTGGAAGCGGGCTGGTATCTCGCCGCGACAGGGGTCGATCCGGTCCGCGTGCTCCAGGCCAATCTCGACTTCACCTATTCGATCCGCCCGGCGTGGTGGGTGGCCGGTCTCGGTCTCGCCCTGGCGCTGGCGAGCAGCCTCGCACTCCGGCTGCGCCCGCTTCCCCAGCGCCGCGCGGCACGCGCCTAGGGCACGTTCGGTGAGTTGCTGTGCGCCAGAACTGCGCCGGCTATCTGCGTCGACGCGTACTTTCGCGCCAACCGGAACCCGCCTCGGCTGAGAACCCGCTAGACCGTCCGCGCCTCCAGCCATGCCTCCGCCTCGGCGGGGGGCATCGCGGTCCATCCGGTGAGCTGGTGACGGAACCAGGTGTCCTGACGCTTGGCATAGCGGCGCGTATCGAGGACACCGCCCTCGATCGCGGCATCAAGGCCGATCTCGCCGCCGAGATGGCGCCGCAGCCAGGGCACGCCATGGGCCTTCAGGATGGTGCGGTCGGCGGGGAGATGGCGCGCGTCGAGGGCACGCACCTCGTCCAGGGCCCCGGCCTCGATCATGGCGTGAAACCGCGCGGCGATGCGCGCGCGCAGCTGCGTGCGATCGGCGGCCAGAAACAGCCGCACGATATCGTCCTCTCCCGCTGACGGCCCGCCCGCCAGCGGCCCCGGCGTGCCGCGGGTCCGCTGCCATTCGGCCAGCGGCCGGCCGGTCGCCTCGAACACTTCGAGCGCGCGCATCAGCCTTTGCGTGTCGGAAGGGCGCAGCCGCGCCGCCGTCAGCGGGTCGAGCCCCGCCAGCCGCGCATGCAGCGCCGGCGCGTCCTCACTGAGCGCGCGCACCCGCTCGCGCACCTCCGGGGGAATCGCGGGCATCGGCGACAACCCTTCGGTCAGCGCCTTGAAGTAAAGCCCGGTGCCGCCGACGAGGATCGGCAGCCGCCCGGCCTCCCAGGCGAGCGAAAGCTCCGCGCGTGCCTCTTCCAGCCAGTGGGCGACGGAATAGTCCTGCGCCCCGTCGACATGGCCATAGAGGCGATGGGGCGCGCGTGCCTCCTCCTCCCGGCTGGGGCGGGCGGAGAGAATGCGCAGGTCGCGATAGACCTGCATCGAATCGGCATTGATCACCACGCCGCCGGTGCGCTCGGCCAGCGCCAGCGCCAGCGCCGACTTGCCGCTCGCGGTCGGCCCTGCGATAAGCACCGCGCGCGGGCGAATGGCGGCCTCACTCATGTGGCGGCTCGGTCATGACGTCTTCCGCTTCCTTCCGGCGCTCTGCGGCGCCTCGTTGTTTCTTGCCCGCCGCCGGCCCGTCGGCAAGCCTTGCGCGATCGCATTCCAGTACGCCATGACCGTTTCCGACCTCACCAACGCCCCCACCCATGTCGCCGTGCTGATCTCCAGCCCGGCCGCGCCCGCCGTCGACGACGCGCTGCTCGCAAAGACCCGCCAGCACCTGCCCGGCGCCGGCGAGGCACGTATCCTCGCGCCCGGCATCGCCGCGGAGATCGCGCTGCCCGGCCCGGCCGACTCCCGTGCCCTGCGCGACGCCCTCGCCACGGCGCCGGTCGATGTCGCCGTGCTGCCGGCTCAGGGGCGGCGCAAGAGGCTGTTCCTCGCCGACATGGACTCCACCATGATCGGGCAGGAGTGCATCGACGAGCTTGCCGACTATGCCGGCATGAAGGCCCATGTCGCCGCCATCACCGAGCGGGCGATGCGCGGGGAGATCGCGTTCGAGCCGGCGCTGCGCGAGCGGGTCGCGCTGCTCAAGGGGCTGCCGCTCGCCGTCGTCGACACCGTCATCGCCGAGCGCATCCGCCTCACGCCGGGCGGCACCGAACTGGTGCGCACCATGCGCGCCAGCGGGGCGCATACGCTGCTGGTTTCGGGCGGCTTCACCCTGTTCACCTCCCGCGTCGCCGAGCTGATCGGCTTCGACGCCCATCGCGCCAATATTCTGCTGGCGGATGGCGACAGCTTCGCCGGTCTTGTCGAGGAGCCGATCCTCGGCCGCGAGGCCAAGCTCGCCGCACTCCTGGAAATGCGCGAGGCCCTGCGCCTCGCGCCCGAGGACACGCTGGCGGTGGGCGACGGCGCCAATGATCTTGCCATGATCGGGGAAGCGGGGCTGGGCGTCGCCTACCACGCCAAGCCGGCGGTGGCCGAGAGCGCGCAGGTGCGGATCGACCATGGCGACCTCACCGCGCTGCTCTATCTCCAGGGCTATACGTCCGCCGAATTCGTCCACTGACCCCTCGCCCGCTCAGGGCGCCAGCGGGGGCATCATGATGGTGCTGCGCAGCGGATCGGGCGGAATGTCCACCGGCGGCGGCAGCGGCGGTGCGGCACTTCCGGGCTGGGGATATTGCGGCATGGCGAACGGAGGCGTCTGCGGCGCCGAGGTCTGCGGCGCCGGCGCCGGGCGGGCGGGCGCGCTCCTCGGGGCGGGCTGAGCCGGCCGGGTCGCGGGCGCCGGCCGGGCCGGCGTCTGTTGCGGGGCGGACGCGGCAGGCGTGGGCGCCTCGGGTATGGGCGCATCAGATCGGGGCGCGTCGGATGTGGCGGCGTCCGTCGAGCGGCCGGCATCGGTCAACGGGGTGCGGCCATACTCGGCTTCCAGCCGCTTGCGCTCGCGCTCCAGCACGCGAAGGTTGATCGCCGCGCTCAGGCCGGTGATGTCGAAGCGTCGCTCCGGCGCGGTGATCGGCCCGCGCCACTGCACGCCGGCGGCGGGCGCGGCGGCGGCGCTGTCGGACGCGGCTTCCTCGATCTCCAGCGTGGTTTCGAAGCTGAAAGCCGCGATGTCGAAGCTCGCGGTCAGCGCAAAGCGCTGGTCGCCGAGCGCCAGCCGGGCCGTGGCGCTCCGCGCGGCCCCGTTCACCAGGCTCAGCGCGCTCTCGACCCGGTTGAAACGCAGCGGCCCGCGCGACAGTCCCTCATTGAGCAGCTGCACCATGCGCGCCTGGTCCGGGGGCATGCCGGTCTCGGTGGCGAGCATCACATATTGCAGCGCCCGCGGGTCGGTGTAGGCGATCTCAAGCCCATCCACCACCACGCTGCCCTGCCCCTGAAGGGAGGCGGCAAGCGCGCGCGGCGAGCGCCCGCTTCCCGTCGCGTCGAGCGACACCGTCAGCCGGCCGCGCACATCCGGCTGGGCAACGCCCGCGGCCTGAAGCAGGCGCACGCCGTCCGCATCGGTCAGCGACACCCGCCCGTCGAGCTGCGCCACCTCGCCGCGACGTCGCAGCGTGAAGCGGCCGGCAAGCTGGCCGCCGGCCAGCCGGCCGCTGATGTCCTCGACCGCCACGCCGCCCTCGCCCAGCCGCGCCTTCACACGCGCGGAATCGAGGCTGAGCCCGCCGGGCAGATCGAAGGTACCGACATCGAGCGCGAGCGTAGCGGGAAGGTCGGCCAGCAGCGCCGGCCCGAAGCGCCCGTCCGGCCACGGCCCGGCACCGCGCGCCTCGTCCGCCGGGCGGCCGGTCACCAGTGCCAGTGCCGCAGGAAGGCTGAAGCGTTCCATGGACAGCGCGGCATCATAGGGCTGCGGCAGGCCGGGCGTGTAGGACACGCGACCCTCAAGCCTCTGCCCGCCCACCGTGCCGGCGAGCCGGTCCACGCGCCAGCTCGCGTCCTGGCGCGCCAGCGTGCCGGTCATCGCCATCGGCAGCGCGCCGCCGGCATGGCCGTCAAACGCCGCGAACAGGCCCGCGAGATCGGCCCCGTTCAGCTTGAGCGCGAGATCGGGCACCAGCCGCCCGTCGGCGCCCCATTCCAGCGTGCCCGTACCCGCAAGGCTGGCGCCGGCGAAGGCGAGCCGTCCCTCGAAAGAAGCGCCCAGCGTGGCGTCGAGCCGCGCCGCGCCGAGGTTCGCCCGCAGGCTCGGCACCCCCAGACGCCCGAGCACGGCGCTGCCATCGGCGACATCCAACGCCAGCCGCGCATCGAGCGGCCGGTCGGCGCCGAAGGCGGCACTGGCATCGCCCTCCAGCCCGCCAAGACGGCCCGAGGCCGCCAGCGTCGTGCGCCCGGCGCGGGAATCGACGGTGAAGTCCACATCGAGTGGCGCCAGCAGCGGGCCCATCGTGGTTGCGAAGGAAGACACCGGAGCCACGCCGAGCGCCTGCGCCAAAGCGGGCAAGCCGTCGGCGCGGGTGCCCGACAGATGCGCCTTGAAACGTCCGTCAGTGTCGGCCGTGGCCGCGCCGGGCGCGGCGAGCCGTCCCGAGCCCGTGAGGTTCAGCCCGGCGAGATCGGCGACCGACAGCCGTTCGATGCTGATCCCGTCGGCGTCGCTGCGCAGCGCGATGTCCGCTCCGGCCGCCGTGACGCCGGCCAGTCGGACCGCCTTGCCGCTGAAGCTGAGCGCAAGGTCGAAACGCTCGCCGCCAAATCCCAATAGCCGCCGCAACGGGGGAAGCAGCGGATCGAGGTCGAGTTGCTCCGTCGCCAGCGCGGCGTCGAGGCGCCCACGCCCCTGCGCACCGGGAAAGGCATAGGCGCCGGTGCCCGACAGCCGCACGGTTCCCATGCTGGCATTGATGCGGTCGAGCGCGATGCGGTCGCCGCCAAGCGCTATGTCGGCCTCCAGCCGCGCGGCGCCCGGCGGGAGCCCGGCGAGCAGAGCGGTCGCGTCGGGCGCCGCCCAGCCGGCAAAGGCGGGCAGGTCCTCGGCGATCAGCACGACGGAGCCGGCGAACACCGCCGGGTCGACATCGCCCGCCGGGGTGCCCACTGCCGGGGCGCCCGCTTTGCCCGCCTGTGGCAGGCGGCCAGAGAGCTTCACGCTCGCCCGGCCCGGCAGCCGCGCCTCCATGGTGCGCGCACGCCAGCCGGCCGGCGTCCAGTCGAGCCCCGCGCGCACCTCGCGCATCGCCGCGTTGCCGATCAGCACCGTGTCGCTGGAAAGATCGAGCGAGCCGGCATCGGCGAGACGGGCGAGCGGCGCCACGGTGCGGGCGAAGCCGTCCAGCGCGGCGAGCGGCGGGGCGTTGCCGGTCGCGGCATTCAGGTCGATCTGCCGCGCGGCCAGGGCGAGCTGGAGCCGCGAACCGGTGGCCCCCGCAGATGAATCCGTTTGCCCGGACGCCACATAGTGCGCGTTACCGGAAAGCTCGACCGCATGGTTCGACAGCCCGAGCGAGAGGCTGAGATCGTCGGCATCGACCGACTGGGCGGTCACCTTCACGCGGCCAGCGAGGCTCCAGCCGCCGAGCAGACTGCGCGCGCCGCTGTCCGCTGTCTTGTCGTCAGCGCCGCGCAGCGCCGGCGCCTGCGACCCGCCGCCATGCGTCAGCGACGCCCGGCCCTCGAAGACAGGCTTGCCCCCGGCAAGGCTGAACACGCCGTCGGCGTCGACAACCAGAGGATTGCCGATCTCTTCCACCGACAGGCGTAGCCGCGCTGCGCCAGTGCCCGTGCCGGGCTGCTCGGCGAGCGACAGCCGGACCTTGCGCGCCACCCCGCCGCTCGCCATCTGGCCTTCGAGCCGCAGCGGCCCGGCGAGCCCGGCCAGATCGCCGGCGAGGTCGATGTGATCGAGCGTGATCGCCCGCCCGCTGGCGCGGTCCCGCAGTTCCAGCGTCCCGTCCGCAATGCCGAGCGCGGCGATACTGATGTTCTTCGGCTGGCCCGCGCCTGTCGGCATGATCACCCGACCCGCGTCGTCGAGCATCAGGGTGAGCTTCGGGCGGATCAGATCGACCTGCTCGGCGACCAGGTCGCCCCGCATCAGGGCGCCCAGCGAGAACCGTCCGCTCAACGCGCCGGCACGTAGGCCGGTGCCGACGCCGTCGACGCCGATGGTCACGTCATGCAGCGTAATCCGGGGGGCGGGAAGGATGTGCGCCTCGATCGCCCCGCCAATGACCACGGGCGCCCCGACAATCCGCGTTGCCTGAGCCTCGAAGGTCGAGCGCCACTGCGTCCAGTCGATGACAAGCGGCGCCGCGAAGGCCGCTGCCACCGCCAGAATGATGGCGCCTGCAATGGTGAGGAGCAGATTCTGCACGCATCTCCTCCGGACTGGGCCGGTCTCAGCGCGCCATTCCGGTGGCAGGCGCGATCCGCCGCCAGTCATAGCGCTGGATTATTGATATTTTTCGCATTCTCCACGCCTTCGCGCAAAGCGTGAAATCCGCGCGCCCGCCGGGTGCGGGCACGCCTGCGAAAGCCCGGCTCAGGGCAGGATCTTTCCCGGGTTCATGATGTTGCGCGGATCGAGCGCCGCCTTCACCGCGCGCATGGCGTCGATCGTGGCCGCGCCGTGCTCGGCTTCCATGTATTTGCGCTTGCCCTGCCCCACGCCATGCTCACCGGTGGCGGTGCCACCCATGGCAAGAGCACGCTTCACCATGCGGCCGATGAAGTCCTTGGCCTTGGCGACATCGTGCGGGTCGTCCATGTCGACGAGCGTGACGGTGTGGAAATTGCCGTCGCCGACATGGCCGACGATCGGCGCGATCATGCCCATTTCCTCGATGTCGCGCTTGGTCTCGTCGACACAGTCGGCAAGGCGCGAGAGCGGCACGCACACATCGGTGGCCAGCGCCTTGGCGCCCGGCTTCAGCGGCAGGCAGGCCCAGTAGGCGTCATGGCGTGCCTGCCACAGCCGGGTGCGGTCCTCGGGCCGCGTTTCCCAGGTGAACGCGCCGGCGCCGAATTCAGCGGCGATCTCGCCGAAGCGCTCGGCCTGCTCGTGCACGCTGGCCTCTGTACCGTGGAATTCCACGAACAGCGTCGGCTGCTCGGCAAGGTCGAGCTTGGAATAGGCGTTGCACGCCCTCACCTGCACTTCGTCCAGCAGCTCGATGCGCGCGATCGGCAGGCCGGACTGGATGGTCAGGATCACCGCGTCGCAGGCGTCCCGGATGGTCGGGAAGGCGCACACGCCGGCGGACACCGCCTCGGGCAGGCCGGAAAGCTTCAGCGTCAGGTTGGTGATGATGCCGAGCGTGCCCTCCGCGCCGACGAACAGGCGGGTGAGGTCATAGCCCGCCGCCGATTTGCGCGCCCGGCGCGAGGTGGTGATCACCTCGCCATTGGCCAGCACGACGGTGAGCGCGATGACATTGTCCTTCATCGTGCCGTAGCGCACCGCATTGGTGCCGGAGGCGCGGGTCGAGGCCATGCCGCCGAGCGAGGCATCCGCGCCCGGATCGATGGGAAAGAACAGGCCGGCATCGCGCAGATGCTCGTTCAGCTGCTTGCGGGTGACGCCGGGCTCCACCACGCAGTCGAGATCCTCGGGATGGACCGACAGCACCCGGTTCATGCGCGACAGATCAATGGAGATGCCGCCTCGGGGCGCGTTGATCTGGCCTTCAAGCGAGGAGCCGCTGCCGAAGGCGATGACCGGCACGTCGTGCTGTGCGCAGGCACGCACGATAAATTGAACTTCCTCGGTGCTTTCAACGAACACCACCGCATCCGGCGCCTCGTTGGCGAGCCAGGTGATGGTGTTGGCGTGCTGTTCGCGGACCGCCTGCCCCACCGACAGCCGATTGCCGAAGTGGCTGGAAAGCTTGGCGATAACCGCCTGCACAGCCTCCTGCGCCACGCCGTCCCGCACGCGCTCGTCAACCAGGTCCACCATGCCCTTCTCCCGCCTCTGTCCGCGCCGCCCTCCGCAGGCGCGGGGCTGGCATATACCTTATCGTTCCGGTCCGCGAGCCGTTCGCCACGCGGAGCCGGGCCGGTGCCGCCGCAAAACCCCGCTGTCGCTGTATTTCCGTCAATCAATCACCACGAAAACAGGTGACGGTTGCACGGAAAGTCGGCACAATGCTTCTCAATAAGGCAGCGCAGTAAACGCGTATAGCCGTCGGGATGATGTCATGTTGGACGGGATCGACTTCGAACCCGTGTTTTTTGCCCCGTTCGTCTCGTCTGTCATGAGGGTCGAGCCGAGCTGGGTAGATTACAACGGGCGGCTCCAGCCTGCTTATTATAGCATGCTCTTCGATCGCGCGGTCGACGAGGCGGTGTTCCTTGTCGGCCTCGGCCCGCATCCTATCGACCCCAGTGGCGCCGCGTTCTTTACCGCGGAGTCCCACCTGCGGTTCCTGCGCGATCTTCGCGCCGGCCAGGAGGTACGGGTCACGCTCCGCCTCATCAACTACGACGAGAAACGCATGCACCTGTTTCAGGAGCTGCACCACGCCCGCGAGGGATGGACCGCCGCCACCTGCGAACAGGTCGCCCAGCACATGGAACCGAGCAGCCGGCGTGTTTCCGCCTTCCCGGACGAAATGCTGGAGCGGCTCGCCATGATGAAGGCGGCCCATGGCGCCCTGCCGATGCCCGAAGGTCTCGGCCGCCCGATCGATATGCCAATCCGGCTGTCCTGAAACAGGTTGTGGCATGGCGGGATTGGTCCGTGAGCGGGGAAGCCCGTCACGGGCGCGGCTTCGCATCGCGGATGCGGCCCCAGGCCTCGGGCGCGGGGCCATGTCGCGGACGCAGGCCTGCAACGCTTATGGTGCAGTGCACATTTTGCAGGCCAGCCATGAGAACGTGCATCTTCTTGTGCGGCGCAAAACGTCTATCTTCCGGAGCATAAACTTCCGCTCCACGAAGGAGACACCTCATGGCGCACGCTTCTTTCGCCATCGCCGCCCCGTCCCGGACGACGCTGGCTTCCGCTTCTTCCGCCGCCGCACGCAAGCCCGGCGTCTTCGCCCGCTTCATGCAGCGCGTCATCGATGCCCAGACCCGGCATGTCGAGGCCGAAATGGCCCGCTACGCCACGCCCATGGCGGCCGCGTTGCGCGGTATCGAGCGGAACGGCTGATCCCGGCTGCGGCCGATCCGCCGCAGCTCATCCGCCGCCCCTTACCGGCCCGTTGGCCACCGTCCGTCCGCGCTCAACGGCGCGGGCGGTCTGCGTTCCTGCTGAGCTCCAGCGTCGTCCACCCTTCGATGGTGCGGCGCCGGACCAGACGAAGACCCTGTGCGCGATAGGCGGCGAGTGCCGCGTTCGCGTGCGAGGGCAGCAGCCCTGAAAGAACCACCGTTCCCCCCGGCGCCAGCAGGCGCGCGAGCGGCTTGGCGATGCGCTTGAGCGGCGCCAGCAGGATGTTGGCGACGATCAGGTCGTAGGGCCCCATGTCGCCGAACGCGCCCGCGTCCAGCCCCGGCGCGTGCAGGAAACGAATTTCCGGCGCCGCCTTGTTGGCCCGCGCATTGGCCCGCGCGGTGGTTACCGCGACCTCATCGATATCGCTCGCCACCGTGGGGGTGTGAAACAGCCGCCCCGCCGCGATCGCCAGCACGCCGGTTCCGGTGCCGACATCGAGCGTTCGCGCCGGGCGGCGCTTCTTGCCATACGCCGCGATGGCCGCGAGGCAGCCCTTGGTGGTGCCGTGATGGCCGGTGCCGAAGGCCAGCGCGGCCTCGATCTCGATGCCGATCTGGTGCGGCCCGACAATCCCGCGATCATGGAACCCGTGGACGACGAAACGTCCCACGGCGACCGGGGCCAGCCCTTCCAGCGATGCGCTCACCCAGTCCTTCTTGTCGAGGGTGGAAAACACCGCCGCCGCCGCGTGGTCGGGCGAGACCAGCGCCACCAGTTCACGGATCGCGTCCTCGTCCGGTTCCTCGCCGAAATAGGCCTCCACGGCCCAGGGCGAATCCTCCGCCGTCACGGCGATCTCGAAGGCCGAGGTCGCGACTTCCGCCGGATCGAAGCTCTCGGCGATGATGTCGGCGATGGAGCGGGCCTCGCGCTCGGGGGCATCGACCCGCATCACATGGGTCGCGCCATTGGGCGGCAGTCCTTCGAGCATGACGGTCCTCGCTACGCGTGGGAAACGCGCGCTGCTTAAGCGAGGTGGCGACGGAACGCCAGCGCTCGCTGCGGCGCGCGCCTCACACCGCCGCGACGAAGCTGTCCACCAGCTTCTTTTCGCCGGCCTTGTCGAACTGGACGGTGAGCTTGTTGCCCTCCACCCCGGTCACGTCGCCATAGCCGAACTTCTGGTGGAACACCCGGTCGCCGCGCTTGAAGCTGGAGGCCGATCCGCTGGAGCGGGCGACCAGTTCGCCCTCGATCACGCGGCCGCGCGCCGCGGCCGTTGCCGCATAACGCGAGGGCCGGCTGTCGGAAAAGCCGGAGCCCGCGCCACCGGCACGCCCCCCTCCCGAATAGCCGCCCCCGGAAGGACCCGACCCGCGCTCGTCCGCGCGCGCGGCGTTCTGCGCGCGCTGCCAGCCGGGCGTGGAATAGGAGGAGCCGAAGGTCTGCGCCTCGTCGAAGCGGCTCGGGCCATAGCCATAGCGCCCGCTCTGGCCCCCGCCCCAGCCGGAACCGCCGCGCGATTCCGTTACCTCGACGTCGCTCTCCGACAATTCGTCGAGGAAGCGGCTTGGCACGCTGGACTGCCACAGCCCGTGGATGCGCCGGTTGGAGGCGAAAAACACCTTGGCCCGGCGCCGCGCGCGGGTGATGCCGACATAGGCGAGACGGCGCTCCTCCTCCAGCCCGGCGCGTCCCTGCTCGTCGAGCGCGCGCTGGTTGGGGAACACGCCCTCCTCCCATCCGGGCAGGAACACGGTTTCGAACTCCAGCCCCTTGGCCGAATGCAGCGTCATGATGTTGACGGCATCCTGGCCGGCGGCGCCCTCGGTGTCCATCACCAGCGAGATGTGTTCGAGGAACCCGATCAGGTTCTCGAACGGCTCCATGGCGCGCACCAGCTCCTTCAGGTTGTCCAGCCGGCCGGTGGCCTCCGCCGAACGGTCCTTCTGCCACATCTCGGTGTAGCCGCTCTCGTCCAGCACGATCTCGGCCAGCTCGTGCTGGGGCATGGACGTCATCTGCCCGCGCCAGCGGTCGAACGAGCCCACGAGATCGCGGAGCGTAAGCCGCACCTTGGGCTTCAGCGCTTCAGAGCCGACAAGCTGGCGCGCGGCCTCCACCAGCGGCACGCCGGCCGCGCGGGCATGGTCGTGGATCTGGCGCAGCGCCGCGTCGCCGAGCCCGCGCTTGGGCACGTTGACGATCCGCTCGAAGGCGAGGTCATCGGTGGGGGACGCGATCACCCGCAGATAGGCCAACGCATCGCGGATTTCCGCCCGCTCATAGAAGCGCGGCCCGCCCACGACCCGGTAATTGAGGCCGAGCGTGACGAAGCGTTCCTCGAACTCGCGCATCTGGAACGAGGCCCGCACCAGAATCGCCATTTGCGACAGCGTGCTGCCCTGGCGCTGGATCTGCTCGATTTCCTCGCCGATGGCCCGGGCTTCCTCCTGGCTGTCCCAGGCGCCCGTCACCGTGACCTTTTCGCCGGTCTCGCCCTCGGAGAACAGCGTCTTGCCGAGCCGGCCCTCATTATGGGCGATCAGGTGCGCGGCGGCGCCGAGGATATGGCCGGTGGAGCGGTAGTTGCGCTCCAGCCGCACCACCGTGGCGCCGGGAAAATCGCTCTCGAAGCGCAGGATGTTGTCCACCTCCGCGCCGCGCCAGCCATAGATCGACTGGTCGTCATCACCCACGCAGCACACATTGTGCGAGCCCTGCGCCAGCAGGCGCAGCCACAGATACTGGGCGACGTTGGTGTCCTGATACTCGTCGACGAGGATGTAACGGAAGCGCCGGTGATAGTCGGCCAGTACGTCCGCGTTCTCCCGCAGCAGCCGGATGCTCTCCAGCAGCAGATCGCCGAAATCGACCGCGTTGAGCGCCTTCAGCCGCGCCTGATAGTCGGTGTAGAGCTTCTGGCCGCGTCCATTGGCGAAGGATGCGCCCTCGCCCGCCGGCACCTGCGAGGGCGAAAGCCCGCGGTTTTTCCAGCCGTCGATGGTGTTGGCCAGCAGGCGCGCGGGCCAGCGCTTCTCGTCGATTCCCTCGGCCTGCAGCAGCTGCTTCAGCAGCCGGATCTGGTCGTCGGTGTCGAGAATGGTGAAGCCGCTTCTCAGCCCCACCAGCTCGGCATGCTTGCGCAGCATGCGCACGCCGATGGAATGGAAGGTGCCGAGCCACGGCATCCCCTCCACCTGCTCGCCCACCATCGCGCCGATGCGCTCCTTCATCTCGCGCGCGGCCTTGTTGGTAAAGGTCACGGCGAGGATCTGCGAGGGCCAGGCCCGTCCCAGCGAGAGGATATGGGCGATGCGCGTGGTCAGCACGCGGGTCTTGCCGGTGCCCGCGCCGGCAAGCACCAGCACCGGGCCTTCGGTCGCTTCCACCGCCGCGCGCTGCTCGGGGTTCAGCCCGTCGAGATAAACCCCACCGGCGGCAGCCGGGCCACCGGGATTGGCCAGCGCGGCGGCGCGCGCGGCAATGCCGCCCGCACGCGGCCGAGGCGCGGAGGTCTCGGACGGCAGGTCGAAAGGAATGTCGAAGTCGTCGCCGCCCGAAGGGTCACGCGGCTCGTTGCGTGGATTGGCCAAGGGCCCGCTCGCTGTCATGCACGTGATTCTTAAGCGAACAAAATGGCACCGGCATGCCCGTTTGGCGAGGGCGGAGGGTTAATTGCCCCGCCCCGCCCGCTCGCGCACCGTGTTTACCGCCGATCCGGGCGCCGGCATGGCGCCGAACCAGCGCTTGTGAATGGCGGAAAGCGTGCCGTCCTGCTTGATCTGCGACAGCGCGGCATCGAGCGGTTCGGTGAGCGGCGAGCCTCGCGGGAGCGTCAGGGTATAGCGCTCATAGGTGGACTGGCGCTGCACCACCGCGAGCTCGGGCGCATCGAGCAGCCGGTACATCAGCGCCGGCATGTCGCCGAAATAGGCGTCGATCTTGCCCTCATGGAGCCACTGCACCGCCTGATCGAGCCCTCGGGCGGGCACGATCTGGCTGAAGCCGTAGCGCGCGCTATGGGTGACCAGCCATTTCTCATTCGTCGATCCGGCCTCCGCGCTCACCGTCCTGCCGATGAGATCCGCCAGCGTGCGGATATGGGAGGACGTGAGCACGACCATGCCCTGGGACGTGTCGTAATAGGTCTGGGTGGTATCGAACCGCTTTTCCCTCTCCGGCGTCAGCGAGATCGAGCACATCGCGACATCGATCTGGCCGTCCTCGAGAGCGGGAAACAGGTCGCGGAACGCCATCGGCACGAATTCGACCGACCGCCCCATCCGGTCGGCGGCAGCCTTGATCATGTCCACCTCGAAGCCGACGAGCGTGCCGGCCTGGTCATGGAATTCCCACGGCTTGTTGTCGGGAAAGGTGCCGACCCGCAGCTTGCCAGCCGTCGCCGGCGCGGACCCGGCCGGCTGCGCGAGCGCCGGCAGCAGCGGCACGCCGGCCCCGATCAGAATCCACACTCCCACCAACAGGAGCAGGCGTAGTGTCGCGATCACGGTGTCTCCCACGCGTCAGGGTGATTGACGGCATGTCCGTTGAACCCGATGCTGATCTCATCGCACAGTCAGCCCGGCCGGTCACCCTCCAATGTCCCATGGTCTCTATCTTATGACCGCCCTCGCGGGCGCTCTTTACGTGCTGGCCCCCGGGCCGGCCTTCCTCGCGCTGTTCTCGCTCGCGGCCACGCGCGGGCGCGGTGCCGGTGCCCGATTCGTTGGCGGGCATCTGGTGGGCGACGTGTTCTGGACCGCCCTGGCCTTCGCCGCCATCATCGGCGTCAATCAGCTGGGTCCGCTTTTGTTCGACCTGCTGGGCATCGCCTGCGGGCTTTATCTGTGCTGGCTGGGAGTCAAGGCGGTGATGTCGCGCGGCGACGCACTGCCGCCGGTCGGTGCCAGCCGGCCGCTGATGACCGGCATCATGTTCGGGCTGACCAACCCGAAGGCCTACCCGGTCTCCGTCGCCATGTTCACCGCGCTGACCGCGCATTACGCCAGCGGCCTGTCATGGCAGGCGGCGCCGCAGCTTCTGGCGTCGGCGCTGGCCGGCTTCATCCTGGCGGACATCCTGCTCGTCTGGGCGGCGGGGCTGTCCCCGGTACGGCGCTTCTTCCTGCGCCACGGCACCGCCATTACCCGAGTGGTGGGGTTGATGTTCATCGCATTCGGCGCCAAATCGCTCATCGATGCCGGTCGTGGCATCGCCGCGCGTTCCTGACGCCGAAACGGACCTACATGCATGTTTGAAGCCCGGTTCCAGACCTTCGCCGATTCGGCCGCCCCCTCGCTCGGCACCGCCCGGCTCAAGCTGCTGCGCGCGGAACTGGAGCGGCGCGGGCTGGACGGCCTCATCGTTCCGCGCGCCGACGCGCACCAGAACGAATATGTCCCGCCCTGCGACGAGCGCCTGGCCTGGCTCACCGGTTTCACCGGCTCGGCCGGCGTGGCGCTGGTGCTGCGCGAGGAGGCGGCCATCGTCGTCGACGGGCGCTATACGCTGCAGGCCGCGAACCAGGTCGACACCCAGTCCTTCGACGTGGTTCCCCTCGCCGAAACCAGCCCGGAGCGCTGGCTGGAGACGCACCTGCCGGCCGGCGCGCGCTTCGGCTACGATCCCTGGCTGGTGACGGCGAGCGGGCTTTCGAAGCTGCAGAAGGCGGCCACGGCGGTTGACGCCGTGCTGGTGGCGGTCGACAGCAACCCGATCGACGCCGTGTGGGAGGATCGCCCGCCCGTTCCCACCGGCCCGGTCGAGCTGCGCGATCCCGCCCTCGCCGGCGAGAGCACCGAGGACAAGCTCGCCCGCATCCGTGCCGCGCTGGCCGAGCAGAGGCTCGACGCGCTCGTGCTCTCCGACCCCCACGCGGTGGCCTGGACCTTCAACATCCGCGGCAGCGACGTCGCCTTCACGCCATTGCCGCTGTCCTGGGCCATCATTCCGCGCGAGGGGCAGGCGAGCCTGTTCATCGACGGGTGCAAGCTGTCCAATGCCACGCGCCACGCCCTCGCCCATCATGCCGAGATCCTCGAACCGGTGCTTCTCGACCGCGCCATCGATCTGGCGGCGTCCGGCGGGGCCGTGGTGCGGCTCGATCAGGCGACCGCCCCGGCGCTGTTCGCCGCGCGCATCGAGGCCGCCGGCGGCAAGGTTTCGAACGGCCCCAGCCCGATCGCGCTGATGCAGGCGGCGAAGAACGAGGCCGAACTGTCGGGCATGCGCGCGGCGCATCTGCGCGACGGCGCCGCGCTCGCCCGCTTTCTCGCCTGGTTCGATGCCGAGGCTTACAAGGGCGGCCTCACCGAGATCGACGCGGTGGCGGCGCTGGAAACCTTCCGCCGCGACACCGGGGCGCTCAAGGACGTGTCCTTCCCCACCATCGCCGGGGCCGGCCCCAATGGCGCGATCGTGCACTACCGCGTCAGCGAGGCCACCAACCGCCCGATCCGTGCCGGCGAACTGTTCCTCATCGATTCCGGCGCCCAGTATGAGGACGGCACCACCGACGTCACCCGCACCCTCATCGTTGGCGAGCCCAGCGCGGAAATGCGCGACCGCTTCACCCGCGTGCTGAAGGGCCACATCGCCATTGCCCGCGCCGTGTTTCCCGCCGGCACGTCCGGGGCGCAACTCGACCCCCTCGCCCGGCAGTTTCTGTGGGCGGCCGGCCTCGACTTCGACCACGGCACCGGCCATGGCGTGGGCGCCTATCTCTCGGTCCATGAGGGTCCGGCGCGGATTTCCAAGCTCGGCACGGTGCCGCTGGCGCGCGGCATGGTGCTCTCCAACGAGCCCGGCTACTACAAGACCGGCGCGTTCGGCATCCGGCTGGAGAACCTCCTGATCGTCGCCGAGCCCCCGGCGATCGAGGGCGCGGAGAAGCCCCTGCTGGGATTCGAGACACTGACGCTGGCCCCGTTCGACCGCCGCGTCATCGACCTCGCCCTGCTCACCCCCGACGAGATCTCCTGGCTCGACGCCTATCACGCGCGGGTGCGGGCCGAGATCGGCCCGCTGGTCGACGGCCCGACCCGCGCCTGGCTGGAGGCGGCAACCGCCCCGCTCGCCGGCTGAGCCGACGGCCCCATCGGTGTTAATATACGCACCGACGGAACGATTATTCCGGCGTCGCGTTACCATCCCGACCAATGTATCGGGGCAGACGGAGACGCCGGATGACCACTATTCTTCTTGTGATTCTTATTCTTATCCTCATCGGCGCCTTGCCGAACTGGGGTTACAGTCGCAGCTGGGGCTACGGCCCGAGCGGCATCGTGACGATTTTGCTTGTCGTGCTCGTCATCATGATGCTGACCGGCCGGCTCTGACCAAGCCGCCGACAGTATTCGCCGACCGGGTCTGACCAGCCCGGATTAAAAAAAGGGCCGTCGCATCTCCCCCGCGGCGGCCCTTTTCATGTCTGCGCGGGCCTGGCGTGCCCGAACTGGCCCTGGGCCCCGCGTCGGGCGCGCAGTCTTACAAAACCGCCCGGCGGCAAGGCCCTTCCCCAGCCGGTCCGCCTCAGCCCTGTGCCAGCGCCAGCCATTCGTCCTCGGTGAGCACCGCGACGCCCAGATCGCGGGCTTTGGTGAGCTTGGAGCCGGCATCCGCCCCGGCCACGACATAGTCGGTCTTCTTCGACACCGAGCCAGCCACCTTGGCGCCTAGCCGCTCGGCCATGGCCTTGGCCTCGTCGCGGGTCATCTTCTCCAGCGATCCGGTAAACACCACCGTCTTGCCCGCCACGGCGCCGGCTGCCACCGGCGGCTCCATCGGCTCGGGGGTCACCTCCCTCAGCAGCGCGTCGAGCGCGGCCTCGTTGTTGGGCTCGGTGAAGAAATCGACCACCGCCTCGGCGACGACCGCGCCGATGCCCTCGGTGGCGACCAGTTCCTGCCAGATCTCATTGCCCTTTGGGTAATCGCCGGGCCTGTCCTTGGGGTCCGGCATGATCGCGGCCTTTGCGGCCTCCCGCAGCGCCTCGATGGTGCCGTAGTGCCGCATCAGCCGCTTGGCGTTGGTCTCCCCGACATGGCGGATGCCCAGCGCGTACAGAAAGCGGTTCACCGGCACCGTCCGCCGCGCGGCGATGGCGGCGAACAGGTTCTTCGCCGAGGTCTCGCCCCAGCCCTCGCGATTCTTCAGCCGCGTCAGCTCGCCGGGCGCGGAATCGCGTGCCTCCAGCGTGAAGATGTCCGCCGGCTGCTTCACCAGCCCGGCATCATAGAACGCCTGCACCTGCTTTTCGCCGAGCCCCTCGATGTCGAAGGCGTTGCGGGAGACGAAATGGCGAATGCGCTCCACCGCCTGCGCCGAGCAGATCAGTCCGCCGGTGCAGCGGCGCACCGATTCCCCCTCCTCGCGTACCGCGTGGGAGCCGCAGACCGGGCAGGTCTGCGGGAAGGTGAATTTCTGCGTGCCCTCGGGCCGGCGGTCCAGCACCACGTCGACGACCTGCGGGATCACATCGCCCGCGCGCTGGATCGTCACCCAGTCGCCAACCCGGATATCCGCCTCGCGGAAGCGCTCGCCCCGGCTGTTGAGGCCGGCGATGTAGTCTTCATTGTGCAGCGAGGCGTTGGAGACCACCACGCCGCCCACGGTGATCGGCGTCAATTTGGCCACCGGCGTCAGCGCGCCGGTGCGCCCGACCTGGATGTCGATCGCCTCAAGCTGCGTCACCGCGCGTTCGGCGGGAAATTTATGCGCCAGCGCCCAGCGCGGCGAGCGCGAGACGAAGCCGAGCCGCTGCTGCAGCGCCAGGCTGTCCACCTTGTAGACCACCCCGTCAATGTCGTAGCCCAGCGCGGCGCGCTGGTCCTCGATGGCGTGGTAATGCGCCAGCAGCTCGGCGGCGGAATGGCATTGTACGGTCAGAGGATTGGTCGGCAGGCCCCAGCGCTTGAAGGCCTCGATCACGCCATGCTGGGTGTCGGCCGGCAGGCCGCCCGCCGAGACCTCGCCCCAGGCATAAGCGAAGAATTTCAGCGGCCGGCTGGCCGTGATCTTCGGATCGAGCTGGCGCAGGCTTCCCGCCGCCGCGTTGCGCGGATTGGCGAAGAGCGGGCGGCCGGCCTCCTGCTGGCGCTCGTTCAGCGCCGCGAAATCGGCATGGCCCATATAGACCTCGCCGCGCACCTCGAACACGTCGGGAATCTCGAACATGTCGCGGCCGGAAAGCTGCGCGGGTATCTCGCTTATGGTGCGCACATTGGCGGTGACGTCCTCGCCCTCAAAACCATCGCCACGCGTGGCGGCACTGACCAGCAGGCCCTTCTGGTAGCGCAGCGAGCAGGACAGGCCGTCAATCTTCGGCTCGGCGGTCAGCACGATATCGGCCTCCGCTCCGAGATTGAGGAAGCGGCGGATGCGGGCGACGAATTCCTCGACATCCTCGTCGGCAAAGGCATTGCCGAGCGAGAGCATCGGCACGTTGTGCCGGATCTTGGCAAATTTGGCCGAGGGCGCCGCGCCGACTTTCTCCGACAGGCTTTCGACGTCGCGCAGTTCCGGGAACGCAGCCTCGATCGCCTCATAGCGTCGGCGCAGTGCGTCATAATCGGCGTCGGAGACGCTCGGGGCGTCGTCCTGATAGTAGCGCCTGTCGTGGCCGGCGATCTCCTCGCCGAGCCGGGCATGTTCACGGGCCGCCTCGTCGGCGGTCAGGCGGGCGACGTCGATGTCGGGCGTGCTGGCGTTCATGGGCGCTATCTAGCGGATTCGGCGCTTCTGAGCAGCCGCTCCGCCGCCGCCCGCGCTTCCGAGGTGATCTCGGCGCCGGACAGCATGCGGGCGATCTCCTCGCGGCGGTGGTCCGGGGCGAGCGGGGCGACGCTGGTCGCGACGCGGTCCTGTTCGGCCACCATCTCCTTGGCGATGCGGAAATGATTGCCCGCCCGCGCCGCCACCTGGGGGGCGTGGGTCACCGCCACCACCTGCGCGCGGGTGGCAAGGCGAGCAAGCCGGGCGCCGATGGCATCCGCCACCGCCCCCCCGACGCCGGTGTCGATTTCGTCGAAGACAAGGGTCGGCGCCGACCCCTTGTCGGCCAGCACCACCTTCAGCGCGAGCAGGAAACGGGCAAGCTCGCCGCCGGAGGCGACCTTCATCATCGGGCCGGGGCGCGTGCCGGGGTTGGTCTGCACCCAGAACTCGATCCGATCGTACCCATCGGCCTGACCGTCCGCCTCATCGCACTGACACTCCGTGATGAAGCGCGCCCGTTCCAGCTTCAGCGGGCCAAGCTCCGCATTCACCGCCGCATCGAGCGCGGCGGCGGCAAGCTGGCGGCGGGCGGAGAGATCGCGCGAGGCGCTTCGGTACGCCGCCTCGCTCTCCGCCGCGCGCGCATCCAGCGTTCTCAGCAGCTCCGCGCCATGATCGAGCGCGTCGAGATTGTCGGCGAAGCGGGCGGCGACCGCCGGTAAGTCCTCGACCATGCAGGCATATTTGCGTGCGGCGGCGCGCAGCGCGAACAGCCGTTCCTCGATGCGCTCCAGTTCATGGGAATCGAAATCGGCCTCGCGCAAGGCGTCGTCGAGATGGCCACGGGCAAGTTCCAGCGCGTTGAGCGCGGCGTCGATCGCCTCCACCGCCGGGCGCACCAGCTTCTCCGCCTCCCCCGCGCGCCGTTCCAGCCGGCGCACGGCGGCGGCCAGGCCGGGAATCGGCGAGGCCGCGCCCCCGACAGCCTCCTGGGCGTCGCTCAGATCAGAGGCGATCTTCTCGAAACGCATCATCTCCGCGCGGCGCCCGGCCAGCCTTTCCTCTTCGCCGGGCTCCGGGGCAAGGGCGTTAAGCTCTTCCACCGCATGGCGAATATAGTCCGCCTCCTTGGCCGCCTCGTCGAGCCGCGCCTTCTCCTCGGCCGCCGCCTTGCGCGCCTGCCGCCAGTGCCGCCATAGCTGCCCGACCTCCTCGCAAAGGCCGCCGAGCCCGCCATAGGCATCCAGAAGCGCGCGATGGGAGGTGGCGTCGACCAGCGCCCGGTCGTCATGCTGGCCGTGGATCTCCACCAGCCGCCGCCCGACGCTGCGCAACATCTGCGCACTTACCGACTGGTCGTTGACGAAAGCCCGCGTCCGCCCATCGCCATGCTGCACCCGCCGCAGCACAAGCGAGCCGTCATCATCGATTCCAGCATCGGCCAGAAGGGCGCGCACCGGATGATCGGCCGGGATGTCGAACTCCGCCGTCACCTGCCCCTGCGCCGCCCCCTGGCGCACCAGCGAGCCGTCGCCACGTCCGCCCAGAGCCAGGGTGAAGGCGTCAAGCAGGATCGACTTGCCGGCGCCGGTCTCGCCGGTCAGCACGGTCAAGCCGGGCAAGAAGGAAAGGTCGAGCCGCTCTATAAGGACGATGTCCCTGATCGACAGGGCGGCCAGCATGCGTGACGCTCCACAACGAATCCGCAGGGTACGGCGAGCGCGCCCTTTCTAGCAGGTTGGAGGCGCGCGCGCACCGGTGTTCTTCTTCTGTTCGAAAAAAGCGCGCTGAGGCGCGCCTGCACCGCTCAGCCGAGGCCAATGCCCTTGAACGCCTTGGCAATCCACGACTTCTCGTTGAGCTTCGGGTCGACGCCACGGGACTGGACCAGCTTGTAGGCGTCCTTGTACCAGGAACTCTCCGGGAAATTGTAGCCCAGGACGGCCGCCGAGGTCTGCGCCTCGCTGATCACACCAAGCGCCATATAGGCCTCGGTCAGCCGGTACAGCGCCTCCTCGACATGGCGCGTGGTCTGATAGCGCGTCACCACGACCTTGAAGCGGTTGATGGCGCCGGCGTAATTGCGCTGCTCAAGATAGTAGCGCCCGACCATCATCTCCTTGCCGGCGATCTGGTCGCGGGCAATCTCAAGTTTCTTCTTCGCGCTGACGGCATATTCGGAATCGGGGTACTTGCGCACCACGTCCTCCAGCGCGTCGATGGCCCGCTGCGTACGGGTCTGGTCGCGGGAGATATCCGGGATCTGGTCGTAATAGGACGACGCCATCAGGAACTGCGCATAGGCGGCATCGGCCGAGCCGGGATGCAGAGCCAGATAGCGCCGCGAAGCCGCGATGCACTCGTCGTAATTTCCCAGAGAGTAGTTGATGTAGGCGATCATGAGGATCGATTTGCGCGCCAGCTCCGAATAGGGGTGCTGCCGGTCGACATCCTCGAAGCGACGCATCGCCTCGGCGTAGTCTTGCTTCTCCATGAGGGTCAGGCCCTCATTGTAGCGCTGCTCGGCCGGGACGTCCGGGTAGATCTTTTCTTCCTTGTCGGTGTCGAACATGCCCGCGCAACCGCTGAGGCTGGCGCCGACGACAACCAGCCCGACAAGACGCAGTGCGAGGATGCCGGCGACACGCGCGCGCCGAGCCCGGTCCCGAGCGGCGGTGTTCGCGGGACGGGAGGAGGAGAGAAGACGCATCACAGATGTCGATCCCGATCTTGTCGATGTCGCCCGGCCGGCGCACCACTAGGCGCTACTGCCGCTTTCCGACCGCATTATGGCGGCGCATAGGCTGAGCGCTACGTCAGAGCACGTTCAAACACATCACCGGCGCGGAGCCCGGCTTTGCCTGCCCTATATGGGGCAATGCCACGCTGCCGCGCAACCCGCGCCAAGGAGGCCTGAATAATCTGGAAAAGGCTCAAAGTTCCGGAGCGTAGGCCGGGACGGCAACCGCGGCGATGCCCGAGGTGCCACGCACCGTGCGCTGGGCCGGAAGGCGCGCCTCGACGATCTCGTAAGCCGAACGATCCGAAAGCAACGCATCGACCACAGCGAAATTCAACTTGTGACCACCGCGATAGGAGCGGTAGCGCGCCATCATCGGCAGGCCACCGAGCGCCAGATCGCCAACAGCATCCAGCGCCTTATGACGCACGAACTCGTCGGCATAGCGCAGGCCCGTCGTGTTCATGATGCCGTCGTCGCCGACGCAAATGGTGTTGTCGAGCGAGGCGCCGAGGGCATAACCGGCCTGCCACAGGCGTTCGACATCCGAGACGAAGCCGAACGTGCGGGCGCGGGCCAGATCCTTGCGGAACACATCCGGCGACAGAGTGGCGGCATAACGCTGGCGCCCGATCGCAGCATGCTGAAAATCAATCTCGACTTCCAGCCGGAAGCCGACGTCATAAGGAGAAAGCTCGCCGAAGCCGCTCTCGGTCTCGATGCGCACCGGCTTCAGCACCCGCAGATAACGCCGCGCCGCGCCGGTCTCGACGATGCCCGCCTCGTCCACTGCGGCAACGAATTCCTCCGCGCTGCCATCAAGGATCGGCACTTCCGGCCCGTCGATCTCGACGCGCGCATTATCGATGCCAAGGCCGGCGAAACAGGCCAGCAGATGCTCGACGGTGGAGACGGCCGGGCCGCTCGAATCACGCAACACGGTGGCGAGATCGCTGCCGCGTACGGCACTGCGGCAGGCGCGAACAGACTGGGACGAATCGGAACGATGGAAGACGATGCCGCTATCGGCTTCGGCGGGAGCGAGGCTCAACCGCGCCAACTTGCCGGAATGAACGCCGACCCCCGAGAGGGCGACGCAATCAGCAAGAGTGGTCTGCCTTACAGCATTCATTCCGGACCCCAAGAACGGACACGATACGCCGCCCGCTCCCCCATTCCCAAAAACAACAAAGTTGATTGCCATTAACCTTCAGGGAGCCGAATCCCTTAGCCACGGCTTATCGTTGCCCGGACATTATCGACGCTCCTGCGCGGCGCCAACTCACTCTTGATTACCGTCTGTTACTGTTGCCTCGCTGCCGCAGTAGGCACAAAATTCCTTTATATTCAATGAACTACACCCGGGTCTCGCGACCCGGGTGCTGCAGTGCGCCATCGATTTGTTACACGCTGGCATTCCAGCCCGCCGAGGCGTCAGCCCTGGCGGCGCAGGAAGGCCGGAATGTCGAGGTGATCATCCTCGGCCGGACGTGCGGCGACGGGCCGGCCGTGGGCATCCATCGGACGCTGCGGAGCCGGACGCTTGGCAAATTCGGAGTTCTCCGGACGGCGTTCGGTAAGGGCGCGCGGCTCGGCCTGAGGTGCGCGACGCACCACCGGGCGCATGTCGGACGGGGGATCAACCTCGTCTTCCTCGTCGCTGTGGCGGCCAAGGCCGACATTGGCAAGCCGCTGGAGGAGCGTCATGCGCTTCTTCTCGGCATGATGATGCTCGGTCGGCTCACCGCGAGCGGCGCGGATCTGGTTCTGCGCCGGGACGGGAAGCTCGTCGACACGCGGCATGCGCGGCGCAGGACGTTCGGCCTGGGGAGGAATGAAGGGCTCGAGCGTCTCGTCCTCATAGGCAGCCTCGCTGACGGCCGGGGCCTCCTGCTCGGCATAGAGCGCGGGCTTGGGTGCCAGCGGACGGATGGTGACCTCGTCGATCGCCGCGGCGTGAGTCGCATGGTCCGGCTCGCCATAGACATGGTCGTCCATGCCGGGCGCGGCGAAAGCGGTCTCATAACCTTCCGCCGCCTCGGCACCGTAGGCGTCGTCTTCCTCGCTGAGCGCGGTCGCAACCGAACGCAGCGCGGCGTCACGGCGCGCCTCGACGGCGGCGCGACCGGCATTGGACATGCGGCGTCCACCGAGATCGGCAAGGTTGGAGAAGCTGTGCGGAATCTGCTCGGGAATCACCGCCGGGTCGATCCCGGTCGCGACCACCGAGACGCGAATCAGGCCTTCCAGCGTCTCGTCGAAGGTAGCACCGAGGATGATGTTGGCGTCCGGATCCACTTCCTCGCGGATGCGGGTCGCCGCCTCGTCCACCTCAAACAGGGTGAGGTCCTTGCCGCCCGTGATGGAAATCAGCAGGCCACGGGCGCCGCGCATCGACACCTCGTCGAGCAGCGGGTTGGCGATCGCCGCCTCCGCGGCATGCAGGGCGCGCTTCTCGCCGGAAGCCTCGCCGGTGCCCATCATCGCCTTGCCCATCTCGCGCATGACGGCGCGAACATCGGCGAAGTCGAGGTTGATAAGGCCTTCCTTGACCATCAGGTCGGTGATGCAGGCGACGCCCGAATACAGCACCTGATCCGCCATCGCGAAGGCGTCGGCGAAGGTGGTCTTCTCGTTCGCAACCCGGAACAGGTTCTGGTTCGGGATGACGATGAGGGTGTCGACGCCCTTCTGCAGTTCGGCGATGCCCATTTCGCCGATGCGCATGCGGCGCTGCCCTTCAAAATGGAAGGGTTTCGTCACCACGCCGACCGTGAGAATGCCGAGCTCACGGGCGGCGCGGGCGATAACCGGCGCGGCGCCGCTTCCCGTGCCACCGCCCATGCCGGCGGTGATGAACACCATGTGTGCGCCGGCGAGATGATCGCGGATCTCGTCGAGAGCTTCTTCAGCGGCGGCGCGGCCCACTTCGGGCTGCGAGCCGGCACCCAGTCCTTCGGTCACCGCAACGCCCATCTGGACGATACGCTCGGCCTTCGAGAGGGTGAGCGCCTGCGCGTCCGTATTGGCGACGACGAAGTCGACGCCGCACAGGCCGGCCGTGATCATGTTGTTCACCGCGTTGCCACCGGCGCCACCGACGCCGAAGACGGTGATCCGGGGGCGCAGTTCGCGGATGTCAGGTGCCTGGAGATTGATGGTCATTGCTGTTGTCCCCTAACGCCGGCGGGCCCTCGTCCCGTCTCGATCACTGTGGTGCCGGTTCCGCCGGCGCGGATTGAATGGAACACGTCAGAAGGCCTCCCGCAGCCAGTGGCCGACGCGCGAGAAGTACCCGTTGCCCTCCGCTTGGGAGAGACGGCGGCGACGGGCCTCGAAGTGTTCGAGCCCCGCAACCTGCGGATAGACGAGCAGCCCGGTGGCCACGGCGAAGCTCGCGCCGCGTGCCGCTTCAGGCAGCTTGGAAATGCCGAGCGGGCGCCCGATGCGCACCTGCCCGCCCATGATCTTGCCAACCAGCTCGGCATGACCCGTGAGCTGGGCGGCACCGCCCGTGAGAACGATGCGGCGCCCGGCGCCGGCGGCATGGCCGGAGGCGACCAGACGGTCGCGCACCAGCTCGATGACCTCTTCGACGCGCGGACGAATGATCCGCAGAAGCTGCGACTTCGGGATCACCCGCGGCAGATCGTGATGATCGTCCGCGATCGGCGGCACGGTAAGCATCTCGCGCTCATCGGCGCTGATGGAAAGAACCCCACCATGCAGGCTCTTCAGCCGCTCCGCATCGGCAAGACGGGTGGAAAGCCCCCGGGCGACGTCGTTCGTGACGTGCTGGCCGCCGACGGCAATGCCGTCCACATGCACGCAATGCCCGTTCTCGACCACCGAGACCGTCGTGGTTCCCGCACCGAAATCGATCAGGGTCACACCGAGCTCGGCTTCGTCGTCGGCCAAGGTCGACAGCGCGGCTGCATAAGGCGCGGCAACGGTTGCTTCGACGCCAAGATGGCAGCGCTCGATGCAGAGCAGAAGATTGCGCACCGCCGCCCCGTCGGCGGTAATGACGTGAAGGTCGACGCCGAGGCGGCGCCCAAGCATGCCGCGCGGCTCACCAATGCCGGAGGCGCCGTCCAGAGCATAGCCCACCGGAAGCGCGTGCAGGATGGTGCGCCCCTGGCCCACCGCGAAGGTCGAGGCGGCGTCGAGCACTCGGCGGATGTCACCCTCGGCGACGGCCGGCTCGGGCAGATCCACCTCGGCCGCGAAATGTTCGGAGGAGAGCCGCCCGCCAGCCATCGACACCACGACGGAAGCGATCTGGGCGCCGGCCATCCGTTCAGCGGCGTCCACCGCGCGGCGAATGGCGTATTCGGCGCGCTCCATGTCGATCACCGCGCCGCCCTTGATGCCGTGGGCGCTCGTGTGACCGATGCCGAGCACTTCGACCGAGTGGGTGCGGCGCCGCAGGCTCGTGGCCGCGTCACGCGGCTTGAGCCGGGCGATGACACACACGATCTTCGATGTACCGATATCGAGCACGCCGACCACGCCGCTTCGGCGCGGCGCCAGAGGGCGCATCTTGGGAGCAATCTCGAAATGCGGCCGCATCATGTGCTGCCTCCCTTCTTCGCCTTGGCCTGGGCCTTGATGTCGGCCTGACGGGCTTCGTATGCGGCGTCGGAGAGGCGGACGGTCACGCGGTCGGGCAAGCGCAGGTCAATGATCGTCACGTCGCGGCTCAGAAGCTGCTTGTCGCGATCGAGGACGGCAAGCTCCTCAAGCGCGTCGCCGAGCCCCTGCTCTGGCAGCCGAACATCGACGCCGTTGCGCATCTTGAGGGTCCAGCGCCGGTCGGCGACGCGAATGGCGGCACGCACCTGGTCACGCACGCCCGGCACGAGGCTGAGCGCATCGACGATGTCGACGACATGGGTCTGTGCGCCGTCACCGACCACGATCGGCAGGCGGATGTAGCGCGGGTCGTCGGAATAGGGGGCGATGATCGTGCCGTCGCGGGCGATGACGTTGATCTTGCCGTCCTTCTGCCAGAGCGCGAAACCCTCGCGCTCGACGATCTGAATGTCGAGCCGGTCCGGATACAGCTTCTGCACCGTGGCGCGCTTGATCCAGGCAAGTTCTTCAAGTCGCGTGCGGGCGGCCTCGGCATCCAGGAAGGGCAGCGAGGAGGTCGGCTTCACGCCCGCCGTTGCGAGAATCTCACCCGGCGAGACGTGATTCTGGCCGACGAGGTTCACATTGGTGATGCGGAAACCCATGAAGTTCGCGCCCGCGTCGGCGACGTCGCGGGCGGTCTCAATGGCGGCGGGCATGTGCCCGCCCTGCTGGAGGCCGTAAGCACCGGTGGCGGCGAAAAGCAGTGCCACCAGCCAGGTGCCGGAGCCGCAGGTCACGACGCGGGAGGCGGAGAGACCGACGAAGAACCGGCGGGAATTGATGATTGCCCGGTCGACGATTCGCGTGCGGCCGGGAGCTCCCGTGCCGGCGGTCGTCGTGGCAGCGGAAGGCGCCGCCTGGGAGCCACGCCCCCGCGCACCGTTTCGCCCCGAATCCGTAGATGCCAAGCCAGCGCGCCGACCCTCAGGCATCTTCTGCCTGGGGTTTAGCGGTCGAGCGAGGCGTCCTCCACCATCCATCTTATCAGCTCACCGAACGAATAGCCTGCGTAGGCAGCCAGTTCGGGCACAAGCGACGTCTCAGTCATTCCGGGCTGGGTGTTCACCTCCAGACAGACCAAACCGGATTCGTCCCCGGTTCGGTCGTCATAGCGGAAATCCGACCTACTAATGCCCCGACAGCCGAGCGCACGATGCGCCTTCACCGCTAACATCCGTACCTTTTGGTAAATATTCGGTAAAATTTGTGCCGGGAGAATGTGACGCGAGCCGCCGGGAGCGTATTTTGCTTCGTAATCATAGAACCTTAGATCGGACTGAATTTCGATGACGTCCAGCGCCTGATCGCCCATTACGGCGCAGGTGAGCTCCAGTCCGGGGATGTAGGTCTCGGCCAGCAAATCATCGCCGAGGTTCCAATCCGTTCGATGCAGCTCCTGCGGAGGATGCTCCTGATCCTCGCGGATGATGAACACACCGACGGAAGATCCTTCCCGAACCGGCTTGAGCACGTAGGGGCGCGGCAGAACATGCGCGCGCGCCGCCTCGGCCCGCGTCACGACGCGCCCCTCGGGGACCTGTATGCCATTGCTCGCGAGGATGATCTTGGCCTGGGCCTTGTCCATCGCCAGCGCCGAGGCGAGCACGCCCGAATGGGTGTAGGGAATTTGCAGCACCTCGAGGATGCCCTGGATCGTGCCATCCTCACCCGGCCGGCCATGCAGCGTGTTGAGCGCCACATCGGGCTTGAGCGCCCTCAGCACCTCGGCGATGTCACGGCCCACATCAACGCGCGTGACGCGGTAGCCGACGCTCTCGGCCGCCTTCGCGCAGGCCTCTCCTGAGCGCAGCGACACCTCGCGCTCCGCCGACCAGCCGCCCATAAGGACGGCGACATGCTTAGCCATGGATCTTCTCCTCGTGCGCAAGCGGCCGGGGGCCGGAGCGCCTAGCCCGCCGGGATGCCGATCCGCTTGATCTCCCATTCCAGTTCGATGCCGGAATGAGCTTTCACGCGGCGGCGCACTTCCTCGCCCAGCGCCTCGATATCGGCGGCCGTTGCGCCGCCCGTGTTGATCATGAAATTGCAATGCATCGGCGACATCTGCGCGGCGCCGACCATCATTCCACGGCAGCCTGCCGCGTCGATCAGCTGCCAGGCCTTGTGGCCGGCGGGGTTCTTGAAGGTCGAGCCCCCGGTTTTCTCACGAATCGGTTGCGAGGCTTCCCGCGCCTGCGTGATCCGGTCCATCTCGCCGAGAATCGCCGCGGTATCGCCTGCCCGGCCCTGGAACAGTGCTTCGGTGAAGATGAAATCCGCCGGGGGCTGCGAATGACGGTAGCTGAAACCGAAATCGGCGTTCGTGAGCCGGTGGACACAGCCCGCGCGATCGACCGCGCGCGCTTCGACGAGGGTGTCCCGGGTCTCGGCGCTATGAGCGCCGGCATTCATGCGCAGCGCGCCGCCGATGCCCCCGGGGATGCCGCGAAAGAAGGCGAGACCGTCGATACCGGCATCCGCCGCCGCGCGGGCGAGCTTTACATCGGGAACCGCTGTACCAACACGCAGCCGATACCCCTCCTCGACGTTGATGGTATTGAACCCGCGTCCGAGCCGGATGACGACACCGGGCACCCCGCCATCGCGCACGATCAGATTCGAGCCAAGTCCGATCACCGTCACCGGGATGTCTGGACCCAGATTCGCCAGGAAATAGGCAAGATCCGCCTCATCGGCTGGCGAGAACATCACCTGGGCCGGCCCACCAACACGGAACCAGGTGAGGTCCGCGAGCGGCTGATTCGCGAGCAGGCGCCCGCGCAGCTCGGGTACGGCCTCGGCGAGTTCGGCGGTGATGTCAGGAAGACTCACGCGCCGCTCTCCCGAAGCCGGGCAAGCTGCTCGGGCAGGGCGTACGCCCATTGGGAGATATTGCCCGCGCCGAGGCAGATCACATAGTCACCCGGCTTCATGAGACCGTTGACGAGGCCTGCCAGCGCGTCAGGATCGGAAAGGGCCATCACCGAGCGATGCCCGCGCGCGCGGACCGCCTCGACCAGGTGATCCCGATCGACACCCTCGATCGGCGGCTCGCCGGCCGCGTAGACATCGGCAACGATGACGTGGTCGGCATCGTTGAAGCAGGTGGCGAACTGATCGAACAGGGATTGCAGTCGGGTGAAGCGATGCGGCTGCACCACGGCAATCACCTGCCCTTCCGTCGAGGCCCGCGCGGCACGCAGCACGGCGGCGATCTCGACGGGATGGTGGCCGTAATCGTCAAAGATCGTCACACCGGCCACCTCGCCGGTGCGGGTGAACCGCCGCTTTACGCCGCCAAAGCCGGCAAGCGCGGTGCGGATCTGTTCGTCCGTGGCGCCCAGCTCATGCGCCACGCCGATGGCGGCGGTGGCGTTGAGGGCATTGTGCTTACCGGGCATCGGAAGGACGAGGTCCCGCAACTCGTGCACGACCCTGCCCAGTCGATCGCGGAACAGGATATGGAAACGCGAGCGCCCTCCCCGCAGATCGATATCGACGATACGCACATCGGCCTGCGGATTCTCACCATAGGTGATGACCCGGCGGTCTTCGACATGTCCGACGAGGTCCTGCACCACGGGATGGTCGGTACACATCACCGCGAAACCATAGAATGGCAGATTGTCGATGAAGCTGCGGAAGGCCGCCTGCACCGCCTCGAATGTCTTGAAGTGATCGAGATGCTCGGGGTCGATATTGGTGACGATGGCCACCTCGACCGGCAGCTTGAGGAAGGTGCCGTCGCTCTCGTCCGCCTCCACCACCATCCAGTCGCCGTCGCCCAGGCGCGCATTGGTGCCATAGGCGTTGATGATTCCACCATTGATCACCGTCGGATCGAAGCCACCCGCGTCGAGCAGCGTCGCCACCATCGAGGTGGTGGTGGTCTTGCCATGGGTGCCGGCGATGGCAACGCAGCTCTTGAGCCGCATCAGTTCCGCCAGCATCTCGGCGCGGCGTACCACCGGCAGGCGCTTGGCGCGCGCGGCCACCAGCTCGGGATTGTCACGCCGGATCGCGGAAGAGACGACCAGCACCTCGGCGGCTTCGATGTTCTCGGCCCGGTGGCCGATATGCACCGCGATGCCCTTTTCCGCGAGGCGCTTCACATTCGCGCTCTCGGCGACATCCGATCCCTGCACCGTGTAGCCAAGATTGTGCAGCACCTCGGCGATGCCGCTCATGCCGATGCCGCCGATGCCGACGAAATGAATGGGGCCGAGCGAGAGCGGTAGTTTCATACGATCTTCCTTCGGCCGGCGCGCATGGACAGCGCAGGCACCTTTTCCGGGCGCGCAGCAATAAACGAGGCCGGCTGGCGCGTCATCCCGCCTATGGTCGCGATCCTAGCCATCGATTCCCGCCGTACGGACAACAAGCTCCGCGAGCTGTTCGGCCGCGTCCGCCCGGCCCATGCGATGGGCAGCATCCGCCATCGCGGTGAGCTCGGCGGGATTCGCCACGATCGAGGTGATTCGATCGGCAAGGCTCTGCGGCGTGAATTCGCTCTGGGGCATCAGCACCGCCCCTCCGGCGCTGGCAAGCGCGAGGGCATTGGCGAGCTGGTCCTGATCGATGGCACCCGGCAGCGGCACCAGAACAGATGGGCGACCGATGACGCACAGCTCCGCCACCGTCGAGGCGCCGGAACGGGCGACCACGAGATGGGCACTTGCCATTCGCGCCGGAAGGTCGTCGAAGAAAGGCGCGACTTCGGCGGCAACGCCCAGCCGGTCATAGGTGGCACGGACGGCGTCGAGATCTTCCGTACGCGCCTGCTGAACGACCGAGAGCCGTGCACGCAGTTCCGGAGAAAGGCGCTCGATGGCAGACGGGACGACCTCGCTCATGATGCGGGCGCCCTGGCTGCCGCCGAAGACCAGCAGCGCCAGACGCTCCCCAGGCTTGAGCGATACATAGGGAGCGACCGCCGCGATGACGGCGGGGCGAACCGGGTTTCCGGTATGATGTGCCTTGGCGGCAAGGGCGGGCCGGTCCTTCAATATGTCGGGATAGCCGGTGGCGATGGCGGTGACCCGCGACGCGAGCAGGGTATTGGCCCGGCCCATCACCGCATTGGCTTCGTGGAGAAGCGTCGGTCGTCCGGCGAAGGTCGCCGCGAGCAGCGGCGGCACCGTAGGATAGCCACCGAAGCCGACCACCGCCGCCGGCTTCAGCGTCTTCATCAGGCGATAGCCCTTGAGAATGCCGGACCCGAGCGCAAGCCCGGTCCTTGCGAGCGCGAGTGGCGATCGACCACGCATCGTGTCGGCCGGCAGCACGTGAAGTTCACGCGCAGGAAAATGGCTGGCGTAGCGCGCGGCGCGCGCGTCGGTCGCAAGGTCCACCTCTAT
The DNA here is from genome assembly GCF_010669125.1 of Ancylobacter pratisalsi. Classification (NCBI taxonomy): domain Bacteria; kingdom Pseudomonadati; phylum Pseudomonadota; class Alphaproteobacteria; order Hyphomicrobiales; family Xanthobacteraceae; genus Ancylobacter; species Ancylobacter pratisalsi. Next base: position 1,413,350 of record NZ_CP048630.1, read on the forward strand.
GCCGCGCCGCTTCAGCGCTGTCGCAAGCGCTTCGGCGGGAAACAGATGCCCCCCCGTTCCCCCGGCGGCGATAAGCACGAGCGGCTTTTGGGATGCGGCCATGGTCGCCTCAGCCCGCCCGCGCCAGCGGCATCGCCGGGCTCGCGGCCTTGCGGGTGCCGAGGCGTGTGCCCAGACGCTCGAGCTCCGCCAGCGTCGCCATGCGGGGACGTCGGCGGGTCAGGGCTAACAGCATCCCCATGCCGTAAGCGAGGGAAAGCAGAGAGGAGCCACCATAGGACACGAAAGGCAGTGTCATGCCCTTGGCTGGCATCATGTGAAGATTGACCATCATGTTGATGCAGGACTGGAGCCCGAACAGGATCGCGAGCCCCGCCACGGCGAAGCGCACGAAGGGATCCTCGTCATTCATGGCGCGCAGCAGCGCACGCAGCACGATGAAGGCGAAGAGGCTCGCAATGATCATGCACAAGATGGCACCGAACTCTTCGCCGGCCACCGCGAAGATGAAGTCGGTGTGCCCGTCCGGCAGCACATTCTTGAAGGTGCCCTCGCCCGGCCCCTGCCCCAGCCAGCCGCCGTTCATGAAGCTGTCGATGGCCAGATCGATCTGGTAGGTGTCGCCCGAATCCGGGTCGAGAAAGCGGTCGATGCGCTGGGTGACATGTGGCACCAGGGCGTAGGCGATGAGCAGCCCCGTCGCACCGATACCGCCGAGCCCGATCACCCAGATCATCCTAAGACCGGCCAGAAAAAACAGGCTGCCCCACACCAGCGAGACCAGCATGGTCTGGCCGAAATCGGGCTGCATCACCAGCGGCGTCAGCACCATCGCCAGCAGCGCGATGGCAAAGAACTGACCCGGCATTTCCGGGCGCCGCACGCTCTCGGAGAACAACCACGCGGCGATGATGACGAAGCTGGGCTTCAGGAATTCCGATGGCTGAACGGTAACACCCGCCAGAGTGAGCCAGCGCCGCGCGCCCTTGACCTCCGGGCCGATGACAAGCGTGGCGCAGACGAGCCCGAGGAAAATGAGGAACAGCACCAGCGACAACCGGCGGATATTGCGTGGCGACAGGAACGAGGTCGCGATCAGCACAATCAAGGCTGGCACGAGATACGTCACCTGCCGGTGCACGAAATGAAACGGGTCGGCAATGCCGAGACGCGCTGCGACCGGCGGGCTGGCCGCGAGCGCGAGCACGATACCTATGATCATGAGCGCGGCCAGAGCACCGAGCAACAGCCGGTCAATCGTCCACCACCACTCGCCGACAACGGTCCGTTCGGCACGCGAAATCATCTACGCCACTCCGGAAAAACGCTTTCGGGAGTATCGATCGGTTAAGGTTGACGCCGGCTTAATGACGGGAAAAGGAACGGAAGCGCTGCCCGGGAACCAGCGTCGCGCCGCTGTCGAGTACCACCCGGTCGCGACCAGCCTGCTTGGCGGCATAAAGCGCCTGATCGGCCCGCACCAGCATTGCATCGATGTCGAACGGCGCGTGTGTCGTGGCAACGCCAATACTGGCGGTGAGTTCGATGTGCTGGGTGAGCACATCGAAAGGCTGTGACTCGATGGAACGGCGCAGTTCCTCGGCGTGCCGCGCTGCCTCGGGTCGGTCAACCCCGGGCAGCAGAGCGGCAAACTCCTCACCGCCGAGCCTCGCGAGCACGCTCTCGCCCAGGATCGTCCGGCATTTGTCCGCGAAGGCGCGCAGCACCGCATCGCCGACCGCGTGGCCGTGGATGTCGTTGACGACCTTGAAGTGGTCGATGTCGATCATAAGCACCGAGACAGGCTCACCGCGCGTCTCGGCTTGCCGCAGAATGGCCGGCGCATCAGAAAAGAAACGGCGCCGATTCGGCAGCCCCGTCAGTTCGTCCGTCTCCGCGCGATACCGCAGTTCAGCCTGGACCTGCCGTTCGTCGGAGACGTCCCAGTAGACCAGCACCGGACGGTCGCCGATGCAGCGCAGGCGGAAATGGATGAATTTCTCCGTCCCGTCCTTGCTGGTGACCTTCCAGTCGTTCATCGGCACAGCCACGCCTTCCCTACGTGACCTCTCAAGCGCCTCGTCCCAGGCATTTTGTGCCAGCCGGCGATAGTCGGGATCGGGATAGGCATGGATCCACCAATCGTCCAGCTCGACCAGTTCGTCCTTGCCCCAACCGAAAAGTCGTTGCCCGTGGGTGTTGGTGAAGGTGCAATTGCCGGCTTTGTCATAGATCTCGATACCGACCGGCATCCATTCCAGCACCGCTTGAAGATCGTCGTAGAGCGCGGGAATCGCGCTCCCGTCCTCATTCCCGGCAACATCGCCGCGGATGGTGACAAGCCAGTGCCCAGACGGCTCATCAATGGCGGAAAGATCGAACCCCACGCTGTGGGATTGCCCGCCCAGAGGCGCCAGCACGGTGGCCGACAGTTCCCGCGCCTCCAGCGCGCGCAGCAAAAGCCCAGCTGCATGGGGTCCGATGAGACGCTCCAGAGCCGTCGGAGGCTCCTGCGTGACACTTTCCGCAAGCAGGCGCCGGGCGGCCATGTTCAGCGCCAGCACCGTGCCGCCATCCGGCGTCAACAGCAGCAATGGCGCCGCGACCCACTCCATCCAGGCCAGCTGCGTTGCATCATGCATCGGCGATCCGCGGCTCCTTTCAACTCAGGCTATTCGCGCCGGCTACTCCGAAAATGCGGGCAGATGGACAACGAGATCGCGAAAGGCGTCCCCGCGCACCTCGAAGTTGCGATACTGATCGAAGCTGGCGCACGCTGGCGACAGTAGCACAACCGGGTGGACGGCATCCGAATGGGCCGCGTCCCGCGCCGCCATCGCTACCGCGACATCGAGAGTGCCACAGATTTCATGGGGCACGTCGTCCCCCAGTGTCGCGGCAAAGTCCTGTGCCGCGACGCCGATAAGGTAGGCTTTTCGCACGCGCGGAAAGAAAGGCCGGAGGGGCGCGATTCCTCCCTCCTTGGGCTTGCCGCCCGCGATCCAGAAAATGTCGTCGAATGACACCAGTGCGCGCTCGGCGGCATCCGCATTGGTTGCCTTGGAATCGTTGACGAACAGAACATTGCCAATGGTGCGCACCTGCTCCATGCGGTGGGCAAGCCCCGGAAAGCTCTTCATGCCGGACGCGATCGTCTCCGGGGCAAGCCCCAGCGCATGGGCGGCGGCAAAGGCGGCGGCGGCGTTCTGGGCATTGTGGGTCCCGCGCAGCGACCCGATGCCCGCGAGAGAAAAGGTGAAGCGGCGTTCACCAGCCTCGGCGACAACAAGGTCGGTGCCGTCCAGATAAATGCCCTGATCGAGCGTATCGCTTACGGACAAGCGCACCACATGCCGGCCGGAGGCCTCGACCCGGTCCGCGATGGCACGGCACCAGTCATCGTCGACACCGATCACCGCCGTACCACCGGGCTCGACGCCGGCGACAAGGCGCTCCTTTATCGCCGCGTAATGCTCCATCGTGCCGTGACGGTCGAGATGATCGGGCGACAGATTGAGCAGGATACCCACGGTTGGATCGAGGCTCGGCGCCAGATCGATCTGGTAGGATGAGCATTCGACAATATACACCCGGCCCGGCCCCGGCGGCTCCAGCCCCAGTATGGCGGGGCCGAAATTGCCGCCGATCTGCGCGTCGCGTCCCCCCTCGCGCATCAGGTGAGCGAGCAGGGCGGTCGTGGTCGACTTGCCGTTCGTGCCGGTAATGGCCGCCATTGGAGCGGGGGGTGAGATGCGGCGGCGCATGCGGGCAAACAGTTCGACGTCGCCAATCACCTCGATACCGGCGGCGCGCGCTAGTTTCACACTCCAGTGCGGCTCGGGATGGGTCAGCGGCACGCCGGGTGCCAGAACGAGGGCGGCGAAGGCGCTCCAGTCCACATGGCTCAGGTCGCCGGTCGGCACCCCCTCCTGCCCGGCCTTCGCGACCGATGCGGGAGAATCGTCCCAGGCCAGCACCCGCGCGCCGCCCGCCATGAGCGCATGCGCAGTCACCAGGCCGGAGCCACCGAGGCCAAAAAGAGCGATGGTCTTCTCAGGCGGAAAGTGTACGGGGATCATGACGTCAGCAGGGACCTTGGATGGCGCGCTGTGCGGCCCGAAGCGGTTGATTCAATTGGCTAGCGCATTTCCACATCCAATGAAATGATCGCGATCCCTCCCCAAGAGTTCGCGCATGCCACAATCCACCCTCCTTCCGCTCGGCTCCACCATGCGCGTGCTGCGCCCTCACCCCAACATCTATGCCTTCTACGATGGCAGGATAGAGGGCGCGCGGGCGTGGTCCAGCGCCCCTAACTGGCTCGATGATGGCGCCTACGCACTGGGTGTGTGTGTCTATGCGATCGTCGATGGCGATGACGCGCTGGTCTACGACACCCATATTTCGCTCACGCATGCGCGCCTGATGCGGCACACACTCGATCAAGCGGGCGTGCGCAACATTCGGGTGGTGCTGAGCCACTGGCACGACGATCACGTCGCGGGAAACGAGGCCTTTGCGGACTGCGAGATCATCGCTCTGGACCGCACCGAAAAGGCGCTCGCCGCCCATCGTGAAGCGCTGGAGAACGGCGATCCACCGATCCGGCCGCTTGTAATGCCCAGTCGTGTGATCAGCGGCCCGACGCCGCTGCAGGTCGGCACGCTGAGGGTCGAATTGCAGCCCGCCGAGATCCACAGCCATGACGGCCTGATCCTGCTGCTTCCGGATCTCGGCATCATGCTGGCCGGCGACACACTCGAAGAGCCGATCACCTACGTCGCCGAACCGGCGCGGCTCTCCGTGCATGTGGAGGAGCTGAAGCGCATCCGGGAGTGGGGTTACCAGCGCATCCTGCCCAATCACGGCGCGCCCGATGTGATCGCCACCGGCGGTTACGGGCCGACGCTGATCGATGCCACGATCCGCTATGTCAAGAAACTGCTGCGCACAAGGGACGACATGTCCCTCGCCGACCAGGACCTCAGCACCTTTGTCGCCGAGGACCTCGGCACCGGGGCCCTCAGCTATTTCGGTCCCTATGAGGAGGTGCACGCCAACAATGTGAAGAAGGTGCTGGCCTTGCCTTAAGCGGGCATCATCAACGCAGCTTGAGCGTGGAAAGACCGATCAGCGCCAGCACCACGGCAATGATCCAGAACCGGATCACGATCTGCGGCTCGGTCCAGCCGAGTTGCTCGAAGTGATGGTGGATGGGCGCCATCTTGAACACGCGCTTGCCGGTGAGCTTGAATGAGATCACCTGCACGATCACCGATACCGCCTCCAGCACGAAAAGCCCGCCAATGACGGCGAGCACGATCTCGTGCTTCGTCGCCACAGCAATGGTGCCGAGCAGGCCGCCCAGTGCCAGCGACCCGGTGTCGCCCATGAAGATCTGCGCCGGCGGCGCATTGAACCAGAGGAAGCCGATCCCCGCGCCGATGATGGCGCCGCAAATGACCGCCAGTTCGCCGACACCGGCGACGTAGTGGATCTGCAGATAGTCCGCGAACAGCACGTTGCCGGACAGGTAGGAGATCAGCCCGAAGCTGCCCGCCGCCACCATGACCGGCACGATGGCCAGACCATCGAGCCCGTCCGTCAGGTTCACCGCGTTGCCGGCCGCGACGATGACGAAAGCGGCGAAGATGACGAAGAACCACCCGAGGTCGATCAGCAGGTCCTTGAAGAAGGGGAAGGCCACCGAGGTGGACAGCGGCTCGCGCCCGACATGCATGATGACGACCGCCGCCGAGCCGGCGATCACCGCCTCGATGGCAAGGCGTGACCGGCCCGAAAGGCCCGCATGAGTCTGCTTGGTGACCTTGAGATAGTCGTCATAGAAACCGATCAAACCGAAGCCGATGGTGACGAACAGCACCACCCACACATATGGGTTGGAAAGGTTTCCCCATAGCAGCGTCGCCACCATCAGCCCGGAGAAGATCATCAGCCCGCCCATGGTGGGCGTGCCCTTCTTGGTGAGCAGGTGCGACTGCGGGCCATCGGTGCGGATCGGCTGGCCCTTGCCCTGCTTCAGCCGCAGCATGGCGATGATCGCCGGGCCGCACATGAAAACGAAAAGCAGCGCGGTGATGATCGCGCCGCCGGTCCGGAAGGTAATGTAGCGGAAGACATTGAGGGCCGGGAGGCTCTCCTGGAACTGGGTCAGCCATTGCAGCATCGAATCAACCTTCCGGGGGCATCAGGCGCGAACGCGTGCCACGGCGGCTCACCACCTGCCGGGCCACGATCGGAAATACGGAAACGGGACACGTCATCATCATTCGGACAGATCCACCGCTACGGTTTTGCCGGCGGGAAAGCGCTCGATGAGCCCCCGCGCGAGCGAGCCCATGCGGCTGCCGTTCGATCCCTTCACCATCAGCACATCGTCCGCGCGCACACGATCGGCGACGAGAGGAAGCAGAGCCTGCGCATCGGGCGCCCACGCGCCGCGACGACCGGCAGGCAGCGCCTCCCAGAGCGCGCGCATCAGCGAACCGGCACAGAAGACAAGGTCGGCTCCCGCCGCCGCTGGCGCCAGGTCGCGATGCATCGCTTCCCCGGCGGCGCCCAGCTCCAGCATGTCGCCCAGCACCGCGATCCGCCGCCCGCGCCCTTCAACGGGAACGCCCGCGAGAACCGCCAGCGCCGCGCGCATCGACGCGGAGTTGGCGTTGTAGCTCTCGTCGATCAGCGTCGCGGCACCGCCCTTGACTCCAAGTCTGGTGCGCACCCCGCGACCGGGTGGAGGTCCGAGCGAGGACAGCGCGAGCGCAGCAAGGCAAAGATCCGCCCCCGCCAGCTTGGCGGCGGCGAGTACAGCCAGCATATTCTGCACGATGTGCCGGCCGGGCAGCCCGACCTTGAAGCTCACCGTCTCGCCCATGATGTCCGCGATCGCGGTCGAGCTCTGCGACTGAAGTGCAATACTGAGCAGGCGCGCCTGTGCACTCGACGTCTCGCCGAAGCCCACAATGGTCTTGATGTCGACCGCGCGCGCCGCATCGGCAAGGCGGGTATATTGAGGGTTGTCGCGGTTCAGCACGACCGCCCCGCCCGGCTCGACGCCGCTGAAGATCTCCGCCTTGGCATCGGCGATCGCCTCCACGTTGGGAAACTGGGCGATATGCACCGGCTCGATGGTGGTGATGACCGCGACGTGCGGACGGACCATGGCGGCCAGCGGACCGATCTCGCCCGCATGGTTCATGCCGAGCTCAAACACGCCATAGGCGCTGCGCTCGGGCATGCGCGCCAGGGAGAGCGGCACACCCCAGTGGTTGTTGTAGGAAGCGGCTGATGCGTGGGTCGGTCCATCCGCCCCCAGGCTCAGCAGCAAGGCCTCCTTGGTCGTCGTCTTTCCCACGGAACCGGTGACACCAACAATCCGCGCCTCGGTTCGCGCACGCGCGGCGCGACCGACCGCCTCCAGCGCGCCGAGGACGTCGTCGACGGCCAGCAGCGCCGCACCGGGCGGCATGTCCTCGACCCTGCCGCGCTCGACCACGCTCAGCGCGGCGCCGCGCCCAATTGCCGCCTCGACATAGGCGTGGCCGTCGCTGTTCTCGCCGCGAATGGCGAAGAACATGTCGGCCGGCTGCAGCGTGCGTGTATCGATCGAAACGCCGTTGATCGCGCCGTCGCCGACACCAAGGAGCGTGCCGCCCGTCGCTTGCACGAGCGTTTCGGGCGTCCAGAGCGGCACGGCATCAGCCATCGGGTTCACTCTCCGAGATATCCCGCCGCGACGTCGCGGTCGGAGAAGGGGAACGTCCGGTCGCCGATGATTTGGCCGGTTTCGTGGCCCTTGCCGGCGATCAGCACGACATCCCCTGATTGCGCCATCGAAATGGCCGTGCGGATCGCCTGCGCCCGATCACCGATTTCCGTGGCGCCAGGTGCGCTGGCAAGGATTTCGGCGCGAATGACCGCAGGGTCCTCGCTGCGCGGATTGTCATCCGTCACGATCGCCACGTCCGCCCGATCAGCCGCAATGGCGCCCATGAGCGGACGTTTGCCCTTGTCGCGATCGCCGCCGCAGCCAAACACTACGATCAACCGCCCGGTTACATAAGGCCTCAGCGCATCAAGCGCATTGGCGAGCGCGTCGGGCTTGTGTGCATAGTCGACGAAAACGCTGGCATGGTTCTTCACGCCGACGAGTTCCAGCCGGCCCGGGACACCCTGCAGCGTCTCCAGCGCACCGAGCGCCTCGGCGGCCGACGCACCCGTCAGCATGGCAAGACCCGCGGCGACGAGCGCATTTGCTGCCTGGAAGGCGCCGACCAGCGGCAGCTTCAGCGAAAAGCGCTGTCCGTCCGCCTCCACCTCGAGACGCTGGCCAAGGCCCTCGTCGTGGCGCTCAAGCAGGGCGATACCGGCCCCCGCAACGCCGATGCCAAGCAGGTTCAGCTCGTGATCCGCCGCAACCTGCGCGACATGGCTGCCCTCGACGGTATCGACCCACACCGCCGCGCCACCGCCGCGTGGCACGAGATCGCGGAACAGCCGCATCTTGGCGTCGAGATAAGCCTCCATGGTCGGATGATAGTCGAGGTGGTCGCGCGACAGATTGGTAAAGCCGCCGGCGGACAGGCGTACACCGTCGAGACGGTACTGATCCAACCCGTGCGACGAGGCTTCAAGGCACAGATGGGTCACGCCTTCACCCGCCAACGCATGCAGCGTGCGGTGCAGGGCGATGGGGTCCGGAGTGGTGAGCGAGCCATAGACGGCGCCGGACGGCGCCACCACGCCGAGCGTGCCCAGGCTCGCACTGGCATGGCCAAGCGTCTGCCAAATCTGCCGCGCGAAGGCCGCAACCGAGGTCTTGCCAGAGGTCCCTGTCACAGCGGCAATGGTTTCGGGCTGCCGTGGAAAGGCGCGGGCGGCGGCAAGGGCCACCGCGCGGCGCGCATTTCCCACGCGCACATAGGCGATGCCGGGCTCGATGCCGTCCGTCAGTTCCGCCTCGCCGACCACCGCCACCGCGCCGCGGGCAATGGCGTCGCGGGCGAAGGCCATGCCGTCGGTCTTGGTCCCGGCAAGCGCAAAAAACACATCGCCTGCACGAGCCTTGCGGCTGTCGAGCACCGGATCGGCGACCTCGATGGTGGCATCAGCGAACTGGTAGTCGGCATCCGCGCCTACCATGTGCCCCAATGTGAGGTTTCGCGAACGTTTGGTCGACTGCTGGGTCGGATCAGACATGCTAGCGGTCCTGCTCCCACGGAGCATAGCGGGAAGCTGTACGCGCCCGACATTGGGAATAGCCGATTCCGGGGGACTGACGCATCGGAAATCGACCTCCCGGTCTATTGCGCCTGCGCGAGCGTGGTGTTGGTCAGAATGCTCTCCGCCGTCGGAAGATCCTTGCGCGGCATGATGCCGAGCATGGGGGCGATACGCTGGATGATGTGAGCCGTGGTCGGGGCCGCGTTCCAGCCCGCGGTTGCATAACCATACGTGCCCTCCACCGCCTGCGGCTCGTCCAGCATGACCAGAACAAGATACTGCGGATCGTCCATGGGGAAGGCGGAGATGAACGAGGTGAGCAGCTTCGTCTTCGAATAACGCCCGTTAATCACCTTCTCGGCGGTTCCGGTCTTACCGCCGACGAAATAGCCCGGCGTATTGGCCTTCTTGCCGGATCCCTTTTCCGCATTCAGGCGCATCAGATAGCGCATCTTCACGCTGGTCTCCGGCTTGAGCACGCGCACAGCAACCTTGGCGACGTCCTCCGGCGTCCGCTTGAGGAAGGTCGGAGGCATCAGCCACCCGCCATTCACAAGGGCGTTCTCCGCCATCAGCACCTGGATTGGCGCGACGGCGAGACCATGGCCGAAGGCGATCGTGGCGGTGTTGAGCTCGCCCCAGCGCTTGGGCACCAGAGGCGCCGCGCTTTCGGGCAGTTCAGTCCGCAGCCGGTCGAGCTGGCCCATTTTCTGCAGGAACGCCTTGTGCCCCTCAACACCAATCGCCAGCGCCATCTTCGCCGTGCCGATGTTCGACGAGTAGATGAACACCTCCGGGAGGGTCAGGACCTTGTTCTCGGCGTGATAGTCGTGGATCTTGAAGCGCCCGAACTGCAGCGCGCTGCGCGCGTCGAGGGTCGAGTTCAGATTGAACTTTCCGCTGTCCAGCGCCATGGCGAAGGTCAGGGCCTTGAAGGTCGAGCCCATCTCGAACACGCCCGTCGTCAGGCGGTTGAGGTTCTTCGGGTCCAGCGAGCGAGCGGGATCATTGGCGTCGAAGTCGGGAAGCGACGCCATGGCGATGATCTCGCCGGAGCGCACGTCAACCACAACACCGGCCGCGGCGATGGCTTTGAACTTCTGTTTGGCGGTGAAGAGTTCGTCGCGCAGCACGTGCTGCACACGCAGATCCAGCGAGAGCTCAACAGGCTCCTGCTGCCGGTCCGAGGCGAAGCCGGCCAGATGGAGGTCCGCAAGGCCGCGATTGTCGATCCACTTTTCGAGACCCGCAATGCCCTGGTTGTCGATATTGGTCGAACCGAGCACCTGCGCCCCGAGCGTGCCCCCCGGATAGATCCGACGGTTCTCGGTCATGAACCCTATGCCGGGCAATCCCAGCGCATGGATTTCCCGCTGCTGCTGGGGGCTGATGTCGCGCTTGAGCCAGACAAAGCCGCGCTTGCTGGAAAGCCGCTGGCGCAGCTCGTCCACATTCAGGTCCGGCAGGATGGCGGTCAGCGCCTCCACCGCCTCGTCGACATCGATCAGGCGCCGCGGCTCGCCATAAAGCGACGCCGATTTGACGTCGGTCGCGAGTACGAGCCCGTTGCGGTCGAGGATATCGGGCCGGGCCGAGGCCACCGCATCGGAGGCGATGCCACGCCGCGCCACGGTGCCTTCCGGCACCGAAGCCAGCATGGCAAGGCGACCGGCGATGGCGAGATACACGCCGGAGAACACCAGCATGCACAGCAGCAGGCGCGCACGGGCCACCGCGTGCGGCTCCGGCCGCCCGCGTCCCAGTGCGGCACGCACAATACCGATCAACAAACGAACGATCCGCAGCGGGAGGCGCAGCAGCGCTCCCGGCAGGGCGAACACGCCCGCTTTCACACGCGCGGCGAGGGAGGAAAACAACGCTGCCATGGTGGCGACCTCCGTGGGCTACTGACCGACCGTGCCGGGCGGCAGGAGCGGTGTGGACGCGGCGGGATTGAGCGGCGCGCCAAGCGCACCCTGCGGGCCGGTGAATTGCGGGCGTCGCGGCGCCATGTTGCCGGCCGAAGGCACGGCCGACAGCGGCAGCGGCACGCCCGAAAGCTCGACCCCCGTCGCCGAGGATTCGGCAAGCGGCGCATCAGGCGGCAGGCGGCCGGGCTTGGGCGCCGGCATCTTGGAAACCGGTTTGCTCGACTGCCGCGTTGCCTCCGCGCCCGATCCGGCGGGCGAGGGGCCGTCGACCAGCGCCTCGATCATGCCGCCGAGCACGTCCCCCTGCGGCTCGGGCTTCGCCGGCAGGCTCGCCAGGACGTCCATATGAGCGACGTCGAGCGGCTGCATGTCGAGATGGTTCTCGGCCAATGCCTGGATGCGGTCAGGCGCCGTGCGGCGCGCCCATTCGGCATTGAGAATGGCGATGCGATCGCGTTCGGCGCGGATCTCGCTGCGCACCTTGGCGATTTTCTGGGCCTCGAAGGCCGCGGAATACTTGACCTGGTAGACCGCGCCGGCAGCGGCGAGCAGGGCGATGACCGAGACGGCATTGAGTACGCGGAACATGTCTCGACCTCAGCGGCGGCTACGGGCATCGGCGACGGGAAGCGGGGGCAGCAGTCTGTCCAGATCACCGGTTGGATGAGCCGGAGCGCCGCTTCGCTCGGCCGCACGCAGCTTGGCCGAGCGCGCGCGGGGATTCCGCCGCAGCTCCTCCTCGCCGGCATCGACCACGCCGCGCGCGACGAGTTTGAAGCTTGGCGCCGGCCCGGCAAGCGCGGGCATGTGACGTGAGCCTGCGGAAGCCTTGGCACGGTTGGAAAGAAAGTTCTTCACGATGCGGTCTTCCAAGGAATGGAAGGTGACGACAACCAGTCGCCCACCCGGCTTGAGCACGCGTTCGGCCGCCTCAAGCGCGCGGGCGAGCTCGCCCAGTTCGTCGTTCACGGCAATTCGCAGCGCCTGGAAAGTCCGCGTGGCCGGGTGCGGCTCGTGCGGCTTGGCCCACACCACCTTGGCGATGATATCGGCGAGCTGGAGCGTGCGGGTGATCGGTATCTCGGCCCTCGCCGCAACGATGGCGCGGGCGATATTGCGCGACTGCCGCTCCTCGCCGAAACGATAGATCAGATTGGCCAGCTCGGTATCGGACAGCTTTCCCACGAGGTCGGCGGCGGAAGGGCCCTCACTGGACATGCGCATGTCCAGCGGTCCGTCGCGGCGGAACGAGAAACCGCGTTCCCCCTCGTCGATCTGCATGGAGGAAACGCCGATATCCAGCACCACGCCGTCTGCCATGCCGAGGCCTTCCGCCTCGACCACCTCGTCGAGCCGGCTGAAGCGTTCATGCACCAGGCGAAGCCGGCCGGCGCTCGACGCCACCAGTTCCTGGCCGTCACGAATGGCGTTGGGGTCGCGGTCGATGGCGATGACGCGGGTATCCGCGGCGTCCAGAATGGCGCGCGTATACCCGCCAGCGCCGAAAGTGCCGTCGACATAGAGACCGCCGTCGACCAGCGCGAGGTGGTCGACAACCTCTTCGAGAAGGACGGGCAGATGACGGGCCGGTCCGCCGGCAGCGTCCGAATCCGAACCGCCGCGACCCGCCATCACGCCTCCTCGGCGCGGATGTCCCGCGCCCCCCGGGAGCCGAGCTGTTGCTTCAATGCCCGCACCTTCGCAGTGGCCTCCGCGAGATGGGACCGGAAGCGCTCGGGCTCCCAGATTCGAAATCGGTCGCCAAGGCCGACAAGAACGGCCTCGTTCTGAATATGCGCATGCGCCTTCAAATTCTCGCTCAGCATCACCCGCCCCTCGGAATCGAGCTTCAAGGTCTCGATCGCCCCGTAGAGCGCGCCCGCCAGCTGTTCGCGCGCTTCCGAATAGGGAGGAAAGCGCTCGATCAGGCTGTCGATTCCACTCATCAGCCGCGTCCCTCCCGCCTCCAGAGCTGGTAGATCCAGCGCCGGGTGACAGATGAGATGCTCCAACCCATCGCGTGCGATCAGCGCGCGGAAGGCCGCGGGAACCGACATCCGGCCCTTGGAATCGAGCCGCATCGCATAGGTCGATACGAAACGGTCCATTGGCCCGGTACACCCCGTTATAAATACGCCCCCCGGCAAGAACACGTCGCAAAGCTCCCGGCGCCACGAGGGCGCCGCTGGACTTGCCGACTTGATACTGCAACGGGATGATCTGGGTTACCATGGGATACAATGGGCGTCAATGGAACGGCAGGAGGGATCCGGGTCGCCGCGGATCGCGACGCACCGAACCACCCGGCCGGTGAATGCCGATTAACGCTCCATGAACCTTAAGAATCGGTTGAATCCGGCTCCATCGCCGCTTAGCTGGCGCGATGAATGAGATGTCCGCCGCGTTTTCACCCGACTCCCCTCTCGTCGCGGAGGTACTGGCTTCCCCCAACCACGGCGAGCGGATCGGCGTGAGCGCGCCGGATATGCTGGTTCTGCACTACACCGGCATGGAGTCGACCGTTCAGGCGCTCGAATGGCTGCGCTCACCGGAACGTCAGGTCTCCGCACACTATGTCGTGTTCGAGAATGGCCGCATCGCCCAGCTGGTGCCCGAACGGCAGCGCGCCTGGCACGCGGGTGTGGCGCGCTGGGATGGCGAGAGCGACATCAACTCGCGCTCCATCGGCATCGAGATTGCCAATCCTGGCCATGAACACGGCTACCCACCCTTCCCTGCGATCCAGATCGAGGCGGTGACGGCGCTGGCCAAGGACATCCTTTCGCGCCGTCCGATCCCGCCCGAGCGCGTGCTCGCGCATTCCGACGTCGCGCCGCTGCGCAAGGAGGATCCTGGCGAGAAGTTCCCGTGGCAGGTGCTGCACCGCGCCGGCGTCGGCCATCTGGTCGAGGAAGTGCCGCCGAGCGACGGCCGCTACTTCATGCGCGGCGAGCACGGCCAGCCGGTGGAAGCGTTGCAGGCGATGCTCGCCCTCTACGGCTACGACGTGCCGGTTACCGGAAGCTACTGCGCGCATACCGAAGCGGTGGTGCGCGCCTTCCAGCGCCATTTCCGACGTGCCCGTGTGGACGGTATCGCGGACGTCTCGACGCTCCAGACCCTCTATCAGCTCTCCACGTCCCGTCCGGGAGGCGGCCGCGCGTAGCCCACCGCCCGCATCTGACTCATTTGTACCCATCCCATTTTATCGGACCCCGACCGGATGCTGCGCGCGGCCGGATACACGCGCAAGTTTCGTTCGCAAACGTTGCGGTTGCGCCACACTGTCACTTATCGGCGACGCGACATTCGCGCGCGTCGAGGCTATTGCCATGTCACCGCGGGATTGAAGCCTCATTCGAGACAGATTTACCGGGCTTCTCGCCGGCCTTCGCAATCAATCCGCAAAGGCAAAATAACGGTAATGAATTTCATTCGCCTCGCCAGTGCTTCAGTGGCCGCCATGATCATCACGATCTCAGGTGCGAACATCGTGAACGCCAAGCAGGAAATCGAGAGATCAGCTCGCTCTTCCGCCTCTTCCACAGAGACTAAACAGAGCTCCGCAAACTCACTCATCGCTATTGTCGACAAGGAAGCCCGCGCCAATGGCGTGCCGGTCGCCCTGGCGCGCGCCGTGGTTCGCATCGAGAGCAACTGGAACACCCACCTGACCGGCCGCGCCGGCGAGATCGGCCTCATGCAGATCAAGCATCAGACGGCCCGGGGCATTGGCTATCGCGGCTCGCGCTCCGCGCTTTACGAGCCGGCCACGAACATCAAATTCGGCATGCGCTATCTCGCGGGCGCCTATCGCCTCGCCGGAGGCGATACCTGCGGAACGGTGATGCGCTACCAGGGCGGGCATGGCGCCAAGCGCATGTCCTCGGCCGCGCGCACCTATTGCTCCAAGGCCCGCACCATCATGGCGGCCAACTGAGCGTGTGGCGCGTCGTGGACGCGCCGCCCTCGTTCGCGCGTTGGGGGCCGGGCCGGCTCAGGTCTTGCGTTGCTCTCCCGGCTCCCATGCGTGGACCCGATATCCCGCCACCCAGGCCGGCTCGACTTGACGCGGGGGCTCCGCTCGCCCATTGCTCCCCCGCCAGCCGGCCGGACGGCCGCGTCGCCGCAAGGCGCCGAGGAAAGTCCGGGCTCCACGGAGACACGGTGCCGGATAACGTCCGGCGGGGGTGACCCTAGGGAAAGTGCCACAGAAATCAAACCGCCTCGGGTTCGCCCGCGGCAAGGGTGAAACGGTGCGGTAAGAGCGCACCGCGCGGCCGGCAACGGAAGCGGCATGGCAAACCCCACCGGGAGCAAAGTCGTATAGGGGTGGCACGAGGCTCTGCCTCAGGTCCTGTCTCCGGACAGCCGCCCGGGTTGACTGCTTGAGGCGCCGGGCAACCGGCGTCCCAGAGGAATGGCCGTCACGTGGGAGAAATCCCGCCATACAGAACCCGGCTTACAGGCCGGCTGGCAACTACCCCCCAAGGGAACCGGCGCAGGCGGCCGGCACGCGGATCTCCGCGTCAGAACGCGGCGGCTGGCACGCGGTTGCCCACCTTGCTATGGCTTGGCGCATCGCGCGCGCGCCATCGCCGCGCGGCGGCCTCATGGGAATCCGGTCATGTCTCTTCGCATCATCCTCGCCGGCGCCACCGGGTGGGTCGGGCGCGCCCTTGTCCCCGCCCTTGCCGCGGCTCCCGATCTTGATCTCGTTGCCGCGATCTCGCGCAGCCATGCGGGAACCGATCTTGGCGGCGCGCTCGGCGGCGGGCCTTCCGGCGTCCCGGTCTTCGCCGGCATCGCCGACGCGCTCGCCATTCCTGCCGATGTGCTGATCGACTACACCAAGCCGGATGTCGTGAAGGCAAACAGCCTTGCCGCGCTCAAGGCGGGCCTTGCCGTCGTCATCGGCACGTCGGGCCTTGGCTCCGCCGACTTCGCGGAGCTCGACATCGTCGCCCGCGAGCAGGGATTGGGCGTCCTGGCCGCGGGAAATTTCTCGATCACCGCCACTCTTATGAAGCGCTTCACGCTTGAGGCGGCGAAGTATGTCGCCGATGTCGAGCTCATCGATTATGCCTCCGCCAAGAAGCCCGATGCCCCCTCGGGCACCGCGCGTGAGCTTGCCGAAACGCTGAGCGCCCTGCGCCAGCCCGCCACCAGCCGCCCCGTGGCCGATGTCATGGGCGTGCCGGCGACGCGGGGAGGCGCCTTTGGTGAAGGCGATCGGGAAGTGCGCGTGCACGCCTTGCGCATGCCTTCCTTCACCCTCGCCGTCGAGAGCATTTTCGGCGCGCCGGACGAGCGGCTCACCATCCGCCACGACGCCGGCTCCTCAGCCGCTCCCTATGTCGCGGGCACGCTGCTCGCGGCACGCAGGGTCGGGGGATGGACCGGTGTGCGTCGGGGGCTGGATACGCTGCTGGACTGAGCGAACCTCAGTCCGCGCCGGCCTCGGCTTCGGGAACGGGGATCGGGCTGGCGAACTGCCGCTCGGCGGTGAAGGAGCGCACATTGCCCGTGGGCGCCGTGCCCTCTCCAGCCTTGGCGGTTTCAATCGAGCCGGTCGCGGTCGTGTCGAGGCCGAGCCATTTGGCGAGCGGGATCCCTGCCGGCGGCAGCGGTATGCCGGGGGGTCGCGACGTTGCGGGCGGTGCGGCCGGGCGCGCTGACGGATAGGCATTCGGAGCCGGATAATTGGAAGCCGGAGCCGGATAGCCCTGCGTGGGGTAAGGGCTCGCCGGATAGCCCGCCGGCTGGGCAGGCGCCGGCTGGATGGGGGCCGGCTGAGGCGGCGCGCCGTAGTTCGGCGTCGGCGAACGATAGTTGGGATCCACGCCGTGGCCATAGGCCGGCGGCGGCGCGGAGCGTCCCGGAGTCAGCGCCATGGGCGCTCCCGGCGCGGCGAGAGGCACCGGCGCAGCCGCGGCGGCGACGGGCCTCGGTCCGGAAGCTGGTGCCCTGGGCAGCGGCGTCGTCGCGATAGGGGCGGACGAGAAGATCGCCGCGTTGTCCGGTGCATAGCCCTCATCGGCAGACGTCTCATCCGCGACCGGCGTAACGGCGGCCGGCGCCGCGACCATCGGTCGGGCATTCCACGGCGCCGGTGAGAGTGGAGCCTTGTAGCTCGGGCTCGCCATCGGCGGCGCCTTGTAGACCGGCAGATTGGGCGGAGCCGGGGGCGTGACCTTCGGGTTGCAGGCCATATGGCCAGACGCCCGACGCATCAGATCCACATGGATATGGTCGTAATGATAGACGTTCGAGCCTGGGCCCAGCACGGTGGAGAAGCGCTTGCAGGCGGTGAATTGCACGGTGCGCAGGAAACCGCGCTCATCCGCGCTGCCCTTCCATCCGGTCTTCACCAGAATGATCCGGCCATCCGCAAGCACGAATCCGCCGATGTCGAAGGCATTGCCGAAGGCATGCTCGGAAATCTTGCCGGACGGACCGCCGTTCATGTTTCGGCAGGAGTAGGACGACATCTGCTTGACCGTCGCCACGGGCTGGCCGAACCAGGCCATGGCGGCAGGCTGGATATCCTCCAGCAACCAGCGGTCGACCGAGGCGGTGATCGGGCAGGCAAGCGTCGCCTTCGGGGAAACCTCGACGGCCCCCTCATTGAAAGCGAGCACACGGAACGGGTGTTCCATGCCGCAAGAACCAGCGCCCTCGATCTCCTTGACCGGAACAGTGTAGGCGGAGGGCTTTACAAGGCCCCCCGCCAGGCACCGTTCCTCTGCTTCCGTGCGCCAGGGTTCGCGCTGCTCGAGCCCGAACTTGCAACCGGAAAGCCCCAGGAGGACGAGCGGGGCTACGAGAAACCAGGATACGCCGCGCGTCATGAGGGCACGCTAGGCGAAGTTGGTTGACAGCCGGTTAAGCAAGCGGCGCCGATTGCCCAGAAGAAACGAAACGGCCGGAGGTTTCCCCCCGGCCGTTATTATGATTTTCGAACTAATTCAGATATTTTTGACGATATCCTCGACCATTTTCTTTGCGTCGGCGAAGAGCATCATGGTGTTGTCGCGGAAGAAGAGCTCGTTCTCGACGCCGGCATAGCCGGCGGCCATGCCGCGCTTGATGAACAGCACGGTCTTGGCCTTCTCCACGTCCAGGATCGGCATGCCGTAGATCGCCGAGGTCGGGTCGGTCTTCGCCGCCGGGTTGGTCACGTCGTTCGCCCCGATCACGAAGGCCACATCCGCCTGCGCGAACTCCGAGTTGATGTCCTCAAGCTCGAACACCTCGTCATAGGGCACGTTCGCTTCCGCCAGCAGCACGTTCATGTGCCCGGGCATGCGCCCCGCCACCGGATGGATGGCGTACTTCACCTCGACGCCTTCCTCCTTCAGACGGTCCGCCATCTCGCGAAGCGCGTGCTGGGCCTGCGCCACCGCCATGCCGTAGCCCGGCACGATGATCACCTTCGACGCGTTCTTCATGATGAACGCCGCGTCCTCCGCCGAGCCCTGCTTCACCGGGCGACTCTCCGCCGCCCCCGCCGGACCCGCCGCCGCATCGCCGCCGAACCCGCCAAGGATCACCGACACAAACGAACGGTTCATCCCCTTGCACATGATGTAGCTCAGGATGGCGCCCGACGAGCCCACCAGCGCGCCGGTGATGATCAGCGCCGTGTTGCCAAGCGTGAACCCGATGCCCGCCGCCGCCCAGCCCGAATAGCTGTTCAGCATCGACACCACCACCGGCATGTCCGCCCCGCCGATCGGCACGATCAGCAGGCCGCCGAACACAAGGCTCGTCAGCACGATCAGCCAGAACACGGTGTGGCTCTCGGTCGCCACCAGCACGCCGATCAGCACCACGATCAGCACCGCAAGGCCGGCATTGATCACATGGCGGCCGGGAAGCATGATCGGCTTGCCGCTCATATTGCCGTTGAGCTTGGCGAAGGCGATCACCGAACCGGTGAAGGTGATGGCGCCGATCGCCACGCCGAGGCTCATCTCAATCAGCGCCTGGCCATGGATCATGCCCGGCTCGCCGATGCCGAACGCTTCCGGCGCATACAGCGCCGCCGCCGCCACCATCACCGCCGCAAGGCCCACCAGCGAATGGAACGCCGCCACCAGCTGGGGCATCGCCGTCATCGCGATCTTCCTCGCGATCACCGCGCCCGCCCCGCCGCCGATGGCAAGGCCGCCGATCACCAGCACCCAGCCCCCGAAGCCCGCCGGCGGGCTCGCCGCCAGCGTGGTCAGAATGGCGATGGTCATGCCGACCATGCCGTACATGTTCCCCTGGCGCGAGGTCACCGGGCTGGAAAGCCCGCGCAGCGCCATGATGAACAGAACCCCCGAGACGAGGTAGAGAACCGCTACCAGATTGGCGTTCATCCCCGTCCCCTCACTTCTTCTTCGCGTACATGGCGAGCATCCGGCTGGTCACAAGGAACCCGCCGAAGATGTTCACCGAAGCCAGCACAAGCCCGATGAAGCCGAAGCCCCGCGCCCAGCCCGTGCCCTCGGCCACCGTGTCCACGCCCACCGCCAGCAGCGCCCCCACCACGATCACCGACGAGATCGCGTTGGTCACGCTCATCAGCGGCGTGTGCAGCGCCGGCGTCACCGACCACACCACGTAGTAGCCCACGCACACCGCCAGCACGAAGATCGCCAGGCGGAACACGAACGGGTCGATCGCCCCTCCGCTCAGACCGTGCGCCACCGCGCCCGCCATCTCCGCGTAGTTCTGCGCCGCCGCGTCCGCGTAGGCCTGCGCCGCCTCCGCCGCCTGGCGCGCGACTTCCGCGGCCGTGCGGGCGCCTTCAACCGCGTTCTGCGCGGTCAGGTCCCCCACCGCGTTCTGGGCGAGTATCACGCCCCCTGCCGGATTGGCCATTTCTCTTCCCCTGAAGGTTCCAAGGTCCGGTGGCGCGCTCTCCCCGCGCCCACCGCCCTCATTCAATCGTCCCGAGGCGCATCCGTGCCGCCCGCCTGGCTCCCCGGCCCGAAGGCCGCCCGGGAAACCCGCGGGCCGGCAACCGGGCGCCGCTACGCCGCGCTCGCCGCCCCGGCCTCGGGTGCCGGAGCCCCGCCAAAGCCGGGATGCACCACCGCGCCGTCCTTGGTCAGCAGCGTCGCCTTCACCAGCTCATCGTCCCACTTCACCGCGAGCGCCTTGCTTTCCTTGTTCACCAGCGTCTCGACGAAGGCGTACAGGTTCTTGGCGTAAAGCTGCGACGCCGTCGCCGCCAGACGGCCCGGCACGTTCAGGTGCCCGACGATCTTCACCCCGTTCGCCGTGGTCGCCACCTCGCCCGGCACCGCGCCGACGACATTGCCCCCCCGCTCGACCGCCAGGTCGATGACCACCGAACCCGGCTTCATCGACGCCACCATCTCCTCCGACACCAGCTTCGGCGCCGGACGGCCGGGGATCAGCGCCGTGGTGATCACCACGTCCTGCTTGGCGATGTGCGCCGCCACCAGCGCCGCCTGCTTGGCCTGGTAGTCCGCCGACATCTGCTTGGCGTAGCCGCCCGCCGTCTCGGCCTGCTTGAACTCGTCATCCTCGACCGCGATGAACTTGGCGCCGAGGCTCTCCACCTGCTCCTTCGCCGCCGGGCGCACGTCGGTCGCCGACACCACCGCGCCGAGCCGGCGCGCCGTCGCGATCGCCTGAAGGCCGGCAACGCCCGCCCCCATCACGAAAACACGCGCCGCGGGAACCGTGCCCGCCGCCGTCATCATCATCGGAAACGCCCGGCCGAACTCGCTGCTGGCGTCAATCACCGCCCGGTAGCCCGCAAGGTTCGCCTGCGACGACAGAACGTCCATCACCTGCGCACGGGTAATGCGCGGCATCAGCTCCATCGCGAACGCCGACACGCCGGCCTTCGCCAGCTCCTCAAGCGCGGCCTCGTGCCCGTAGGGGTCCATGATCGAGATCACCAGCGCGCCGGGCTTGGCCCCCGACACCTCCGACGCCTCGGGACGGCGAACACCGAGAACGATATCCGCCCCCGAAACCGCCGCCGCGTTGTCCCCCACAACCGACGCCCCGGCCCCTTCATAGTCCCCGTCGCCAACCCCGGACAAATCACCCGCGCCAGACGAAACAAAAACCTCAAACCCAAGCCCAACATAACGCTTGACCGTGTCCGGGGAGCCCGCCACGCGGGGTTCACTCGACAGATCTTCCTTAAGTATTGATAGCCGCATTCCCTTCCTCCCTTAGAAGGTTCGTTAGTCGATTATTGTTCAGTCTTCCAAGACCACCAGAAGATCCTTGGCATCAATGGCGTTGCCGGGCGCCACCAATATCTCCTGTACCACTCCCCCACGCGGCGCGTGGATGGCGGTTTCCATCTTCATCGCCTCGATGGTGAGAAGAACATCACCCGCGCTGACCACCTGCCCGGTATGCACGGCGAGCGAGGAGATCGTGCCCGGCATCGGGGCCGCGACGTGAAGCTCATTGCCCTCTTCCGCCTTGCGCCGCCCGGCGACCTTTGGCACCGCGTCGCGATCGGCCACCACCACCATGCGCGGCTGGCCGTTCAGCTCGAAGAACACCTCGACAAGGCCGTCATCGCGGGTTTCGCCCAGAGCGGTGAGACGCACCATCAGCGCCTTGCCGCGCTCGATCTCGATCGTGGCTTCGTCGCCCGGCTTCATGCCGTAGAAAAACACGGGGGTGGGAAGCGCCGAGACCGGCCCGAACTTGGCGACGACCGGTGCGAAGTCGGCAAACACCTTCGGGTACATCAGATAGGAGGCCAGCTCCTGATCGCCGGCCTCGTGACCGATGAGCTTGGAAGCCTCGGCGCGCTCGGCTTCCAGATCGGCGTCGTCCAACAGCGAGCCATAGCGCACGGTGATCGGCGGCTCGCCCTTCAGCGCCTTGTTCTGCAAGGCCTCCGGCCACCCGCCAAGCGGCTGTCCGTATTCGCCGTGAAGCATCGCCACCGCCGAAGCGGGGAAGGCGACGTCGCGCTTGGGGTCCAGCACGTCGGCAGCGGAAAGTCCCTGACTCACCATCATCAGCGCCAGATCCCCCACAACCTTGGAGGACGGCGTCACCTTGATGATGTCGCCGAACAGGTCATTGGCGTCGCGATAGGCCTTCGCCACCTCGTGCCAGCGGCTCTCCAGACCCATGGAGCGCGCCTGCTCCTTCAGGTTGGTGAACTGCCCGCCGGGCATCTCGTGCAGATAGACTTCGGAGGCCGGCCCCTTGAGATCGCTCTCGAACGCGGCGTATTGGGCGCGCACGCCTTCCCAGTAGAAACTGATGCGCCGGATCGCATCGGGATCGAGCCCGGTGTCCCGCGGCGAGCCGCGCAGCGCCTCGACGATCGAGCCGAGGCACGGCTGCGAGGTCATGCCGGACATCGCGTCCATGGCAAGGTCCACCGCATCGACCCCGGCCTCGACAGCCGCCAGCACCGAGGCGCCGGCGATGCCCGAGGTATCATGGGTGTGGAAATGGATCGGCAGGCCGATCTCTTCCTTCAGCGCCTTGAACAGCACCCGGGCGGCCGCCGGCTTTACAAGCCCGCCCATGTCCTTCAGGCCGAGAATGTGGATGCCGGTCTTCTCCAGCTCCTTGGCCATGGAGATGTAGTACTTCAGGTCATACTTCGAGCGCGCCGGATCCAGCATGTCACCGGCGTAGCAGATCGCGCCCTCGACGAGCTTGCCGGTCTTCAGCG
The DNA here is from genome assembly GCF_010669125.1 of Ancylobacter pratisalsi. Taxonomy (NCBI): domain Bacteria; kingdom Pseudomonadati; phylum Pseudomonadota; class Alphaproteobacteria; order Hyphomicrobiales; family Xanthobacteraceae; genus Ancylobacter; species Ancylobacter pratisalsi. The sequence continues at coordinate 1,436,210 of NZ_CP048630.1, forward strand.
CCTCATCGATCGAGACGCGCATGTTCTCGATCCAGTTGAGGCAGTCGAACACGCGGAAGATGTCCATACCCGCATCCGCCGCCTGGCGGATGAAGAAGCGCACCACATTATCGGGGTAGTTGGCGTAGCCGACACCGTTGGCCCCGCGCACCAGCGTCTGGGTCAGGACGTTGGGCACGTTCTCGCGGATCTTTGCCAGCGTCTCCCACGGGTCCTCGGAGAGAAACCGCATCGCCACATCGAACGCCGCGCCGCCCCAGCATTCCAGCGACAGCAGCTCCGGCAGGCCGCGCGCATAGGAATTGGCGACCTGCGCCAGGTCGTAGGAGCGCATGCGGGTGGCCAGCAGCGACTGGTGCGCGTCGCGCATGGTGGTGTCCGTCACCAGCACGCGTTCCTGTGCCAGCATCCAGTCGGCGAAGCCCTTCGGACCCAGCCGCTCAAGCAGCTGGCGCGAGCCTTCGGGCGGTTCGTTCAGGAAGGCGGGCGGTTCAGGCACACGCGCCGTGGCCGCCGGCAACGCCCGGCCCTTCACTTCGGGATGGCCGTTCACCGTCACGTCGGCGATCCAGGCCAACAGCTTGGTCGCGCGGTCGCGGCGGCCGCCGAAGTCGAAAAGCTCCGGCGTGGTGTCGATGAAGCGCGTCGTGTAACGACAGGCAATGAAGTCGGGATGGGTCAGCACGTTCTCAAGAAACGGCAGGTTGGTGGCCACGCCGCGGATGCGATATTCGCGTAGCGCCCGGTACATGCGGGCGATGACCTCCTCGCTGGTCGGCGCCCATGCGGTCACCTTCTCCAGCATCGGATCATAGAAGCGCGTCACCACCGCGCCCGAATAGGCCGTGCCGCCGTCAACGCGTATGCCGAAGCCCATGGCGCCGCGATAGGCGGTAATGCGGCCATAGTCAGGAACGAAGTTGTTCTCCGGGTTTTCCGTGGTGATACGGCACTGCATGGCGTGGCCATTTAGCCGGATCTCGTCCTGGCTCGGAATGCCCGTCTGCGTGACGTCGCCGATGCGCCCGCCCTCGAGGATCTTGATCTGCGCCTTGATGAGGTCCAGCCCGGTGACGACCTCGGTCACCGTGTGCTCGACCTGGATGCGCGGATTGACCTCGATGAAGTAATAGGCCCCGGTCTCGGCATCCATGAGGAATTCGACCGTGCCGGCGCCGATGTAGTCGGTGGCCCGGCCGATGGCCAGAGCCGCGTCGGTCAGGCCCTTGCGGGTCGCTTCGTCGACATAGGGCGCCGGGGCCCGCTCGATGACCTTCTGGTTGCGCCGCTGGATTGAACAGTCGCGCTCATAGACATGGACCAGATTGCCATGGGTATCGCCGAGGATCTGGACCTCGACATGACGCGCGCGACGGACCAGCTTTTCGAGATAGACCTCGTCCTTGCCGAAAGCGGCCTTGGCCTCGCGCTTGGCCGTCATCACCGCATCGAGAAGCTTGTCCTCGCTTTCGATGGGACGCATGCCGCGCCCGCCGCCGCCCCAGCTCGCCTTGAGCATGACCGGATAACCGACCTTGCGCGCGGCCTCCAGCACGACCTGCCCGTCATCGGGAAGCGGCTCGGTCGCCGGCATGACGGGCACGTCGACGGAGATGGCGAGGTTACGTGCCGCCACCTTGTTGCCGAGCGTGCGCATGGTCTGCGGCGTCGGCCCGATGAAGATGATGCCGGCCTGCGCGCAGGCCTCGGCGAATTCAGGACTCTCGGAAAGGAATCCATAGCCGGGGTGGATCGCGTCGACCTTTGCTTCCTTGGCGACGCGGATCACCTCTTCGATCGACAGATAGGCGTCGATCGGCCCGAGCGGCTTTTCGAGCCAAGCGCCACGCCCGACCAGATAGGCCTCGTCCGCCTTGAACCTGTGAAGGGAGAGCTTGTCCTCTTCCGCGTAAATGGCGACCGTCGAGATGCCCAGTTCGGTCGCGGCCCGAAAGACGCGGATCGCGATCTCGGATCGGTTGGCAACGAGAAGCTTCTTGATCTTGCGGGTCATGGCGAGCGCGGGCCTATGGTTGCGGTCGGGGAAAGGACGATCTCGGGACCTACATCCTGGCTTTGGACAATAAAGAGCCTCGTTCCGCCGCCTGACCAGCCCGATGAGCCGGCGATGCATCAGTCATGCCGGATCAAACTCACATCGGGCCACTTGCGCGTGCCATCTATTGGTATACAGAATTACGGATGCCAGCAAGTTGATTTCGCGCATCGGCCCCTGCCCGCTGTGCATCGTCGACGAAATGGCACCAGCAGCGGCGGCGATGGTGCCAGCGATGGCGTCAGTCGCACAAACGTTGCTGCAATGCGGAAGAAATTGGGCGGCGCAGCATCAAGCTCCGTTGTCTTTTTGCAGCGAAATTCTAAGTTTTGAACGTCTTCGTCGCCAAATCGACACGCTGCGATGCAAGATAACAACTAAGCGACAACTGTCCCGTTTTGGTTCATAGCTGGCATGTCGACGCTTGCGTCGGCACGCTTCACGACGGAGGAATAGTATGGTTATGCGGCGGGAACGCGCGACGAAGATCGTGGCGACCCTGGGCCCGGCTTCATCCAGCCCGGAGATGATCAAGGCTCTCTTTGAGGCAGGGGTCGACGTATTCCGGCTTAATTTCAGTCACGGCACGCAGGAAAATCATGGCCGTGTGCTCGGCGCCGTGCGCGCGCTGGAGAAGGATGTGGGCCGCCCCATCGGCATTCTGGCCGATCTTCAGGGCCCGAAGCTGCGCCTCGGCAAGTTCGTCGACGGCTTCATCAACCTGACCGCCGGCACCACCATCCGTTTCGACACCGACCCGACACCGGGCGACGAGAAGCGTGTGCCGATTCCTCACCCGGAAATTCTCGAGGCCCTGCACGAGGGCTCGACCGTGCTGCTGGACGACGGCAAGGTGCGTGTGCGGGTGGTTCGCAAGGGCGCCGGCTTCATCGACGCCGAGGTCATCGCCGGCAATCGCCTGTCCAACAACAAGGGCTTCAACGTCCCCGACGTGCTGCTGCCGGTCTCGGCGCTCACCGACAAGGACCGCTCCGACCTGTTCTTCGCGCTCGATCTCGGCGTGGAATGGATCGCGCTCTCCTTCGTGCAGAGCCCGCAGGACGTCATCGAGGCCCAGGAACTCATCCAGGGCCGGGCGCAGATCAACCTGAAGCTGGAGAAGCCGCTCGCCGTCGAGCACCTCACCCGCCTCACCGAGCTGTCCGACAGCATCATGGTGGCGCGTGGCGATCTGGGCGTGGAACTGTCGCTGCCTGAAATTCCCGCGCTCCAGAAGCGCGTGATCCGCGAATCCCGCCGCCTGGGCAAGCCGGTGATCGTGGCCACCCAGATGCTGGAATCGATGATCACCTCGCCGGTACCGACCCGCGCCGAGGTCTCGGACGTCGCCACCGCCGTCTATGACGGCGCGGACGCGGTCATGCTCTCGGCCGAGAGCGCGGCCGGCCAGTACCCGATCGAGGCCGTCGCCATGATGGACCAGATCATCAAGCAGGTGGAGCGTGACCCGGGCTACCGCGCGATCATCGAGTCGCAGCGCCCCGATGCCGGCCATTCCGTCGCCGATGCGGTGACACAGGCCGCCTATCAGGCAGCCACCTCGGTCGATGCCGGCGCCATCGTGACCTACACGCTGTCGGGCACCACGACGCTGAACGCCGCGCGCGAGCGTCCGCATATCCCGATCGTCGGCATTGCCAGCCAGCTCTCCACCGCGCGTCGCCTCGTCATGTCTTATGGCGTCCACGTGGTGCATGCGCCGGAGGAGATCCACACCTTCGGCGAAATGGCGACCAAGGCCATGCAGATCACGCTGGAGCACGGCTTCGCCAAGGAAGGCGACTGCATCGCGATCACGGCCGGCGTGCCCTTCGCGACACCGGGCACCACGAATGTTCTGCGTCTCGTCACCCTCGACAAGACGATGCTGGCGCGCCTTCCCAAGGCGTCCCAGCCGGCGGAGGCCCCCCGCCGCGCCGCGGCGAAGGCCGGCGACACCTCGGTTGCGCGCTCCCAGCCGATCGATACCGCGGCGGACGAGAACGACGCCGGCTGAGCGGCAACGCCTGCCGAACCCACACGCGATAAAGGCCCTCTCTTCACGGGAGGGCTTTTTTCATTCCGGCGGTCCCGGCAAACTCAGGTCGGAGGCTCGGCCTCACCTGCTCCCAGTGCGCGCTGCATCAGTACCGAGTCGACCCATCGACCGTGCTTGAATCCCACCGCGCGCAACGTGCCGACATGGGTGAAGCCGTGGCGGCGATGCAGCGCGATGGAGCCCGCGTTCGCGCTATTGCCGATGACGGCGATCATCTGCCGCCACGGTCCCGCCTCGCAATCGGCGATCAATGCCGCCAGCAGCGCGCTGCCGATGCCGCGCCCACCCTGTCCCTGCGCGACATAGACCGAATTTTCCACCGTATAACGATAGGCCGGCCGGGGCCGGTAGCTGGTGGCATAGCTGTAGCCGACGACCTCGCCCTGGAACACCGCGACCAGATAGGGCAGGCCAGCCTCGAGCACAGCCGCGCGACGGCGCGCCATCTCCTCCCGCGTGGGCGGCGTTTCCTCGAAACTTGCCAGCCCATGCAGCACATGGTGCGCATAGATGGACTGGATCGAGGCGATGTCGCCCTCTTCGCAGGCGCGCACCAGGGGACAAGACTCGTGGGGCATCGGCTTCAACATTTTCTCGCCGCGCGCCGGCCGCACAAGCGAAGCTCGCGGATGGCCAAGGCACGCGGATCACCTCGTCTGTCCCGCCTATAGCCGAGCGCACCCGCTCTGTCCTCGCCTTTGCCTGGCCTTAAGCGGGCGGGCGGGCAACAAGGCGGCGCAGCTTGCCCAGCTGAACCTCCGCCGTCTCGTGCAGATCAAGCGTTCCGGCGAAGCGTCCATCCGGGCCCATCAGGTACACCACAGCGGTGTGGTCCATGGTGTAGCCGCTCTCAGTCGGCACCTTGCGGGCATAGGCCTTGTAGTTGGCCACCATGGTATCGATCTCTTCCCGTGATCCGGTAAGCGCGAGGATGCGCGGATCGAAGGACGACATGTAGGTCTTCAGCTGCTCCACGCTGTCGCGTTCCGGGTCGACGGAGACGAACTGCACCTTGAGCCGGTCGGCATCGGTGCCGAGCTGCGGCAGGAGCTGGGAGAGCGCGAACAGCGTGGTGGGGCACACATCCGGGCAGCTGGTGAAGCCGAAGAACACGGCATGGGGACGCCCCTCGACATCCTTCTCGCTGACGCGGCGCCCTTCCTGATCAGTCAACGCGAAGGAACCACCAAGCTCGGAAATGTCGATCGCCACTTCCCGCGGAACCGGGCGCCCGGCGGCGTCCTCGCGGGTCCCCTGCCCGGTTCGGGTGAGGAGCAGCCAGCCAAAACCGGCCAATGCCAGCACCACCAGCACCCACAGAACCCGTCGCACGGTCCTCATTCTTTCGCCCCCCTCGGTTATTCGAACCGGGGGGTGACGCCTTCGCGACACTGGGTCAATTCACGAAACCGGGGGGCGTTCACTGCGTCGTCGTCGCTGGCCCGCCATAGGGATCGGCAAGCGCGGCGGTGGGCTGGCTGACCGGTATCTTGCCCGAGGTGAGCGCGGCGAGTTTTTCCGGACCCGAGCGGCGGAGCACCTCGCGGAAGGTCGGATGCATGCCGCCATCCACATAGGGGGCCGCGACAGCCGGATTGGCGGCGGCGACGGCGACCATCTGCGCGGTCTCGGCGATCTGGCGCTGCTGGATACGCTGGGCCATCTCGACACTGTCCGGATCGGCCGGACACGCGCCGAGCGGGGCGAGCGCGGCATCCGCCGGGCTGGCCTGTGGTGAAAAGCGATAACGCCCCGCGCAGGCGGTCACGACGGGCGGCTTGCGCGTCAGGTCGAAATACTCGGTGCCTTCCTGCAAATTGCGCCAGAACGCCATGTTGGGATCGTTGCGGTGGGCGGCAAAATTGGCCGGCGTCATGCGGAATGGCAGCGCCTGCACCTGGAAACTCTCCTGCCCTCCCCTCAGCGCCTCGCGGGCGAGTGCGTAGATTTCCTGCACGCCATCATTGGTCATGGCGTAGCAGCCCGCGGAGGTGCAGGCCCCATGCACCATCAGCGCGCTGCCGGTGTAGCCAAGCGCGCTTTCCAGCTCGTTCGGGTAGCCGAGATTAAACGACAGATAGTATTGCGAGCGCGGGTTCAGCTGCGCCCTGGATACGGAGTAGAAACCCTCCGGGGCCTGCCGGTCGCCCTCGCGCGTCTTCGGCCCGAGCTTCCCGGACCAGCGGCACATCGGATAGGTCTTGAGCAGGGCGTAGGTGCCGCGCGTCGTGCGCTTCCACACCTCCATCTCGCTCTCCTGCTTGTAGATACGGATCATGATCGGGTCTTCGGGCGTCATGCCCTTTTCCGACATTTCCGAGAGGATCTTGCCGTTCAGCGGCACCTCGCCGCGATCGTCGCGGTCCATCGACGCGCAGCCCGCCAGTGCGGCCGCAGCGATCGCGACGGCGAAAAGACCTAGTCTGGCCAGCAGCTTACTCAACAACACGGGACTCCCGGCGTGCATCATTCTCATCCCGCGGCGCCTCGCTCCTGGGCGTGACTCGATGGGCCGACGGGACGCCCGGACGTCATGAAGCTCCAATATGGTTTTTCCTTTATGAACACGGCGGCCGCGCACGCGGATGTGAGGTTCCACCCGCACAGCGACAGAGATTGATGCCCGCACGCCGGAGGTATTACATCCGCGCACGCCGTCGGCCGCGCAGCGCGATTGCCGGGGTGGCACATCTGTCGGGAGCGCGCACCATGTCAGCCTCACGGCCCGCCCCGAGAGCGGCCGCCCTCACCCTCCCATCGGACATTGTCCCGGCAAAAGTGCGGCCGCGCGTGACCTGCCTCGACGGAGTGCGAGGGGCGGCGGCATGCGCCGTGGTGGCCTTCCATTTCTTCTATGCCTTCACCCCCGGTCCTTTCGCCGATAAGGCGCGCACCGGCTTCACCATCTTCGACACACCGCTGGCGGTGCTGTGGAATGGGCATTTCGCGGTCTCGATCTTCTTCGTGCTGTCGGGGTTCGTGCTGGCGGCTTCGGCGCCGAAAAGCGCGCACGAGGCGCCGCTGATGATCAGCCTGCGCTATCTGCGCCTCGGGGTCCCCGCTCTCGTCTCCTCGATCCTCGCCTGGGCCTGGCTCAACGGCTTTCCCGATGCCGCCCGGGAGGCACAGGCGATCAGCACCAGCACGTGGTTTCGCTGGACCTATCAACCGCCCATCCCGCCCCTGTCGCAGGCGATCTGGGAAGGCGGCGTCGGGGTGTTTCTCAATGGCACGACCGGCTTCAACAACCCGCTATGGACCATGCGGGCGGAGCTTCTCGGGTCTGTTCTGATCTACGGGTCCTACGGCGTCCTCAAAGGCGACCTGCGCCGCTGGGCGATGGTGGTGGGCATTGTCGGATTCGCCGCGACGGGCCTGTTCTATCTCGCCGCCTTCTGCGGCGGGGCGCTAGTGTTCGAGTTCCGCGGGCATCTGCGCGACCGGCCTAGGGCGGGTCTTCTCATCGGGTTTGCCGGGCTCGTCATCGGCGCGACCTATCCCTACCACGCCTCAGGTCCCGGCCTGCTCGACGCCATCCAGTCACGCCTCGGCGGCGAAGGCTGGCGGCAGGCCGGCGCGGTGCTGGCGCTGGTCTCGGTGCTGACCACTCCGGTCCTTCGCCGCTTCTTCGACAGCGCACCGCTTCAACGCCTCGGGGCACTGTCCTTCCCGATCTACCTTGTCCATGTCCCCCTTATCGTGGCACCGGCCGCATGGTTCTTCGTCGCCTTTGCCCCGCTGGGGGCAGCGGGCGTCGGCGGCCTCTTCGTGCTGGTGTGCCTGGCCACGCTCGCACTGGCCTCGGTCTTCCTGGTCACGGTGGAACGCCCCCTGCTCGCGGGGCTGAAAGCCGTTCGCGCACGGGCTCGGACGGCCGCGCCGCGCGCCGCGCCCTAACGCGTTCTCGACCGAAGAGGGCTCCGGCTATCCCTCCATGGCCCGCAGATGGCGGATCGGGCGACCGGGGCTGATCGACTGCGCGGCGGCGACGATGGCGTTGGCGTCGATGCCATAGTGCCGGTAAAGATCGGCAATGGTCCCGGTCTGGCCGAAATGCTCCACGCCGAGCGCACGGGTACGGTGGCCCACCACCGAACCGAGCCACCCCAATGTTGCCGGATGGCCATCGAGCACGGTCACCAGCCCGCACTGGCGCGGAACGGCGTCGAGCAGGCGCTCGACATGGCTGCGCGCGCCCACCAGACCGCTTTCGCGCGCGCGCGCGCTAGCGTTCCAGCCGGCATTGAGCCGGTCGGCGGAGGTCACCGCGAGAAGGCCGACATCCTTGCGGTCCTCGGACATCAGCCCCACCGCCTCGATGGCTTCGGGCGCCACGACGCCGGTGTAGACCACCACGATCTCGGCGTTCGGTCCCGGCGGACGCACCCAGTAGCCGCCTTCAATGATGTCCCGCTCCAGCGCATTGTCGATCACCCGGCCGGGCTGGTCGAGCGTGCGGGTGGACAGCCGCAGATATACCGAGCCCCCGGTCTCGTCGCGCAGCCAGTTCTCTTCGCCCGCGGCGCTCTCCGACGCAGGCAGTCCTTCACGCTGGAGATGCTCGAACGCCCAGCGCAGCACCACTGCCAGTTCATCGACATAAGCCGGCTCAAAAGCCGCAAGTCCGTCCTGCGCCATGCCGATCAGCGGCGTCGCGATCGACTGATGCGCGCCGCCTTCTGGCGCCAGCGTGAGCCCGGACGGCGTGGCGACAAGGATGAAGCGCGCATCCTGGTAGCAGGCATAGTTCAGCGCATCGAGGCCGCGCTTGATGAACGGGTCGTAGAGCGTGCCGACCGGGATCAGCCGCGCGCCGAACAGCGAGTGGGACAGGCCGAGCGCGCCGAGCAGGATGAACAGGTTCATCTCCGCAATGCCGAGCTCCATGTGCTGGCCCTTCGGCGAGAACGTCCAGTCGAAGGTCGAGGGAATGCGCTCCTGCCGGAACAGGTCCGCCATCGCCTCGCGCGCGAAGAGCCCGCGCCGGTTCACCCAGCCGCCGAGATTGGTCGAGACCGTGACGTCGGGCGAGGTAGTGACGATGCGGTCGGCCAGCGGCCCGCCCGCCCGTGCGATCTCGGCCATGATGAGGCCGAAGCCCTGCTGGGTCGAAAGCGCGCTCTGCTTGGGCACGGCCAGCGTCGCGGGAACCTCGACCCGCGCATCCTCGAAACGTCGCGTGCCGAGGGCGTTGAACGGCACGCGGGAGAGAAAGTCCTCGATCTCGTCGGCAGGCGTCTCAAGCCCCTCGAACCGATCCCATTCGTGGCCCGGCCGCACGCCCATGGCGGTGCGCAGGATCTCCATCTGCGCGGGCGTCATCAGCCCGGCGTGGTTGTCCTTGTGGCCCGCGAGGGGCAGCCCGTACCCCTTGATGGTGTAGGTGATGAACAGCACAGGACGGTCGTGGTCGATGCGCTCGAACGTGTCGACGAGCGAAGCGAGGTCGTGCCCGCCGAGATTGGTCATCAGCAGCGACAGTTCTTCGTCGGAGCGCCGCTCGATCAGCGCCGTCACCGGGCCCTGGTCGCCCAAATCATCCAGCAGCCGCTTGCGCCAGGCCGCACCGCCCTGGAAGGTCAGGGCCGAATAGAGCTGGTTCGGCGCGCGGTCGATCCAGTCGCGCAGGCGCTCGCCACCGGGCTCGGCGAAGGCCTCCTTCAGCCGCTTGCCGTATTTCAGCGTCACCACCTCCCAGCCGAAGGCGCGGAACAGCGCCTCAAGCCGGGCCGGCAGCCCCTCCCGGATCACCGCGTCGAGGCTCTGGCGGTTGTAGTCGAGGATCCACCAGCAATTGCGCAGGCCCTGCTTCCACCCCTCCAGCAGCGCCTCGTAGATATTGCCTTCGTCCATCTCGGCGTCGCCCACCAGGGCGATCATGCGGCCGGCGGGGATGTCGGCGCCAAACCGGTGGGCGCGGACGTAATCCTGCACCAGGCTGGCAAACAGCGTCTGCGCGACGCCCAGTCCCACCGAGCCGGTGGAAAAGTCGACGTCGTCGATGTCCTTGGTCCGCGAGGGATAGGACTGCGCGCCCTTGTAGCCGCGATAGGCTTCGAGCTTTTCACGGGTCTGGTGACCGAGCAGATACTGGATGGCGTGAAAGATCGGGCTGGCATGCGGCTTCACCGCCACCCGGTCCTGCGGACGCAGCACGGAGAAATACAGCGCGGTCATGATGGTGGACAGCGACGCCGAGGAGGCCTGATGCCCGCCCACTTTCAGCCCGTCAGCATTCGTCCGCACATGGTTGGCGTGATGAATGGTCCAGGCCGAAAGCCACGACACCTTCCGCTCCAGGGCGGACAATACCGCGAGATCCGTGTCGGAGGGCCCATGCGCCCCCGGATCGGCGAGGGAAGCGCGCGGCGCGGCACGTTCCCGGCTGGCGGCAGTGTCAGGCGTCTTGGCGTGGTCTTGGAGATTGCTTTTCTTGGCCATTGTCTCCTCCCGTCGGAGCACAATGGATCCAGCCCCGCCGATGACGCAAGACCAAGTTTCGGGTCTTATGCTGTAGCCGTCAGTTTGCCGGCGCGGGATAGCTCGACGCGCCCGGAACCAACCGAACCGGCGCGCCGGTTCCGGTGCCGGACGGCGCCGGCGCCGGCGCGTAATAGCCCGAGCCCGACGACGATATCGGTCTCGTCTGCACCGGTGCCACGCCTGGAAGCACGGGTGGCGTGCTGAAGGGCGAGCTCTGGGTGTTCGACTGCACCGGCCGCGAGGGCGCGGGGTCGATCACCGCGCCGGGCTGCGGTGAGCCGGGCGTGATGCGAGGCTGCGAGCTCGGCGCGAGCTGCTGGGACGTGCCCGGATCGGGAACGGAAGGGTAGCCTTCCACCGGATCGACGAGGTTGCCCTCGTAATAGCCCGGCTGAACCACCGGCTCAGGTGCCGGCACGGCGCTGCCATAGCGAGCCCGACGCGGCGCGGCGGTGCTGCGCACCCGCGTGGTGGGCTCTGGGCCAAGCCATCCGTCGAGCACGGTGCCGTCGCCCTGAATGCCGGAAGGATAGGCCAACGGCCCTCCGATCCGGCCGATCCCCTCCGGCTCCCCCATCGGGCGCCCATAAGGCTGCCAGCCCTGCGGCAGGAAGTAGCCATTGATCGAGAAGCGGTACATTACGCGCAGCAGGTCCTGCTCGCTGGCACCGACCTGGCACAGCCGCAGGCGAATGGCGAGAATGCCGCGGTCACGCCAGATCAGGAAGACCGGGACCTGCGACTGAATACGCTGCCAGCCATAGATGCACAGTTCGCCATTGCCGGCGTTGCCGATCGCGTAGTTGAACGGGCCATAACGGTTCTGCACGTAGTAATTCGAGACGTGCATGGCCACACCGGGCATGCGCTCGTACATTTCGTCGTCGAGCACTTCGTCGTTCAGCCAGTCATCCTTGCGCAGGTTCTCACGACCTGTGGAATTCTTCACCGGGCCGAAGAACACGGCGTAAATCGCGTTCTGGCCACGCGAGTGCGAATTGGTTTCGAGGATGATTTCCTGCTCGACCGCGTTGAGATAATCGGTCTGAAGCACCGCAAGTATACGGGGAGAAGCGCCCGGCTCGGGCAGGACTAGCGCGTCGGAAAGCGGCTTCTCTACGGTGGTGGTCGCCACTTGGGGGCCGCCCGCGTAGTTGGTTCCGAACAGGTTATACGGTGCGCATCCCGCCGCCAAAAGAGCGACGGATATTGCTACACACCTGAGCAATGGCACGTGCGTGCGCCGTCTTCCCATGGACCCTTCGAGCTTTCAAATCGTATTGGCGACAACGCTGCACTTCGGCCATAACGTGGAGAAACAGCCGCGCGAAACCACGCCGAATCACTTACTTAGCCAGACTCTAGCCTGACCAACCGCATGGTGGAATCGAGCAAATGACGAGAGACTCGTGGTTTGGATAGATTTCTTCAACTTCTGAGCACTAAGACACAGTTGGATGAAGGCCCGCGTGCGAGGCGGAAACCAAGCAGGAGGAACGATGCGCAGGGCATGGGCTGCCGGCTTGTGGGCAATAGCGTCACTCGTCGTGGTGTTTTTGATTACGCTGCCGATCAGCCTGCAGGCACATCTCATTGCCGGCTGCATCGTCGTCCTCGTCATGATATTGCTAAAGACCTTCGCCCCACCCGTGGGTATTTTCCGCATGATCGCGCTCGCGCTCGGCACCGCGATCGTGCTGCGTTACGTCTACTGGCGCACCACCAGCACTCTCCCGCCGATCAGCGAAATCGAGAACTTCATCCCGGGCTTCATGCTGTACATCGCCGAGATGTACAGCGTCTTCATGCTGTTCCTCAGCCTGTTCGTCGTCTCCTCGCCGATGCCCCGGCGTCCCACTCCGCCGATCCCGGCCGACCAGACGCCCACCGTCGACGTCTTCGTTCCCACCTACAATGAAAGCGAGGATCTGCTGGCCTCCACGGTCTCGGCCGCGCTGGGCATGGACTATCCGGCGGACAAGTTCACCGTCTGGCTGCTCGACGACGGCGGCACCGACCAGAAATGCCAGCAGGACGATCCCACGGCTGCGGAAGAAGCGCGCCAGCGCCGCGCCGACCTGGAGAAGCTCTGCGAAGGCCTCGGCGCGCGTTATCTCACCCGCGCCCGTAACGAGCACGCCAAGGCCGGCAACCTGAATAACGGCCTTGAACACTCGACCGGCGATCTCGTGGTCGTGTTCGACGCGGACCACGCCCCGACGCGCGACTTCCTGAAGGAGACCGTCGGCTTTTTTGTGCAGGAAGAAGATCTGTTCCTGGTGCAGACGCCCCACTTCTTCATCAGCCCGGACCCGCTGGAGCGCAACCTCGACACCTTCGAGAACATGCCGTCGGAGAACGAGATGTTCTACGGCATCATCCAGCGCGGCCTCGACAAGTGGGATTCGGCGTTCTTCTGCGGCTCCGCCGCGGTGCTTAGCCGGCGTGCGCTGAAGGAAACCAACGGCTTCAGCGGCGTCACCATCACCGAGGATGCGGAAACCGCGCTGGAGCTGCACTCGCGCGGCTGGCATTCGATCTATGTCGACAAGCCGATGATCGCGGGCCTGCAGCCCGACAGCTTCGCCAGCTTCATCGGCCAGCGCTCGCGCTGGGCGCAGGGTATGATGCAGATCCTGCGCTTCCACATGCCGCCGCTGAAGCGCGGCCTCTCGATGCCGCAGCGCCTGAGCTACTGTTCGAGCACGCTGTTCTGGCTGTTTTCCTATCCGCGGCTGATGTTCCTGATCTCGCCGCTGTTCTACCTGTTCTTCTCGCTGCAGATTTTCACCGCGTCGGGTGCCGAGTTTCTCGCCTACACCACGACCTACATGCTGGTGAACCTGCTGATGCAGAACTACCTCTATGGCCGCTATCGCTGGCCGTGGATTTCCGAGCTTTATGAGTACATTCAGGCGGTCTACCTGCTGCCCGCGCTGATCTCCGTCATCCTCAATCCGAGCAGCCCCACCTTCAAGGTGACAGCCAAGGGTGAAACGCTGGACGAAGGCCATGTCTCCCAGATCGGCCGGCCGTTCTTCATCATCTTCGCCGTGCTGATTGTCGCCTTCCTTGTCACGATTTACCGGCTGCTCACCGAGCCGTTCAATGCGGACGTGCTGATCGTCGTCGGCGCCTGGAACGTCCTCAACATCGTCATCGCCGGGTGCGCGCTTGGCGTGGTGTCGGAGCGGCGCAACCGCCGTCGCACGCACCGCGTGGAACTGATGCGGCGCGGCGAACTGCTGATCGACGGCGAGAGCTATGCCGTTTCCATCGACGACGGCTCGCTCGGTGGCGCGCGCATCCGTCCCAATTCGAATGTCAAGCTTCCGGAGATCGAGCGCGGCGCCACCGCCCTGCTGCGCTTCACGCCGCTGGCCAACAACATCGCCATCAACACCGTTCCGATGGTCATCCGCAACGTGGAATATGACGATGAGGGCATCCTGCTCGGCTGCCAGTTCGCGCCGGATCAGCCGCTGCACCATCGCCTGATCTCCGACCTGATCTTCGCCAATTCCGACGAGTGGGAGAAATTCCAGCAGTCCCGGCGCAAGAACCCGGGTGTTCTCATCGGCACCATCCGGTTCATCCGGATGTCGATTTTCCACACCGGCCGGGGGCTGTCCTACCTCGTCCACCTGCACAAGCTCTGGCGCGAGCGACGGCGCCGGCCGGCTCCTGCGGCAGCCAAACGCGGATGATGCACATGCGCGCGCTCACCACCCTCACAGCTGCCGGCCTGTTCGCGCTCGTCGCGGCCAGCGCGGGTGCCCAGCAGGCGGGCTCGGCCGGCCAGGGCACCGGCGGATTCTCGATGACGCCGCCGATACCCGGCTACAACGCGCCGGCGTCACCGGCGGCGACACCGTCCGCGGCACCGGCGCCCGCCGCGACGAACACCCCGCCGCCTGCGCAGGCCAATACGTCGCCCGCGACCAGCCCCTCTTCGGGTGGAACCGGGCGCGTGCCCGCCTTCAGCGTCCCGAGTTTTCCGTCGGCCTCGACAGGTACGCCGCAGGCACCGACGGTGAACGCTCCGAACTCGAACACGTCAGCGCCGGTCGCCCAGGCGGATCCCGCTCCTCAGCCTGCGGCCCCGCAGCCCAGCACCCTGGATACCGGCATCGACCTGCCGGGCCAGCCCGGAGGCCCCGCGCCGACCGCCGCGCCGTTCCAGATGGTCCCCGGCCAGCCGGCACCCGTCGTTACGCCGGTCCCGAGCCGCAATGCCGGCCCCGTCGCGCCGCCGCGACCGGACCGCTACATCATTCCCCAGCCGCGCATGATTTTCGCGGGCGAGGTTTCCTCGCGCGCCTGGGTCATCTTCCTCACCCCGGAGGAAGCCGCGCGGGAAGCGACCTTCCTTCTCAGCTACATCAACTCGGTCGTGGTGATGCCGGAGACCTCGCGCATCCGCGTGTCGATCAACGGCCAGTCGATCATCGAAACACCCATCGCCTCGTCGCAGGAGCCTTCCGCCTTCTCGGTGCCGATCCAGCGCGGCAACCTGCGCGCCGGCCCGAACCTGATCCGCGTCGACGTTGTCCAGCGCCACCGCACCGACTGCGCCGTGACCGCGACTTACGAACTGTGGACCGAGATCAACAATGAGGGCACCGGCATTTCCTTCGCCGGCGGCCGGCCCGCGCTCACGGGCGGGCTCGACGACATGCCCTCCGTCGGCTTCGACGAGACCGGGCAGACCACGATCCGCGTCGTCACGCCCGGCCCGATCGAAGGCGGTGGTAGCGCGCGCGTGCTGCGCGCGGTGCAGGGCCTGGCCGTGCGCGGCATGTTCCCCAACCCGTCGGTGAGCATCGCTGAGGGCCTCCAGGGACCGACACCTCCGGGCGCACTGACCATCGTCATCGGCACCGCTTCCGAACTTCCCCGGCTCATGGCGACCACCCTGCCCGAGGCCCGGCAACGCCCGATCACCAGTTTCGTGCAGGATGACCGGCTGGGCGGGCCGACCCTGGTCATTTCCGGTCCGACGCCGGCCGACGTCGACCGGGCCATCGATCGCCTGAACAGTATTTCCATCGACCAAAGCGACGCCATCAACACCCAGACCCGCTGGTCACCGAACGCGCCGCTGTTCGATGAGGCCCGCCACGTGCGCCTGGCCGAACTTGGCGTCACGACCCAGGAGTTTTCGGGCCGTCGCCTCAGAGCGGAGTTCCAGATCGCGCTGCCACCCGACTTCTTCGCCGAAGCCTATGGCAACGCCACCTTGTCCGTCGATGCTGCCTTCACCGCGGCCGTGCGTCCCGGCAGTCACATCGATCTCTACGTGAACCAGCAGATCGCCTCGACCCTGCCGATCACCACGCGGGGCGGTGGTCTGCTTCAGCACACACCGATGTTTGTTCCGCTGCGCAATTTCCGCGCCGGCATCAACAAGCTCTGGCTTGAGGTCGTGCTCGACACCGAAGCGGATGCGCGCTGCCTGCCGGGCGCCACCCTTCCGGCGGACAACCGTTTCGTTCTGTTCGATTCGTCGGAATTCTCGATCGAGAACTTTGCCCGGATAGGCCGTTTCCCCGACCTCGCGGCCTTCTCGGCCAACGGCTTCCCCTATTATCTCGACGGCAGCCCGATGGCCGTGGTGCTGGCGCGTCAGGATGCCTCCACCCTTTCGGCGGCCAGCACCCTGATTTCCCGCCTCGCCCTCGCCCGGGGCGCGCCGCTGCCGATCGACACTTCCCCCGCGTCGGTCACCCTGGGTGAACGAAACGCGATCTTCGTCGGCGGGATCGACCACATCGCGGCCAGCGTCCTTAGCCAGGTCGGCATCGCTGAATCGACCCGCGCCAACTGGGTGGTCTCCTCTGCGGATGAGCTGTCCGGCGATTCAGCCAGCGAGAGCTACGACAACGTGCTGGAGCGGTTCCGCAACCGCCGCACGGGCGAGGCGCCCCCAATTCCGAGCGAGCAGCCCAACGCACACAACACGCCGGAGATCTATGAGCGCTGGCGTGAAAACGTGGCCAGCCGCGGCGGCGTCTACGCCGTCATGGACCGCTTCGAGAGCTGGCTGCGGAGCACGTTCTCGATCGGCTTCGATTCGCTGCGGATCAAGGAAGGCCCGCGCACCATGTACGAGCCGCCGCCGCGCACCTCGATCCTGATGGCGCAAGGCAGCAGCACGAACGGCAATTCGGCCTGGACTCTGGTGACGGCGCGCACGTCGGACACGCTGGCCAATTCCATGTCGCGCTTCACCTCGGATGCGGTGTGGAACCGCATCGGTGGTCAGGCGGTCGCGTTCCAGAACTCGACCGGCGACGTGGAACGCCGCGACGTCGGCTCCTTCCGCTTCATCGTCACCCAGCCGCTCTCCTTCAGCAATCTCCGCATGATCGCGGCGAATTGGCTTTCCACCAACATTATGCCCTATGCTTTGATGCTGGTGCTCGCTGGTACGCTGCTGGGTATATTCACCGCATTCCTGCTGAAACGACTAGGGCGCCCGACATGATTCGACACCTGCTTGCCGGCATTTTCTTGCTCGCCTGCGGGAGTATTCAATCAATGGCCCAGGTCGCGACGCCGATTCCTGCCGACATGTGGTCGACCTATATGAACCGCTTCGTCGAAGACAGCGGGCGCGTGGTCGACGAGGCCAATGGCAACATCAGTCATAGCGAAGGCCAAGGTTATGGCCTGCTTCTGGCGTATTTGGCTGGTGACAGAAGCAACTTCGAGCGCATATGGAGTTTCACGCGTACTGAGTTGCTGATTCGCGACGACGGACTCGTTGCATGGCGCTGGGATCCCAATTCCTCACCGCATGTGACGGACGTTAACGCGGCCAGCGATGGCGATTTGTTAATTGCATATGCTTTGGCGCGAGCGGGTCGCACATGGGGCGTTCAGGGATATACGCAGAGCGCGCAGCGGATTGCGAAAGCGGTCGGGCGCAAGCTGGTCGTGCACAACGGCCAGCGGCTCGTATTGCTTCCGGGTGCCACGGGCTTCTCTTCGGCCGACCGCAAGGACGGCCCGATTCTCAATCTATCCTATTGGATCTTCGAGACTTTTCCGATCATGGCGCAGCTTGCGCCGGAGACCGATTGGGCCGAGGTCGGAAAGAGCGGACTGGAGCTGCTGCGCATCGCGCGGCTCGGTCCGGCGCAGCTTCCGCCCGACTGGATCTCGGCGCCGGACAACGCGCCCGTAACCTTGGCCGAGGGCTTCGCGCCGGTCTTTGGTTACAATTCATTAAGGATATCTCTTTACCTGTTGCGTGCAGGGATTACGGACGCAGATTTACAGGAGTCATTCCGCCGGAACTGGTTGATGGACAATGGGGGCAGCCCGGCCATCGTCGAGATTCCGACCGGACGCGTACTTACGCGGCTAACCGACCCGGGCTATCGCATGCTCGGAGCGGTTTTGGCATGTTCCCTGAGTGCGACCCCCATCCCTGAAGACCTTCGACGGTTCGAGCCGACGCTCTACTATCCGTCGACACTTTATTTGTTGGGTTGGGCCCTGCTCGCGGAGAAATATCCGAGATGTCTCTAAAGAGAGCTGCCTTGCTGATCGTCCTCGCGGGAGCCATTGTCCCCGCGATCGCTCAGCAGGTTCAGCTCCCAGGTGGCTCCGGCACCTCTGCCAGCAATGGTTCACGTCCCAAGGTCGACGAGACCGCGCTGCGCTACTTCGCATCTCAAGGGGATACCCGCCGCCTCGAAGCGGAAATCGCGCGCCTCCGCGCGCTCTATCCCGAATGGTCGCCGCCCGCCGACCTGTTCGGCCCGCAGACAGACGTCGAGCTGGAGCGGATGTGGAAGCTCTACGCCGAGGGCAAGTATACTGACGTGCGCGGCGCCATCGCCGCCCGACAGGCGGCTGACCCGCAGTGGGATCCGCCGGCCGACCTGCTCGCCCGCCTCACAGAGGCCGAGAACCGCCAGCGCCTGATCAATGCGTCGGACGCCCAGCAGTGGAACACCGTGCTGCGCCTTGCGACCGAGGCGCCGGGCATGCTCACCTGCACCAATGTCGACATTCTGTGGCGCGTCGCCGAGGCCTTCGCCAAGACCGACCAGACCCCGCGCGCCCTGGCCGCCTACACCTATGTCCTGACCAACTGCAACGACACCAACGAACGTGTGGCGACGATGCAGAAGGCGATCCCGCTTCTCAGCGACGAGCAGCTCGAAAACCTGCTGAAGCTGGAGCGCAAGGACACCGAGGGCAAGCCGGAGTTCACCGTCCTTCGCGATGATCTGATCCGCCGTCGCATGGGCAAGGCGGCGGAGAACCCGGAATTCAAGGTTCCCGATGCCGACATCACGCGCATGGAGGAACTCTCCAAGAAGGAGACCGGCCCGGGCGACCCGCTCCTGCTCGGTTGGTACCTCTTCCGCCATGACGAGGCGGGCCGCGCGCTGGAATGGTTCAAGCTGGCGCTCGACCGCAAGGGCGGCCCGAAGGCGGCGGAGGGCTACGTCCTCTCCCTCAACTTCCTCGGCCGCGCGCTTGAGGCCGAGCCGATCGCCTATGAGTGGCGCGACAGCTCGCCCGAGAACAACAAGGCCTATCTCGACGTCGTCATCAGCCTGCTGACCGCCGATCCTCCGCCCGTGCTCGACGAGATCGTGCTCTCCCGGTTCAGCCCCGTGGTGATGCGCGACAAGTATGTGCCCGGCGCGCAGGCCCTCGGCTGGTACGCCTATAACACCGGGCAGATCGTTACCGCCCGTTCCTGGTTCGAGACCGCACTGAACTGGGATCCCAATGACGAGCCGTCCGCCTATGGTCTCGCTCTTTCCTACTGGCGCCTGAAGGACATCGCGCGTCTCAACGCGATCGTGCGCGGCTGGGCCACCCGCTCCGAGCGTATCGTCGCGCTGGTCGATCCTGCGGTTCGTGCGCGGCTTGAAGCCCGCAACGCCCAGACCCAGTTCACGGCCTATACCGACCCGCTGGTTGCCGCCGCCGCGCGTCTGACCCCGACGCCGACCCTGCAGCCGCCGCCGCTCGGCGTGCCGACCCGGATGCCGGGCCCGTCGGCGCAGTTCCAGCCGGTGCCCGGTGCGACGGCGAACGCCTACGCGCCCACTGGCCAGTTCCAGCCCCTGCCGGGCGCAACCACGAACGCCTATGCGCCGACCAGCCAGTTCCAGCCCGTGCCGGGCGCGCAGGTCAGCTCCTACGCACCCACCAACGACTTCCAGCCGGTGCCGCAGTTCCAGGGCGCGGCCGCCCAGGCGGTGAATTATACCCCGCCGCCGACCCCGCAGCGCCGTCGCAGCATGTCGCGCTCGGTGGCGCGCACCGGCAGCAGCGTGTCCGATTCCGGCGGCTCGGCCGGAGCGGCACTGGCCCGCGGCTGGAAGCTCATGGAACTCAACCGGCCGATCGAGGCCGTGCCGGAGTTCGATTACGCCATCAAGTACGGCAAGGGCCGCACCGCGGAAGATGCCGCCTACGGCAAGTCGCTGGCCTATATGCGCAAGGGCATGACCAATGCGGCCCAGGTCGCCGCGCTCGAAACCCCGCAGAATCCGCGCCGCTCCCTGCAGCTCACCGCCGACATCACGGCCCAGCGTGCCTATGAATTCTACCGCGATGGCCGCTATGTCGAAGCCATCATCTCGCTGGACGAGCATGCACGGCTGGCACCGGAACAGCAGGACATGATGCTGCTGCGCGCCTGGTGCTACTACCAGCTCCGCGATTTCCAGTCGTCGCGCCGGATTTTCCGCGCCCTCTCGGCGCAGGGCAACGTCAAGGCGTCCGAAGGCATCAACGCCATCGATGCCGCCACCCGCAAGGTGCGCGACGCTTACTGACGCCGCATCCTAAGGGTCTGCACCCGCGCGCGGGTGCACAGGCCTTGGCCGCAGCAATGCGCGGCCAGCTCCGCTCCCGTGGCATCAGCGCGGGGTGGAAAGTGGCGGAAGAGAGTGGGAGTCGAACCCACCAGAGACCGGCTCGCGGCCCCTCCCGGATTTGAAGTCCGGACGCCCCACCAGGGACGCCTCTCTTCCCAAAGGATCGCGCGCATTCTCCGCGATCAGGCCGAACAGGTCCAGCCGGTGCGGGTTGATGCGCCTCACATCGCCCCGGCGCAAGGTGACGCCGTGGCGGTCGAGAAACTCGAGTATCTGGATCGCGACCTTGCGCCCGACCGCGTGCTCGCCCTGCTCGATCCGGTCGCGGAAGGCGGCCGCGGCGAACTGACCGTTCGGCGCGCCGTCGCCCAACTGCTTCGCCGTCGCCACCAGCGTGGCGACCGTGGAACGCAGGAAAAAATGGTCATGCGCCACCTCGTCCACCCGCCCCATGCGACCGAGCAGCTTCAGCAGCCGGCGGATATCGGCCTCGCCATGGCCGGTCGTCGCGGCAAGGTCGCGCACGCGCGGAGGCCGGAACCGCTCGACCCCGCCAAGGCGCGGCTCGATCTCTTCCCAAAGCACATCGTCGTCGCGGGTCAGGCGCACCTCGTGGCCGGCGAGCCGCACCCACGCCCCTTCCAGCGCGAGGCTTCCCTCCCCGGCAAGGCGCCTCAGGGCAGAGGCGAACACCGGCTTGTCGAGCCGGGGCGTCAGCGCCAGCCGCAGCTTTTCAGCGCCGATGCCGGGCAGGTCCGGATTGGCATCGTGAAAGCGCGTCAGCTCCGCCACCAAGCCGTCGCGGAAGTCGTTCCAGCGACCCTCGGTCAGCGCCACGCGGGCCTCGCCCGCCGCCAGCAGGACGACGCCGAGCCGCGTGGCCACGGCTTCGATGGTCTGCGCACCCAGCGCCCTGTCGCGGGCGAAGGCGTCGAGGTCGACATGGCCGGGCTCGATCGCGAGCAGCCGCGCCAATTCCGCCGCTGGGTCGGACCCGCCCAGCGCCTCCAGCAGCGCCAGCCGGGCCGGCACACGTCGCCGCCGTGCGGGCGCGCGCAGATCGAGAAACACGCCCCCGCCGACAGTGCGCTGGGCCGAGGTGTCGCGGATCACGAAGCGATCGCCCACGGCGGCCGCGATGGGCCGGTCGAGCACAAGCTGCACCATCGCCGAACCGCCGGCGGCCACCACGTCCTGCGACAGCGGCACCAGCCGGGCGCCAACCTCGGCGGAGGCATGGTGCAGCCTCACCGGAAACCACTGGCCCAGAGGCTTCGGCTCACCCGGCAGCACATCTAGCCGGGCATCGATGCGCAAGGTCGGCGCGTGCAGGACGGGGTCGAGCACCATGTCACCGCGGGTGATCGCCTCATGGCCCACGCCCTCGCCCGCGAGGTTCAGCGCGCAGCGCTCGCCCGCGCTGCCCTTCTCCGCCTTGCGGTTCTGCGCATGGATCGAGCGCACGCGCGCGCCCAGCCCCGAGGGGCTGATACTCACCCGGTCGCCGACCGCGACCGCACCGGAAAGCACCGTCCCCGTCACCACCGTGCCCGTGCCGGCCAGCGTGAAGCAGCGATCCACCGCCAGCCGGAATCGCCCGTCACTGCTGCGCGCGGCGAACCCCCGCGCGGCGTCCGCAAGCCTCTGGCGCAGTACCGCGATGCCCTCACCCGACATCACCGAAACCGGCACGATCTCGGCCCTCTCCAGCGCGGTGCCCGCGACAAGCGCCTCGATCTGCGCCTCCACCACGGCGCGGCGGGAGGCATCGGCAAGGTCGGCCTTGGTCAGCGCCACGACACCACGGGTAATGCCCAAAAGGTTCAGCAGCGCCAGATGTTCGCGCGTCTGCGGCATCACCCCGTCATCGGCGGCCACCACCAACAGCGCGAAGTCGATCCCGCTGGCGCCCGCCAGCATGGTGCGGATGAAGCGCTCATGGCCGGGCACGTCGATGAAGCCGAGAGTGCCTTCCTCCGTCGGCAGGTAGGCGAAGCCGAGGTCGATGGAAATGCCCCGCGCCTTCTCCTCCTTCAGCCGGTCGGTATCGACCCCGGTCAGCGCGCCGATGAGCGCCGTCTTGCCGTGATCGACATGCCCGGCCGTGCCCACAATCATGGAAGCGTCCCCAGGGCACCGAGGCTGGCGAGGAAACCGGCCGGATCCTCAAGACAACGCAGGTCGAGCAGCAGCGCTCCCTCCGTTATCCGTCCGATCACCGGCAAGGGAAGCGCGCGCAGCGCCGCCGCCAGCGCGTTCAACGCGCCGCCCGAGGCCGCACCGACGGGCCGAATGGCGAGCCCGGCACTTGGCAGCGTTTCCAGCGGCAGCGCGCCCGAGCCGATCTGGCTGGCGCACTCGACCACCTCGACCGCGAAGGTCGGCCCCAGACGTTCGGCCACGTCGAGGGCCAGCGCCTCGCCCAGCGCGGCAAGTTCCCCCCGCGAGCGGGCGAGCAGCCTGAGCGTGGGCAGCTTCACCGCCAGCCGCTCGGGATCGCGATAGAGTTTGAGCGTCGCCTCCAGCGCGGCGAGGCGGATCTTGTCGACCCTCAAGGCCCGCTTCATCGGATTGGCATTGATCTTCGCGATCAGCTCCGCCCGTCCGACGATGAAGCCGGTCTGCGGTCCGCCCAGCAGCTTGTCGCCGGAGAAGGTGACGATGTCGGCCCCCTCCATCACCGCCTCGCGCACGGTCGGCTCGTGCGCCAGCCCGAGGCGCGCCAGGTCGAACAGCGTGCCCGATCCCAGGTCGTTCACCAGGGGTACGCCGCGCGCCCGCGCGATCTCGCCAAGCTCGCGGGCGCTCACCTCGCGGGTGAACCCCTCGATGCGGTAATTCGAGGTGTGCACCTTCAGCACCAGCCCCGTCTCGGCGCCGAGCGCGCCGGCATAGTCGCGGGGATGCGTGCGGTTGGTGGTGCCCACCTCGACCAGCTTCACCCCGGCCCGCGCCATGATGTCGGGCATGCGGAAGGCCCCGCCGATCTCGATCAGCTCGCCGCGCGACACCACGGCCTCGCGTCCCAGCCCGAGGGTGTTGAGCACCAGCAGCACGGCGGCCGCGTTGTTGTTGACGACGGTGGCGTCCTCGGCCCCGGTCAGTTCGATCAGCAGGTCGCGCACATGGTCGTCGCGCTCGCCGCGCGTGCCGGTGTCGATGTCGTATTCCAGCGCCACGGCGGAGCGCATGGCGGCGGTTGCGGCCTCCACGGCCTCCTCCGCCAGCAGGGCGCGGCCGAGATTGGTGTGCAGCACCGTGCCGGTCAGGTTGAACACCGGACGAAGGCTGGCCCGGGCGGTCCGTTCCAGCGCATCGCCCGCAGCCAGCGCCACATGGTCGGCCGAGGGCAGGCTGGCGAGCTGGCCGGCGAGCAGGAAGGCGCGGGCCTCGTCGAGCGCGGCGCGAATCGCGCCGGTGGTCGCGGCGCGGCCAAAGCGCTCGCTGGCGAGCTGTGCCGCCGGCGTCTTCAGAACGAGGTCGACCGAGGGCAGGTCGCGCGGTGAGGGACGGGACAGCGAGCCGTCGAGGGGAGCGTCCATTCGCGCCTCCTCAGTAGCCGAGCAGGAACGGATTGAACGCGGCCCGCCGGTACGGCCCTTCGCGCATCATCAGGTCGAGGCCAAGCGTGCCGACATCGTCCGCCACCGCCTCGATGGTGGTGTCCTTGTTCTGGTACATCACCTTCACATAGGTGCGGCATTCCTCGCAGGTCTCGGCCTTGACGGTGCCGGGGCTGTGATCGATCTCCTGGTAGCCGATGCCCTTGGTGCTGCCGCAGGAACAGCAGCGGATGCGCACATAGTGCCATTGCGTGGCGCACAGCGAGCAGACGCAGAAGCGGCTGCCGTGAGCGTTCGGGCGATCAACCACCAGCGAGGCCACCGGCGGCCCGCCGCAGGCCGGGCAGATGCCATCGCCCACCGGCACCAGCTTGGCGACGTCGAGCCCGGCGGCGAGGCGGACGAAGTGCACCTGAAGCGCGGCCGCGACATAGATGTGCTCGGCGAGACTTTCCACCGGCATGGCATGGGCGAGCACGTCGCGCACCATCTGGGCGCGCTGCGCGCCATCCGCCGCGCTCACCCGCGCCAGCGCCTCACCGGCCTCGGCTGGCATGGCGACGCGCGCGCTGGCATCGAACAGCGCGTCGAGCGTCTGCTCCAGCGTGTCGTCAAGCGTCAGGCTGGAACGGTCGAGCGCCGGCATCTGGTGAGCCGCCGCGCGCTCCAACGTCTCCTCGTCCGGCGGCTCGACGGGAGGAAGACCCGCAAGGATCGCCTGCTGGGCATCGACCAGGCCGGCCACGAAACTGAGATAGGGCTCCAGCGGGCTGACCTCGGCATAGACCCGCAGCCGCGCCGCCCGGGCCACGAACACGGTCGCCAGATCGGGAAGAACCGCCAGAGGCGGGGTCGAGACATCGCCGATCACCGACGGGTCGGGCTGTAGACTGGCAGACATTCTTTCCTCACGAACCGCACCGGCCACGTGGCTACGCGACTTGAAACACCCCGACCCGGAACCGGCCCCAGGATCGGAATTCCGCAGAACTCACCTCGGGCCCCGCCTCGCTCGACAGGCTGACGACCCGGGCGCCGGAATCAGGACAAGCCAGATATAGGTCGCCCCCGCCCCGCCGGCGACCCCCGGCACGTCAAGCCGGCGCTCGCGCACGAGAGACAACTCCCCGCCGCACCGTCCGTGCGACGGGCCTGCGCAGACCCGCGCCTATTCGGCTGGCGCGCGCGGACCGCGCGGGGACTTCCCGACCAGCTCGCGCAGCCATTTGCGATGGTGACGCCAGGCCCAGCCACCGGTGACCTTGCCCCGCGTCATCGCCCCCATCGTTCCCTTCACCCAGATCGCCGCATAGACGTGGACGATCCACACGCAGATGATCACCACCGCGGTAATCGAGTGAGCGAGGATGGCGACGCGCTTCTGCGGGATGGTGGTGTAATCGAAGAAGTACTGGTCCCACATCACCACGCCGGAAACGATCAGCACCAGGATCAGCCCGGACATGGCCCAGAACACGCCCTTCTGGCCGGCATTGTACTTGCCGACCTCGGGCATCTTCTCCTCGTGACCCGCCAGCAGATCGGCCGAATGGGCGACCCAGGCCACGTCCTCGCGCGCCGGCAGGTTCGCCCGCCAGAAGCGGATGAACAGGCCGGAGAAGGAGAAGAACAGCACCACGCCGATCCACGGATGCAGGATCCGCGTCAACTGCCCGCCGCCGAACAGGCCGGTCAGGAAGAACAGCCACGGCGTGAACAGCGCGAGACCCGAGAGCGCCAGCAGCACCAGGCAGACGGCGGTGATCCAGTGGTTGATGCGCGCGGGTCCCGTATAGCGGTCCACGATCACCGGGGGGCCGGGATGCACGGCGTCCCCGGCCTCGACATCGTCGGGAACGTGCGGCGCCTTCTGGTGGTCCGCCGTCATGGCGCACTCCCCTGGCTATGAGAAGGCCCTGAGGGCGTGTCGGGAGGGGGCGGGGATGCCTTGCCTTCCGTGAGCCTCTCGGCGTTCTCCTCGTCCTCCTCCGTCACCTTGTTGGGGCCGGTGACGACGTAGTGCAGCAGGCCCGCGGCGGCGGCGAAGCCCATCACCGCGAGGCCGACATATTTGGTCGCGCCCTTCCAGGCCTGCACGATGGGTGAGATGTGCGGGTCGTCGGGAAGGCCGGCATAGATCGACGGCTGGTCCGCGTGCGGCAGAACATACATGACATGGGTGCCGCCCACACCCGCCGGGTCGTAGAGGCCGGCATTGTCAAAGCCGCGCGTCTTCAGGTCCTTGATGCGGAAATCCGCCCAGTCCTTCATCTCCTGCTTGGTGCCGAAGACGATGGCCTGTGTCGGGCAGGCCTTCTGGCAGGCCGGCCCCTGGCCGACCGCGACGCGGTCCGAGCACAGCGTGCACTTGTAGACCGTGTGATCGACCTTCGACATGCGCGGGATGTCGAACGGGCAGCCCTTGATGCAGTAGCCGCAGCCGATGCAGTTCTCGTGGATGAAATCCACGATACCGTTGGAATACTGCACGATCGCGCCCGGCGAGGGACAGGCCTTGAGGCAGCCCGGATCCTCGCAGTGCATGCAGCCATCCTTGCGGATGAGCCATTCGAGATTGTCGGTCTCGGGGTTCTCCCACTCGGTGAAGCGCATCAGCGTGAAGGTGTTCGCCGTCAGGTCCATGGGGTTGGTGTAGACCCCGTGGTTGAAGCCGATCTCCTCGGTGAGCTGGTTCCATTCCAGGCAGGCGGACTGGCAAGCCTTGCAGCCGATGCATTTGGATACATCGATCAGCTTGGCCACCTCGGTCAGCCGCTCGGCGGGAGGGGTCACCTGCGACGCCGAGCGCCGCAGGATGTCCTTCTCGCCGAAGCGCGGCCTGTCCGCGGCCGGGTCGACGGACGGATTCGGAATAGGTGGAAACATCGCGCCGCCTCCCTATGCCACCGGCCCGGTCGAGGGCTCGATATTGACCATGAACGCCTTGAATTCCGGCGTCTCGATATTCGCATCGCCCACGAAGGGGGTCAGCACGTTCGCCGGGAAGCCCTTGCGGGCGGCGCCGACGAAGCCCCAGTGGATGGGCACGCCCACCACATGGACCGTCTTGCCGTCGATGGTCATCGGCTTGATGCGCTTGGTGACGACCGCCTTGGCAAACAGCGAGCCACGCTTCGACCACACCCGCACCCAGCCGCCGAGCGCGATTCCCTTTTCCTTCGCCAGCTCCTCCGAGATCTCGACGAACTGCTCCGGCTGCAGGACCGCGTTCACGTGGTTGTTCTTGGTCCAGTAGTGGAAATGCTCGGTGAGACGGTAGGTGGTGCCGGCATAGGGGAAGGCGGGATCGCCGATATCGGCGAACTGCTTCCAGTCGTCCGGGAACACCCGCGCCACCGGATTGCCGCGCACCTTGGGCGCGATCACGTTGAGGACCGGACTCTCGAACGGCTCGTAATGCGCCGGGAACGGCCCGTCGCGCATCATCCGGCGCGCGAACAGCCGCCCGGTGCCTTCCGGGTTCATGATGAACGGGCCGACCTCGCGCGGCTTGGCGGTCGGCGCGATGTCCGGCACGTCATAGCCGGTCCACTTCTCGCCGTTCCACTCGATCAGCACGCGGGAAGGATCCCACGGCTTGCCGTCCAGGTCGCAGGAGGCACGGTTGTACAGGATGCGCCGGTTGGCCGGCCAGGCGAACGCCCATTTGAGATAGGCGCCGGTGTCGCCGGGGTCGGAATTGTCCCGGCGCGCCATCATGTTGCCGGCCTCGGTGAAGCTGCCGGTGAACAGCCAGCAGCCCGCTGCCGTGGTGCCGTCGTCGCGCAGCTGGCCGAAGCCGGACAGCTGCTTGCCGCCTTCCAGAACCTTCTTGGTCGGGTCGTTGGGGTCGAGCACGTCGACCAGCGCCGAACCGTTCATCTCCTTCGCCAGCTCTTCCGGCGTCGGCTCGCCCGGGTCCGCGTAGGCCCAGTTGAGATTGACGATCGGGTCGGGGAAGGCGCCGCCTTCCTTGCGGTAAAGCTCCCGCAGGCGCAGGAAGATCTGCGCCATGATCCAGCTGTCATGCTTGGCCTCGCCCGGCGGCGTGCCGCCGGCCCAGTGCCATTGCAGCCAGCGGCCGGAATTCACCAGCGCGCCCTCGTCCTCCGCGAAGCAGGTCGTGGGCAGCTGGATCACCTCGGTCTGGATGCCGGAGGGATCGGTCTTGTTGTAGACGCCGTGGTCCTCCCAGAAACGGGCGGTCTCGGTCTGGAGCGGGTCCATGATCACGAGCAGCTTCAGCTTGCCGAGCGCCTCGGCGAGCTTGGCCTTGTTGGGGAAGGCCTGAAGCGGGTTGAACCCCTGGCAGAAATAGAGGTTCATCTTGCCCTGCTTCATCAGCTCGAAGGCGCGCAATATGTCGTATTGCGGCACGTCGAGCTTGGGCAGGTAGTCATAGGCCCAGTTGTTCTGCGCGGTCGCTGCGGCGCCGAACATCGACTTCATGAAGCTGACGAAGAACTTCCTGTAGTTCTGCCAGTAGCTCATCTGGTTCGGACGCAGCGGCTTGAAGCCGCGGGTCGACATGTAGGTGTCGAAGTCCGGCTCGCTGTCCTTGGGGATGTTCAGATAGCCCGGGATGAGATTGCTCAGCAGCCCGAGATCGGTCAGCCCCTGGATGTTGGAGTGGCCGCGAAGCGCGTTCACCCCGCCACCGCGCACCCCGACATTGCCGAGGATGAGCTGCAGCATCGCCATGCCGCGAATGTTCTGCGCCCCCTTGGAATGCTGGGTCCAGCCAAGCGCATACATGGAGGTCATGGTCTTGGTCGGCGTCGAGCACTCGGCGATCATTTCGGCGACCTTCAGGAACTTGTCCTTCGGGGTGCCGCAGATCCGCTCCACCAGTTCCGGCGTGTAGATGGACACATGCTTCTTGAGCAGGTTCCACACGCAGCGCGGATCGGTCAGCGTCTCATCGACCAGCGCGTAGCCGTCGGGCCCGATCTCGTATTCCCAGGTCGAGCGGTCGTAGTCGCGCTTTTCCTCGTCATAGCCGGTGAACAGGCCGTCCTTGTAGTCGAATCCCTCCTTCACGATGAAGGAGGCGTTGGTGAAGGGCTTCACATAGTCCCACTGCACCTTGTCGTTGCCGATGCAGTAATTGATGACGCCCATCAGGAAGGCGATGTCCGATCCCTGACGAATGGGCGCGTAGAAGTCCGCCACCGCCGCCGAACGATTGTAGCGTGGATCAACGACGATCAGCTTGGCGCCACGGTTGGCTTTCGCCTCGGTGACCCATTTGAATCCGCACGGATGCGCTTCGGCGGCATTGCCGCCCATGATGATGACGAGGTCGGCATTCTTGATATCCGTCCAGGAATTCGTCATTGCGCCGCGGCCGAATGTTGGGGCGAGACTCGCCACCGTCGGGCCGTGTCAGACGCGTGCCTGGTTATCGAATGCCAGAATCCCGGTCGAGCGCACCACCTTGTAGGTGGCGAACGCCGTCTCGTTGGTTGTGGCGGAAGCCGCCAGGAAGCCGGCGGTCAGCCAGCGGTTCACGGTGACGCCATCGCCATTGGTGGCGATGAAGTTGGCGTCGCGATCGTCCTTCATGGCGCGGGCGATCTTGTCGAGCGCCACGTCCCAGGACACCGCCTCGAACGCATCGGCGCCCGCCTTGCGCAGCATCGGCTGGGTGAGCCGGGTCTCCGACTTCACGATGTCGAGCAGCGCGGCGCCCTTGGGGCACAGCGTGCCGCGATTGGTGGGGTGGTCGGCGTCGCCCTCGATATGGACGATGTCGGCCTTCTCGCCCTTCCGAAGGTCGCCCTTCGAGTAGAGGATGATGCCGCAGGCGACCGAGCAGTAGGTGCAGGTGTTTCGCGTTTCCGTGGTGTTGACCAGATGGAACGGCTTCACGGCCGCGGCAACCGCGGCCTCCGCCTCGCTGAAGCCGAAGGCTCCAAGCGTTGTCCCCGCGATCCCCGCACCCGACGTTTTCAGGAACGTCCGGCGCGAGAGCTCCATATTCATGCGAGCCCCTCCCGAGTTACCGTTGCAAAAGCCATCACACGATAGGCTTTCTCCATCGTGAGGCTATATTTTTCACTGTTCTAATGTCAAACCGACGAAAGACGGACGGCTCACAAAAAGCCGTGTTTTTCCAACGCTCTCCCGACATCGCCGTGCCATTTGGCAATGGTGCGATGCAAGAGCGGCCCGCTTCACCAAACCGGCAATTGACGATTCAACAGCGCCGTCGCAGCATCGCGCCGTGCTTACCCACAGGGCTCCCGCGTGCCGGGGCAGTGTCGCATTACCGAGCGTCTTGGCGTCTTTGCTGCTGCATCTGTCCCTGGCGACGGATGCAGGCGCCCAGACTTTGCCGGATTCGCCGCTGCCGCGCGGCGAGCCCACGCCGCCCGTCGCCCTGGAAAGCCTCGATCACGGACCGCAAACCCTTGCTGCATTGCAAGGCAGGGTGGTGCTCGTTCACTTTTTCGCGACGTGGTGCGAGCCGTGCCGCGAAGAGATGGCGGCGCTCACGCGTCTGGCCGGACGCATGACCGATCGCCCCTTCGACATCCTCGCCGTCGACGTCGGCGAGCCGTTCACGCGTATCCGCCGTTTCTTCGCCGCCGACCCCGTGCCGTTCCCGATCCTGATCGACGAGGACCGCGCCACCAAGAAGGCGTGGAAGGTCGAATTCTTCCCCACCAGCTATCTTCTCGCCGCCGATCACCGGCTGGCGCTGTATGCCGTCGGCCCCGTCGACTGGGACTCGCCGGCGGCGCTTGAGGCGATCGAGCCCCTCCTTTCCGGCATCGAGGCGCCCGAGCGCGCGCCGGTGCTGCCGCCCCTGCCTGAAACACCCGGGAGCAAGCCATGACCAACCGTCGCGATTTCCTGAAAGCCGGCGCGGCCCTCGCTGCCGTTGCCGCGGTTCCCCACCACGCCCTGGCGCAGGCGGCCAGCCCCGCCATGGCGGCCTTCGCCCCCAAGCCCGGCGCCTGGCGCCAGTTCGAGGTCGTCACCACGCTCGATGTCGCCCCGGTCGAAGGCAAGGCGGGCCCGGCCCAGGCATGGATCCCGCTCCCCTCCTACACGGCGGCGGACTGGTTCAAGCCGGCTGGCAACAGCTGGAAGACCAACGCCAAGACCGCCGAACTGGTGAAGGATCCCCATTACGGCGCCGAGATGCTGCATCTCACCTGGGCCGAAGGCGAGGCCAACCCGACCGCCGAGATCATCTCGAAGGTCGCCACCCGCGCTCGCGGCACCGATTTCTCCAAGCCCGGCAACGCCGCCCCGCTTGCCCCCGAGCAGCGCGCGCTGTTCCTCGCCCCCACCGATCTCATCCCCACCGACGGCATCGTGAAGGCAGCCGCCGACAAGATCGTCGCCGGCAAGACCACCGATATCGAAAAGTCCCGTGCCATCTATGAATGGGTGGTGGAGAACACCTATCGCAACGCCGCCACGCGCGGCTGCGGCAGCGGCGATGTCGGCGCCCTGCTGGCGAGCGGCAATCTGGGGGGCAAATGCGCGGACCTGAACGCGCTGTTCGTCGGCCTCAACCGCGCCGTCGGCATCCCCGCCCGCGACCTGTACGGCATCCGCGTCGCCCCCTCCGCCTTCGGCTACAAGAGCCTGGGTGCCAATTCGCCCACCATCTCCAAGGCCCAGCACTGCCGCTCCGAGGTCTGGCTCGATGGTTTCGGCTGGGTGGCGACGGACCCGGCGGATGTGCGCAAGGTCGTGCTTGAGGAACCCCCGGGGAAGAACGCCATGGATGACGCCAAGGTGCTGGCGGCCCGCAAGGCGCTGTTCGGCGCGTGGGAGGGCAACTGGCTGGCCTATAATGACGGCCACGACATCGCCCTGCCCGGCTCGAACGGCGCCAAGCTCGGCTTCCTCATGTACCCGCAGGCGGAAGTGGCGAGCCTGCGCCACGACTGCCTCGACCCGGACGCCTTCGCCTACAAGATCACCGCCACCGAAATCGAGGCCTGATCGCGCCCATATCCCGCGCCTCTCACCAAAGGGGGAGGCGAACAACTGGAAGTCGCCATGCTCGACAAGCCCCGCGAAGGGGCGTCTCCGGACGCCCCGTTCCGCCTCACCAGCCTCGCCCATGGCGGAGGCTGCGGCTGCAAGCTCGCGCCCTCGGTGCTGCGCGAGCTGCTCGGCGAGCAGCCGCCGGGCGGACCTTTCGAGCGCCTTCTGGTGGGCACCGAAACCGGCGACGACGCGGCGGTCTACCAGCTCGACGACGGCACCTGCCTCATCGCCACCACCGACTTCTTCATGCCGATGGTGGACGATCCCTACGAGTTCGGCCGCATCGCCGCCACTAACGCGATTTCGGATGTCTATGCCATGGGCGGCAAGCCGCTGATGGCGCTGGCGATCCTCGGCATGCCGCTGGGCAGGCTTCCAACCCACATGGTGCGGGAGATCCTGAGAGGCGGACAGGCGATCGCGGCGCAGGCGGGCATTCCGGTCGCGGGCGGGCATTCCATCGACGCGCCCGAGCCGATCTACGGCCTGGCGGTCATCGGCACCGCCCCGCCGCAGTCCATCCGCCGCAACAGCACCGCGCGGGCCGGCGATGCGCTCATTCTCACCAAGGCGCTCGGCGTCGGGCTCTACTCGGCGGCGTTCAAGAAGGAGGCCCTGGACCCGGCCGCCTATGGGGAAATGATCGCCTCGATGACCACGCTCAATCGCATCGGCACCGAGCTGGGCAAGCGCGCGGAGGTGCATGCGGTCACCGACGTCACCGGTTTCGGCATTCTCGGCCACGGGCTGGAAATGGCACGCGGCTCAGATCTCGCCCTGCACCTTAACGCCAACGCCCTTCCCCTCTTGCACGAGGCGGAAAGGCTGGCGCAGGCCGGCTACGTCACCGGCGCCTCGCACCGCAACTGGGCGAGCTACGGCGAGGCGGTCGCGCTTGCCGAAGGCGTCCCGGACTGGCGCCGGCACATACTGACCGATCCGCAAACCTCCGGCGGCCTTCTGGTGGCCGTCGCGCCGGAAGCGGCGCAGCCGCTGCTCGCCGAAATCCGGGCGGCCGGCTACCCTTGCGCGGCGCTCATCGGACGGATGGCCGAGGGCGCGCCCGGCGTCGTCGTGTCCGGCTGACGACGCGCCGCGCGCACGCGCTCGCGGTTCTCGTCCGCCCAGACAATAAGCCCGCCCAGCGGCACCATGAGAGAGTGGCCGAGCTCGGTCAGCTCATAGTCGACGCGCGGCGGCACGGTGGCGAACACGGTGCGCGAGATCAGCCCGTCCGCCTCCAGCTGGCGCAGCGTCTGGGTCAGCATGCGCTGGGAGATGTCGGGTATCGCCCGGCGCAGCTCCGAGAACCGCCGGATGCGCGGCTGAAGCTCCATCAGCACCAGCACGCTCCAGCGATCGCCAATGCGGTCCAGCAGCGCCCGCGTCGGGCATACGGCGCCAAGAGCGAGCCGGTCCTTCATCAGACCCGCTTTGACTGAACTGTCCTGCGCCATTTTCGCCTCCTCGCCCGCGCCGATGGTTACTCCGCGCATACCGACGCACGGAAAAAACCCTTCTTGCGCCTAACTCTCAATTACGCATGTTACTCTCAATTCGTAACCAAGGACAGCACCCCTGTCCGTTGAAGGACATGCGACCATGATCGTCATCACCGCCGCCAGCGGCAAACTCGGCACCACGCTTGCGCATTCGCTGAAGGCCAAGGGCCTCGCCCGCCAGGTGCGCCTCGCCGTCCGCTCGCCGGAAAAGCTCGCGGACCGCGCCGCCGAGGGCTTCGACGTCGTCGCCGCCGATTATGACAATCCGGCAAGCCTCAAGGCGGCCCTCGCCGGCGCGCAGACCCTGGCGCTGATCTCCGGCGTGGGGCCGAACGAGGCCCGTATCGCCCAGCACCACAACGCCATCGAGGCGGCGAAGGCCGCGGGCGTCGCGCGGATCATCTACACCAGCGCCACCAACCCGGTCGGCACCAGCCTGTTTGACTGGGCCAAGGCGCATGAGGCCACCGAAGCCGAGCTGAAGGCTTCCGGGCTCACCTACACCATCCTGCGCGACAACGCGTATTTCTCGAACAACGATGCGCTGTTCGCCAGCGCGCGGGAAAGCGGCGTGCTGGCCTTCACCGGCATCGAGGCCAAGGTCGCCTATGTCGCGCATCAGGACGTGGCGGATTCGATCGTCGGCGCCCTGCTCGGCACCGGCCATGACAACAAGACCTACGAAATCGCGGGCGGCCAGGCCTGGAGCGCGGTGGAACTCGCCGCCATCCTCACCGAACTGACGGGCAAGGAGATCAAGGCGCTGGACGTGCCGGTCTCCGCCTTCGAGGATCATTTCCGCGGCATGGGCATGCCGGAATGGCTCGCCACCGGCATCGGCGGCTTCTACGCGGCACTGGGCGCGGGCGAATACGCCGCGACCTCGGGCGATGTCGCGCATCTCGCCGGCCGCCCCTCGACCAGCGCCCGCGACTATCTCGCCTCGATTCTCTGAGCGCACACCGCCTGTCGCCCGCAGGGCGTCCGCGCCCGCGGGCGGCCTGCCCCGGGCCGGGGTTTTTCCGGCCTCCGGCCCGGGGGCTTGGCCTGATCCCACCTCACGCGTCGATCCGTTCGACGAGGAAGTCGATAAAGGCGCGGATGCGCGCGTCCAGATGGGCATGGCCGACATAGACCGCGCTGATCTGCTCCACCTCCCGCGGGTTGAACGCTTCCAGCACCGGCACCAGCCGCCCGGCCTCGATGTCCTTCTGGACATGGAAGCGGCCGATACGCGCCAGCCCGAGGCCCGCCAGCGCCAGCCGGCGCACCACTGCGCCGCTATTGCCCTCGAAATTGCCGTGCACGGTGCGGGTGTAGACCGCCCCCGTCGCGGGATCGCGGAACGGCCAGTCGTCCAGTGTCCGGCGAAAATTGAACAGCAGGCCGTTATGCCGGTCGAGATCCTCCGGCGTTTCCGGCACCCCGTGCCGCGCCAGATAGTCGGGCGAGGCCACGATCACCCGAAAGCTGTCGAAGATGCGCCGGGCCTTCAGCGAGGAATCGCGCAGGTTTCCGGTGCGAAGTGCCAGGTCGGTACGCTCGCCCAAAAGGTCGATCACGCTGTCGGTCAGCGACAGGTCCAGCTGCACCTGCGGATAGCGGGCGAGAAACTCGGGTATCAGCGGCACGAGATAAAGCTCGCCGAAGGCCACCAGCGAGGAAATCCGCAACCGACCGCTCGGCAGCGCCGCCGCGCCCGCCGCAACCTGCCGCTCGGCCGCCTCGATCTCGGTGAGGATGGCGCGGGCGCGGGCGACATAGGCTTCACCCTCCGTCGTCAGCATCAGGGCGCGCGTCGAGCGCAGCAGCAGCCGTACACCCAGCCGCGCCTCGATGCGCGAGACAATCTTGCTCACCCCCGAGGGCGAAAGCCGGAGCGCGCGGCCGGCGGCGGAGAAGCTGCCGCGATCGACAACCTCTACCAGCACCTGCATTTCTCCCGCCCGATTGTCCATTCAGGTACCCACTTGTGACTTCAGGTCATATATCTTGATACGGCTCTTGGAATAAACAGACGAGATCGAACACCCCATAGTGAAGGCAACCTGATTCATTCCAACGTGGCGCCCGCTGGGGCGCTCGGGAGCTTTCACCATGCCCATCGCGCTGTTTGCGCTCACCGTGGCGGCCTATGCCATCGGCACGACGGAGTTCGTCATCGTCGGCCTGCTGCCCACGGTCGCGAGCGATCTTCACATCGACCTGCCGCTCGCCGGCCTCATCGTCAGCGTCTATGCGCTCGGCGTCACCTTTGGCGCGCCGGTGCTCACCGCGCTGACCGGGCGCCTGCCGCGCAAGACGCTGCTGCTCGGGCTGATGGCGCTGTTCATCGTCGGCAATGCCGGCGCGGCACTCAGCCCGGACTATGCGAGCCTGCTGATCGCGCGGGTGGTCTCGGCTTTCGCCCATGGTGTGTTCTTCTCGGTCGGCGCCACCATCGCCGCCGATCTCGTGGCGCCGAACCGGCGGGCCTCGGCCATCGCCCTGATGTTCATGGGGCTGACGGTCGCCATCGTCACCGGCGTGCCGCTCGGCACCTTTATCGGCCAGAGCTTCGGCTGGCGCGCCACCTTCGTCGGCGTTGCCGGGCTCGGCGCTGTCGCCTTCCTCGCCATCGCCATGCTCCTGCCGTCCAATCTCAGCCGCCCGGAGCCGGCGAGCCTGCTCGACCAGGTGCGGGTGCTCTCCAGCGGCCGCCTTCTGCTGGTCTATGCCATGACCGCGCTCGGCTATGGCGGCACCTTCGTCGCCTTCACCTATCTCGCCGCGATCCTTGAGCAGTTCACCGGTTTCCAGGCCCACGCGGTCAGCCTGATCCTCGTCCTCTACGGGCTGGCGATCGCGGCCGGCAATCTGCTGGGCGGGCGCTTCGCCGACCACAACCCGGTCAAGGCACTGACGGTGCTGTTTCTGGCGCAGGCGGTGGTGCTGGCGCTGTTCGGCTTCACCATGTTCTCCCCCGTGCCGGCGCTGATCACGCTGGTGGCGCTCGGCTTCCTGTCCTTCGCCAACGTGCCCGGCCTTCAGATCTACGTGGTGGAACTCGCCCGCATCCACCGTCCCGGCGCGGTGGACGTCGCCTCGGCGCTGAACATCGCCGCGTTCAATCTCGGCATCGCCATCGGCGCCTGGGTCGGCGGGCTGGTGGTCGCCTCCAGGTTCGGCCTTTCCGCCACGCCCTTCGTTGGTGCGGTCCTCGTTGCGCTGGCGCTGATCGCCACCATGTTGAGCGGAGCGCTCGACCGCCGCGCACTCACCACGCAGACCGCCTGAAAATCAGGAGTTTCCCGTGAACACATTCGTCAGCGCCAATGGCGCCAGGATTCCCGCGCTCGGCTTCGGTACCTTCCGCATGCCCGGCCCCGACACGCTGCGCATGGTGCCCCATGCCCTCAAGGTCGGTTTCCGCCACATCGACACCGCGCAGATCTACGGCAACGAAGCCGAGGTCGGCGAAGGCATTGCGACCTCCGGCGTGCCGCGCGGCGAAATTTTCCTCACCACCAAGGTGTGGGTCGACAAATACGCCCGCGCCGACCTCATCGCCTCGGTCGACGAGAGCCTGAAAAAGCTGCGTACCGATTATGTCGACCTGCTGCTGCTGCACTGGCCCGCCGGCGCCGCGCTGCCCGAGCCGGTTGGCGCGCTCAACGAGGTGGTACGCGCGGGCAAGGTGCGCCACATCGGCGTGAGCAATTTCAACACCGCGCAGATGGCCGAGGCGCGCAGGCTCAGCGACGCCCCGCTCGTCACCAACCAGATCGAGTACCACCCCTATGTCGACCAGAGCGTGGTCGTGAATGCGGCCCGCGCGGCGGGCATGTGCATCACCGCCTATTACGCCATGGCCGACGGCAAGGTGTTCGCCGACCCGGTGCTGAAGGAGATCGCGGCGGCGAAGGGGCGCAGCGTCGCTCAGGTGGTGCTGCGCTGGGTGATCCAGCAGGAGGGTCTCGTCGCCCTGTCGAAGACGGCGACGGAGGCGCGGGTCGCGGAGAACTTCGCCATCTTCGACTTCGAGCTGACCGCCGAGGAGATGGCCGCCATCCACGCCCTCGCCCGCCCGGACGGGCGCATTCTCAACCCTAAGGGGCTCGCCCCCACATGGGATCCCCCTGCCTGAGGCGCTCCCGGCCTTTTTCCACCCCAAGACCCATGGTCCGCGCCATTCCTGATTGGAATGGCGCGGACTTCGTGCTGATAGGGGGGGGACGGCCGTCAAGGACGCGACAGCGGAGGAACAGTGTGCGGGTTTCAAAGGAAAAAGTCGTCGAGCACCGGCATGCCATACTGGAGACGGCATCGCGGCTGTTCCGCGAACGCGGCATCGAGAATGTCAGCGTTGCCGAGATCATGAAGGCCAGCGGGCTGACGCATGGCGCCTTCTACGGTCATTTCCGCTCCAAGGCCGACCTTGCGGAGCAGGCCTTCCTCACCGCCGGCGCCCAGACCCACGCCACCATGCTGGCCGAAGAAAGCCTGGACGCGATCATCGCGGACTATCTCTCGCCGCGTCACCGCGACACGCCCGCGCGCGGCTGCCCCATTCCGGCGCTGTGCGGGGAAATCGCCCGCCAGTCGCCCGCCTTTCAGGACGCCTTCGCGCGCACGACCAACGACGTCATCGCCGAGATCGAGCGCCGGATCACGGAGCCCGACCCCGTGGCCCGGCGCCGCGAGGCGGTCGCCGCGTTCGCCACCCTGGTCGGGGCGGTCACTCTGGCGCGCGGCGTCGCGCAGGGCGATGCGGAGCTGTCGGACGAGATCCTCGACGCGGCCCGCACGCGGCTCGCCGAGACCCTCGCGGCGGACAGACCGGAAGACGACCCCCGCTGAACGACGTATTGCCCCCGCCCGAGGCCTCGGGGGAGAACGGAGCACGGCGTTCCAGCGCAGGGTGTTCCGCAGGCATGACGATCCAGATCCTTCAGGACTTTCGCGGCCAGCGGGTGGAGGTGATCCACCCGCCCGGCGAGGAGCGCGCGGACCTTGTCGAGCATCTGCGGCGCATCGGCTGCGCGGTCGAGGTCAGCTGGCCGGTTCCGCGCGACTGGCCGATGGCGGACATCGTGCTCCTGGCCATGGACCCGGAGGAACGCGCGGCGATCCTCGCCCTGTTCGAGCCGCGCTCGTCCTCGCGCCCCATGCTGGTCGCGCTGGTCGGCGCCGATGACCCCTTCGCCCTGCAGCTGGTGCTGGAATCAGGGGCGATGGCGGTGATCGAGAAGCCGGTCCGGCCGTTCAGCCTGCTGACCAATCTCGCGATCGCGCGCACCGTGTGGCTGGAGCGCGAGGCGGCCAGGAAGACCATCGCCAAGCTGGAGCGCAAGCTTGGCGGCATGCAGAAAATCCAGCGCGCCAAGAGCATTCTGATGGCGTTCCAGGGCATTTCGGAGGAGGACGCCTACCAGAGCATCCGCCGCCAGGCCATGGCCAAGCGGGTGCCGATCGAGGACATGGCGCTCGTCATCATCAACGCCAGCGAACACTTGAACTACCGACCCAAGGATGCTTAATTTCCCAGCAGGATGAGGTGTGAGCAGAAAGCGCGCACCTCGTTCTTTTGCCCGGCCACCAATGACGCTGGCCAGGCGTGGCAATGCAGCCCGAAAGGTTCGCGAGAACCTGTCGGGCTTTTTTTGTGCCTGAAACCGGGCGGGACACTGCCGTCGCCACCGGATCAGGTCCCTGCCCATTGCCGGTGCGCACAGCCGCCGGCGCCTTTCTTGTGTCCCAGAACGCAGGGCCTGCCGCCTGCGAAGGCGGCTTCGTGCCTTCACGCGAGGAGAAGACCATGTTGCACGGCGACGTATCCAGCAGCAAAGACACCGTCGGTGTCGCGGTGGTGAACTACAAGATGCCGCGGCTGCACACCAAAGCCGAGGTCCTCGCCAACGCGAAGAAGATCGCGGACATGCTCGTGGGCATGAAGGTCGGCCTGCCGGGCATGGACCTTGTCATCTTCCCGGAATACTCGACCCACGGGATCATGTACGACAGCAAGGAGATGTACGACACCGCCTCCACCGTGCCGGGCGAGGAGACCGAGATCTTCGCCGAGGCCTGCCGCAAGGCCAAGGTGTGGGGCGTGTTCTCGCTCACCGGCGAGCAGCATGAGGAGCACCCCAACAAGGCGCCCTACAACACGCTGATCCTGATGAACGACAAGGGCGAGATCGTCCAGAAGTACCGCAAGATCATGCCATGGGTGCCGATCGAGGGCTGGTATCCGGGCAATTGCACCTATGTCTCGGAAGGCCCCAAGGGCCTGAAGGTCTCGCTCATCATCTGCGACGACGGCAACTATCCCGAAATCTGGCGCGACTGCGCAATGAAGGGCGCCGAGCTTATCGTGCGCTGCCAGGGCTATATGTATCCGGCTAAGGAACAGCAGATCCTGATGTCGAAGGCCATGGCCTTCGCCAACAACACCTATGTCGCGGTCGCCAACGCCTCGGGCTTCGACGGCGTGTACTCGTACTTCGGCCACTCGGCGATCATCGGCTTCGACGGCCGCACGCTCGGCGAATGCGGCGAGGAGGATTACGGCATCCAG
The DNA here is from genome assembly GCF_010669125.1 of Ancylobacter pratisalsi. Lineage (NCBI taxonomy): Bacteria > Pseudomonadati > Pseudomonadota > Alphaproteobacteria > Hyphomicrobiales > Xanthobacteraceae > Ancylobacter > Ancylobacter pratisalsi. The sequence continues at coordinate 1,476,299 of NZ_CP048630.1, forward strand.
TACGCCGCGCTGTCCACCTCGCTGATCCGCGACGCACGCAAGAACATGCAGTCCGAGAACCACCTCTTCAAGCTGGTCCATCGCGGCTACACCGGCATGATCAACTCCGGCGAGGGCGACAAGGGCGTGGCGGCCTGCCCCTACGACTTCTACAAGAAGTGGGTCGCCGACCCCGAGGGCACGCGCGAAATGGTGGAATCCTTCACCCGGCCGATGGTCGGCACCGAGGAATGCCCGATCGAGGGCATCCCCAACCCCGACACCGCCCATCGCTGACGCGCAACGGGGCGGCGGGTCTCTCCCGCCGTCCCTCAGCGTCGCGCCAGCCGGAAATACAGTTCGGAAAGCCGCATCGGCAGGTCTTCCACCCGGCGCACCGGCATGGCGTTCGCCTTGCCGAAGATACGCGGCCCGGAGCCGACCCCGGCGGGGTCGAGCATGACGCCGAACGTGTCGATGCCCCTGGCCCGCAGCGCCTTCACCGCGCGGCTGGCGTCGGTCACGAGATCCTGCGCCGCGACGTCGATGTCGGACGGCTCGCCATCGCTCACCACCAGCACCAGCTTGCGGAAGCTGCGCACGCGCGCGATCTCCGCCCCCGCGTGACGCAGCGCGGCGCCGAGCCGGGTCGACAGCCCCGAGCCGAGCCCGGCAAGCCGGCTCGCCGCGTCCCCGTCATAGCCCTCCTCGAAGCCCTTCACCGTCGTGACCTGAACATCGCCCCGCCCCGCCGAGGCGAAAGCGAGCAGCGCGAAGGCATCCCCGAGCTGTTGCAGCGCCCCCGCCAGCATCGCGACCGCCAGCTTTTCGGTATCCAGCACGCTGGTCCCGTCCGGCAGGCGTTCGCGCGTCGACTGGGAAGTGTCGACCAGCACCAGCACGGCAAGGTCGCGCTGGTTCAGCACCGTGGAGCGGAACACCCGCATGTCCGGCACGTCGCCAGCCCGCCGGGCGATGGCAGCATCGATGGCGGCGTCGATATCGAGATCGGCGCCCTCCACCTGCCGCCGCAGCCGCGAGGCCCGCCCCACCTTGGCGCCCCGCACCAGTCGCGCGATGCGCGCCCGCACCGGGCCCGCCCGGTCGAGAGCCCGTTGCAAGGCCCGCGCATCGCCGGGCTTCGGCATCATGGCACGGACACTGGTCCAGTCGGGACGCTCGATTCCCGCCGTGCCATCCCATTCGGGATAGCTCGCCACCACCACGCCCTCGCTGGGCGAGACGGCAGGCCGCGCCCGCCCTGTCGGCTCGGGCGCGGGGGCCTCGTCAACCGTGCCGCCCTCCTCCTCGCGGCGCTCGACCCGCGCGGCATCGACGGCAACCTCCACCTCGTCGCTGACCTCGGGGTCGATGTCGCTGAAATCCCAGATGCCCAGCCCATCGTCGCGATAGACCGGCTCGATCACATGGCCGCGGTCATCGAAGCGGATGCGGCGCTGGCCGACATCATTGGCGAGCCGGGTGCCGATCTCGAGGCTGATGGCGGGATCGGCGATCCGCTCCCGTGCCTCGTCGAACAGCCGCTGCGCCTTTCCCACCAGTTCGTCGGGATCCTCATAACCCTCATCGAACAGACCGCGCGCCACACGCGCCAGAAGCGCCGCCACCGTCGGCCCGTCTTCCGGGCTCGCGTTATGATAGGGCGCCCAGAGCCGGCGCAGGCCCGGATAGCGGCTCATCGCCAGCGCCTCGACCCGCGCATCCTCCACCAGCGTCGCCAGCGCGATCTGCACCGGCTTGAATGTGCCAATCGGGAAACGGGGATTGCCGAAAGCCAGATGCGCGCCGGCATGCACCGCCGCCGCGAGATAGAGCCGGCGCGCCGCCTCCCCGTCAAAGCCCTGGAATACCGCCGGCATGCGGATCACCGGGCCGGCAAGGTTCACCCGCCGCGGGCCGTCGCGGGCGATCGGGGGAAGCGGCTGGAGCTGGACAGCGAGCGCGGGGCCCCAGAGCGCGGCCAGCACCTTCTTCAGCTCGCCCTCAAGATCGGCGAAGCCCGGCTCCGCACCGATACGCTCGGCAAGGCTCCGCGCCAGCCCGTCCTCCAGCGCGAAGAAGGACTTGCGGCGTTCACGGTCGCGCCCGGACGCCCGGATGCCGGCGTCGATGAAGCCCTCGAACGCCGCCACATGGCCCGGCAGCAGCACCGTCTGAACGCGCGCCGCCAGCGGTTCCACACTTTCCGGGGCCGCGCCGGCGAGCTTCACCAGCGCCCGCCACCACACCGCCCGCTCCCCCGCATCCACAAGGCGCGGTTCGATCCGGACAAAGGCGTCCAGCCCAGCGATCGCCGCCTTAGCGCCAGCCTCTCGGCAGATCGCGGCGGCCTGTCCGCCCATCGCGCCGAGGCTCTCAACGTCGAGCCGGCCGGCGGTCTCCATGCTGGCCCGCCAGAACGCCAGCAGGCAGCTCGCGCCGGCATTGGCGTCGATGAGCGCCAACGCCCCCCGCGCCCAGGGCTCAAGCCCATCGGGGTCGTAGCGGGCCGCCAGCCGGCCACGCACCTCTTCGAAAGGCGCGCGCAGCGTCTCCCGGCCGCGCATCAGGCCGGCGAGCCGCGCCATCGCCTCGTGCCCGACGGGCGCACTCATGGAAGGCAGGCGGCGATCGCCGAACCGAGCGCCTGGCGCACGTCCGCGTCGTCGGTGATCGGCAGGACGATGCCCGCATGCACCGCCGCCTCCAGCGGTATGCCGGCGGCGGCAAGGCGACCGGCATGGATCAGCATCCGGGTCGAGGCGCCCTCGTCCAGCCCCTGCCCGCGCAGGTTCCGCGAACAGGCGGCGATGGCGACCAGCGTGTGCGCCAGCGCGGTGTCCGCGCCCGCCTCGCGCATCACGATCTCGGCTTCCAGCGCGGGCGTGGGATAATCGAAATCGATGGCGATGAAGCGCTGCTTGGTGGACTCCTTCAGGTCCTTCACCGCGCTCTGGTAGCCGGGATTGTAGGAGATCACGAGCTGGAAGTCGGAGTGCGCCGGGATCAGCTCGCCGCGCTTTTCCAGCGGCAGAATGCGCCGCGCATCGGTCAGCGGATGGATCACCACCGTGGTGTCCTGCCGCGCCTCGACGATCTCGTCGAGATAGCAGATGCCGCCATGGCGCACCGCCTGTGTCAGCGGCCCGTCGTGCCACACCGTGCCTTCCGGCGTCAGCAGGAAGCGGCCGGCGAGGTCGGCGGCGGTCATGTCCTCATGGGCGGCCACGGTGATCAGCGGCTGGTGCAGGCGCCACGCCATGTATTCGACGAAACGCGTCTTGCCGCAGCCGGTCGGCCCCTTGAGCATCACCGGCAGGCGATGACGCCAGGCGGCTTCGAACACCGCCACCTCCTCGCCCACGGGCCGGTAATAGGGCTCGGCGGCAATGCGGTAAGCGGAAAGATCGGCGTCGACGAGCATTCGTAGGGGTCTCCGCGAATGGATCCACGGGCATGCCCCGGCGTGCAGGGACCGCCCCGGAAAGGGCTGTCGGCACTCCCTGCCGCGAATGGATCCCGACGCCGCTGTCGCGATCCGCGCTGATTAGAAATCAGATATGCCGCGCCGCACAAGAGGGAAGTGCGCACATGCGCACCGCCCGCTCTTGCCTCTCGCGCCGCGGTCCCGGATCAGCTGAAATCCAGCACCATCCGCCCCTCGACCTTGCCCGCCTTGAGATCGGCGAAGATGTCGTTGATCGATTCCAGCGGCGCCTTGTGGATCTCCGCCTTCACCTTGCCCTCGGTCGCGAAGGCGACGGACTCGGCCAGGTCGCGACGCGTGCCGACAATCGAGCCGCGCACCGTGATACGCTTGAGCACCACGTCGAAGATCGGCGTCGCGAATTCGCCCGGCGGCAGGCCGACAAGGGCGACAGTGCCCTTGCGGCGCACATAGGAAAGCGCCTGCGAGAAAGCCGGCGGCGACACCGCCGTCACCAGCACGCCATGCGCGCCGCCACCGGTCGCCTTCAGGATCTCGGCCACCGCATCAGGCGAGCGCGCGTCGACGGCGAGGTCCGCCCCGGCATGGCGCGCCAGCTCCAGCTTGTCGGGCGCGACGTCGAGCGCGGCGACATGCAGCCCCATGGCCTTGGCATACTGGATGGCGATGTGGCCAAGCCCGCCGACGCCGGAGATCGCGACCCACTCACCCGGCCGGGCCTCGGTTTCCTTCAGGCCCTTATAGGTGGTCACCCCGGCACACAGGATCGGCGCGATCTGGGCGAAGTCGACCGTGTCGGGCAGGCGCGCCACGAAGGGCGCGGCGGCGATGACATATTCAGCGAAGCCGCCATCGCAGCTATAGCCGGTATTGTGCTGGTGCTCGCACAGCGTCTCCCAGCCGGTCTCGCAATACTCGCAGCACAGGCACGCATCGTGCAGCCAGGCGACCCCGACCGCATCCCCTTCCTTGAGGCCCGTCACGCCGGGGCCGAGTGCCGCGACATGGCCGGCGGCCTCGTGGCCGGGAATGAAAGGCGGCGAGGGCTTCACCGGCCAGTCGCCATCGGCCGCGTGCAGGTCCGTATGGCAGACCCCGCAGGCGACGACCTTGACCAGAACCTCGCCCGGACCGGGCACCGGCACCGGCACGTCTTCGATTGACAGCGGCGCGCCAAATGCCCGCACCACGGCTGCCTTCATCATGTTCGCCATCGGCAGATCCTCCACATTGGGACAACCGTAGCGAACGCCGATACCGGGTCATTGACAGCCATCAATCACCGGCCGTGCAATGCGGGTTATCTTTCACGCCTCTGAGGTGCAAGGGTGCGCCGTTATCGGATCGCTGGCACATGTCGGCCAGGCATACGGGTGCTACACAGGTGCGGCGCCCGCACCGGCGGTTTCCGCTTTTTTTTGAGGTCGTCTCCGTGAAGGCAATGGTTCTCAGCGCCTATGGCGCACCGCTGCAGTTAGAAGAACGCCCGCTCCCGGTTCCCGGCTCGGGCGAAATTCGTGTGCGCGTCGAAGCCTGCGCGGTCTGCCGCACCGATCTGCATGTCGTGGACGGCGAGTTGCCGCCCGGCAAACTTCCGGTGGTGCCCGGCCACGAGATCGTCGGCATTGTCGAGGCGCTCGGCCCCGATGTCGCGGGGCCCGCGATCGGGGAACGGGTCGGCATTCCCTGGCTGGGCCACACCTGCGGCACCTGCTTCTATTGCACCTCGCATCACGAGAACCTGTGCGACGATCCCCTTTTTACCGGCTATACGCGCGATGGCGGGTTCGCCAGCCACGTGGTGGCCGACGCGGCATTCGCCTTCGCGCTGGAGGGTTTCGACGACCCGGTCGCCGCGGCCCCGCTGATGTGCGCCGGGCTGATCGGCTGGCGCTCGCTGAAGATGGCGGGCGAGGCGCAGCGCATCGGGCTGTATGGCTTCGGCGCCGCCGCCCACCTCATCGCCCAGGTCTGCCGCTGGCAGGGCCGGGAAGTTTATGCCTTCACCAGCCCCGGCGACACGGCCACGCAGGCCTACGCCCTTTCACTGGGTGCGGCATGGGCCGGAGGTTCCGACGAGGCGTGCCCGGTGGAACTCGACGCAGCGATCATCTTCGCGCCCGTCGGCGCGCTGGTGCCGGCAGCGCTTCGTGCGGTCAGAAAGGGTGGGCGCGTCGTGTGCGCCGGCATCCACATGAGCGACATACCCCAGTTCCCCTACGACATTCTGTGGGAAGAGCGGCAGGTTCTGTCCGTCGCCAATCTCACGCGGGAGGATGCCCGCGAATTTCTCGCGCTTGCCCCACAGGCTGTCGCACAAGTGACAACAACCACCTATCCGCTGGAGCGCGCCAACGACGCGCTGGCGGACCTGCGCGCCGGCAGGTTCCAGGGCGCCGCCGTCCTGGTGCCGTGACAGCGACACCTGTCGCGCTATGTCGAACACTATTGAATTTGAGGAGAAGATGGATGGCAGTTGAGCAGAGCGCGACGACAGGCCCGCTGACCCCCGAGCTGAAATCCCGGATGAACGCCTGGTGGCGTGCGGCGAACTTTCTCTCGGTCGGACAGATCTACCTGCTCGACAATCCGCTGCTGCGGGAAAAGCTCGCGATCGAGCATGTGAAGCCCCGCCTGCTCGGCCACTGGGGCACCACGCCCGGCCTCAACTTCATTTACGTCCACCTGAACCGCGTGATCGTGAACACCGGCGCCAACGTGCTGTTCATCGCCGGCCCCGGCCACGGCGCGCCGGGCGTGGTCGCCTCCACCTATCTCGATGGTACCTATAGCGAGGTCTATCCCGACGTCTCGCGCGACGAGGAAGGCGTGCGCCGCCTGTTCCGCCAGTTCTCCTTTCCCGGCGGCATTCCCAGCCATGCCGCGCCGGAAACGCCCGGCTCGATCCATGAGGGAGGCGAACTTGGCTATTCGCTGTCCCACGCCTATGGGGCCGTGCTGGACAATCCCGATCTCGTGGTCGCCTGCGTGGTCGGCGATGGCGAGGCGGAGACCGGGCCGCTGGCGACCTCGTGGCACGGCAACAAGTTCCTGAATCCGGCCACGGATGGCGCGGTGCTGCCGATCCTGCACCTCAACGGCTACAAGATCGCCAACCCCACCGTCCTCGCCCGCATCTCGCCCGAGGAACTGCGCTCCCTGATGGAGGGCATGGGCTACACCCCGATCTTCGTCGAGGGTGACGATCCCGACGTCATGCACGACCTCATGGCCGAGGCGTGCGACAACGCCTTCGCCCAGATCGCGGCGATCCAGCGGGCCGCGCGTGAGAATGGCGCCAGCGAGCGCCCGCGCTGGCCGATGATCGTGTTGCGCAGCCCCAAGGGCTGGACGGGCCCGAAGACCGTCGACGGCAAGAAGACCGAAGGCTTCTGGCGTTCGCACCAGGTGCCGTTCTCCGACATGACCAAGGCCAGCCACCTCGCTCTGCTCGAAGAGTGGATGAAGAGCTACAAGCCCGAGGAACTGTTCGACGAGGCCGGCCGCCTGCTCCCCGAGATCGCTTCGCTGGCGCCGGAGGGCACCAAGCGGATGAGCGCCAATCCGAGCGCCAATGGCGGCGCATTGCGCCGTCCGCTGCGCATGCCGGACTTCACCGACTATGCCGTGAAGGTCGCCCATCCCGGCGGCACGGACGGTGAATCGACCTATGTCATGGGCACCTTCCTGCGCGACGTGATGAAGGCGAACGAGGACAGCCGGAACTTCCGTGTCTTCGGCCCGGACGAGACCGCCTCAAACCGGCTTCAGGCCCTTTTCGAGGTCACGGACCGCGCCTGGGAGGCGAGGACCATCCCCGAAGACGAGCATCTGGCGCCGTACGGGCGGGTGATCGAAATGCTCAGCGAGCACATGTGCCAGGGCTGGCTGGAGGGCTACCTCCTCACCGGCCGCCACGGCCTGTTCTCCTGCTACGAGGCGTTCATCCACATCGTGGATTCGATGTTCAACCAGCACGCCAAATGGCTGAAGTCGTCCAAGGAAGTCGAATGGCGGCGCCCCATCGCCTCGCTCAACTACCTTCTCACCTCCCATGTCTGGCGGCAGGACCATAACGGCTTCAGCCACCAGGACCCCGGCTTCATCGACCATGTGGTGAACAAGAAGGCGGAGATCGTGCGGGTCTACCTGCCGCCGGACGCCAACACCCTGCTCTACGTCACCGACCACTGCCTGAAGAGCTGGAACCGGGTGAACGTCATCGTCGCCGGCAAGCAGCCCGAGCCGCAGTGGCTCGACATGGATGCCGCCATCGACCACTGCGCCAAGGGCATCGGCATCTGGGAGTGGGCCAGCAGCGACGCCGATGGCGAACCCGACGTGGTCATGGCCTGCGCCGGCGACGTGCCGACGCTGGAGACCATGGCTGCGGTCGACCTGCTGCGCGGCTATTTCCCCGCGCTCAAGATCCGGGTCATCAACGTCGTCGACCTGATGACGCTGCAATCCAGCACCGAGCATCCGCACGGCCTGACCGACAGCAACTTCGACGCCCTTTTCACCACCGACAAGCCGATCATCTTCGCCTATCACGGCTATCCCTGGCTCATCCACCGCCTGACCTACAAGCGCACGAACCACGACAATCTTCACGTGCGCGGCTATGTGGAAGAGGGTTCCACCACCACGCCGTTCGACATGGTGGTGCGCAATCGGCTGGACCGCTACCACCTCGCCATGGACGCCATCGAGCGCATCAAGAGCCTCGGCGAGACGGGCGTTCATGCCCGCGAGGCGCTGCGCGACAAGCTGACCGAGCATGCTCGCTACATCCGCGCCCACGGCCTCGACATGCCCGAGGTGCGCAACTGGCGCTGGCCGAGCAACGGCTGAACCGCGGGCGCTTGAGCAAACGGTGGATGAGGTGGCCATGGCGCCATCTCATCCGGCCGACAGCTTTCTGACAGGCAGGCCATCCTAGCTTGACGTTGCTCGCTGACGCGAGACCAACGCTTGAAAGGAACGCTATGCGCAAGATCGCCGCCAGCCTCGTGGCCCTCGCCGTCCTCGCCCCCGCCGCTGCCTTCGCCGGCCCGTCCTGCACCACTGAAACCAAAGACAAGTGGATGAGCCAGGACGCCATGAAGGCGAAGGTTGCCGAAATGGGCTACCAGAAGATCAAGACCTTCAAGGTTTCCGGCAGCTGCTATGAAATCTACGGCTACACCAAGGACAACAAGAAGGCCGAGGTCTACTTCAACCCGGTCACCGGCGCAGTCGTGAAGTCCGAGATCGACTGATGCGGGAGCGTATGGCTCGGGCCGAAGGCGACCCGCCTTCGGCCACCGGTGCCTCCGTCCGGGTGTGGGACCCTGTTGTGCGTATCTTCCACTGGACGGTGGTCACCGGTTGTATCCTGAACCTGTTCATCCTCGAGGACGGCGATCTGCCCCACGAGATCGTCGGCTATGTCGTCGCCGGTGCCCTCGTCATCCGCCTTGTCTGGGGATTCATCGGAACGCGCTATGCGCGCTTCGCCGACTTCATGCCCACGCCCTCGCGCCTGCGCCGTTATGTGGCTGCGCTGGCGAAGGGGCGGGAGCCGCGCATGCTCGGGCACAACCCGGCCGGCGCGGTAATGATGCTGGTCCTCATGGCTCTGCTGGCGGGCGTCTGCCTGACCGGATGGATGATGGGACTGGACGCCTTCTGGGGCGAGGACTGGCTGGAGGAGCTTCACGAGACCCTCGCCAATGCCATTCTCGTTCTGGCGCTGCTGCATGCCGCGGCGGCCCTGTTCGAAAGCTGGCGCCACCATGAAAACCTCGTATGGTCGATGGTGACGGGTCGCAAGCGGGCATGAGGCGTGCGGGCACATGGCGCGCGTGAGGGTGCGGTGAGGCTGCTTCTGGTCGAGGACAGTGCCCGCCTGCGCGAGCTGATCGGTGAGACGATCCGCGGCGCAGGCTGGCGCCTTGATACCGCCGGCGGCCTGACCGAGGCCGAGGACGCGCTCGCCGTGGCGCGCTACGATCTCGTGCTGCTCGACCTCGGCCTTCCCGATGGCGACGGGCTCGATCTGCTGCGCGGCCTGCGCCGCCGCAAGGACACCACGCCAACGCTGGTTCTGACCGCGCGCGGCGCCGTTGACGAGCGCATCGCCGGCCTCGACGCCGGGGCCGACGACTACCTCACCAAGCCGTTCAACAATGGCGAGCTGCTGGCCCGGGCGCGGGCGCTGCTGCGCCGGGCGCCGTTCGCCGCCTCACCGGTGATGGAAGCCGGCGCGCTGCGCTACGACCCCGCGACACAGACGGTGAGCTGCGCCGATACCCCTGTCGCCCTGGCCCCGCGCGAGCGCGCCGCGCTGGAAATCCTGATGCGCCACGCCGGCCGCGTCACGCCCAAGCGGGGGCTGGAAGCCATGCTCTCGCAGTTCGATGGCGAAACCAGCGCCAACGCGATCGAGCTTCTGCTCTCGCGCCTGCGCCGCAAATTGGCGGGACACCCCACCGGGATCGCGATCGAAACGGTGCGCGGCGTCGGCTATCTGCTGCGCGAGACCGCGCCTTGAGCACGTCCGCGCACGACAACGCCCCCGGCGCGCCGGCGCGCGACCAGCCCCGAAGCGGGCCGCCGCGCCGCGCGGTGCCGCTCGGGCGCCTCGTCGCCGGCCGCATCGTGCTGTTCGCCGGCCTGGCCATGCTGGCGCAGCTCATCGTGGTGCTCGTCCAATATGGGCGCGACCCGCAGAATCTCGCGCGGCTGCTGCTTGAGCGTGAAACCGGCGCGATCGCGGAAGGCCTGTCGCGCCACGGCGAGCGGCTGGCCTTCCAGCTGCCCCCTGAGCTTGCCGAGCGCTACGGCACCTCGGCCTCCGGCTATGTCGCGCGGGTGCGCACCGCCAGCGGCGTTGTGCTGTACTCCCAGTGCGACGAGGAATGCACCGAGCATTTCCTCCCCCTCGATCTGCACCCCCCCTCGTTCTGGATGCGGATCATCACGCCCGGCTACCCGCTCACCTTCGCGGGCGGGCGCACGGTCGAGATCGGCAACCGCAGCGTCTTCATCGAGATCGCGGTGGCGAGCGATCCTCAGCGGGCGGTCTGGAACGTGCTCGGCGAAGAGGCGCTGGACCACATGCTGGTGCCGATGAGCCTCACGCTCATCTTCGTGCTCGGCGCCACGCTGTTCTCCATCCGCTCCGCGCTGCGCCCGGTGCGCCAGCAGGCCGAGCAGGCCGAGCGGCTGGATCCCCTGAAGTCCGACGCCCGGCTGGAAGAAGCCGGCATGCCGCTGGAAATCGCCCGCCTCGCCGGCGCGGTCAACCGCTCCTATGCCCGCACCCGCGACCTGATGGCGGCGCAGAAGCTCTTCACCTCCGCCATCGCCCACGAAATCCGCACCCCGCTCGCCGTCATAAGGCTGGAACTGGAGCGGATCGACCACCCGGCCGCGCGGCGGGCGCTGGGAGAACTCGACGAACTCGGCCATTTCGTCCAGCAGCTGCTCACGCTCGCCCGGCTGGAGGCGGTCGATCGCACCGGCTTCGAGGCGGTCGGGCTCGACGATCTCGGCCGCGAGACCGTCGAGGCGCTGGCGCCCTTCGTCTACGAGCAAGGCGCCAGCATCGCCTTCGAAGCGTCCAGCAACCCGGTGGTGATGGCCCGCCCCTCGCTGATCCGGGACGCGGCGCGCAATCTGATTGAAAACGCGGTGCGCCATGGCGGGCCGGGCGTGAGCATCAAGGTGGGCACGGATGGCGGCCCCGGCCTCTTCGTACAGGATGACGGGATCGGCTTCGATCCCGCGCCGCCGGCGGGCGATGCGCCAGGCCATTACCGGCGCGCGGGCGGCCTCGGCATCGGGCTTGAGATCGTGCGCCGTATCATGGCGCTGCATGGCGGGCAGCTGGAAACCGAACGCGATGCGCCGCGCGGCACCCGCGCGCGGCTGGTTTTTCCCACCGAGGATGTCCCCCTCACACCCGCTCGATAAGCGCCATGGCGGCGGCGGGATTTCGGACCTTGAATCCTGAGATGACAAAGAAGAACACCTCGCGCGGCACCACGCTGGCCGCGGGCGCGAGCAGCCTGTCCGCCAACGGCGCCGGCGTGACACCCTGCGCCCATGCCTTCGCGCATCCGGCCCAGGCATCGAGAGCCTCGGGCGGGTATCCCAGAGCCTCCTCCTCGCGCGTGCCCATCACCCGCGCATAGACAAAGGGCGCGGTCACATCGGCGATGCACGGAAAGTCGGAATCGCCGGCGAAGACCACCGCCACGCCATGCGCGCGCGCCATGTCGATGAAGTCTGGGGTCCGGAAGCTGTCGTGGCGCACCTCCACCGCGTGGCGGATCGGCAGGCCGTCGACCGACGCCGGCAGGAGCTTCAGGAAGCCCTCGAAGTCGGCGGGATCGAACTTCTTGGTCGCCATGAATTGCCAGTTGATCGGCCCCAGCTTCTCCTTCAGCTCGGTCACGCCGCTGGCGAAAAAGCGCTCGATCGAGGTCCCCGCTTCGGCCAGCACGCGCCGGTTGGTGGCGAAACGCGGGCCCTTCAGCGTGAACACGAAACTGTCCGGTGTCTCGGCACGCCACTTGGCGAAGCTCTCGGGCTTCTGTGAGCCGTAGTAAGTGCCGTTGATCTCGATGGCGGTGAGCTTGCGGCTGGCGAATTCCAGCTCGCGCTTCTGCGCCAACCCGTCCGGATAGAACGGCCCGCGCCAGGGCTCAAAAGTCCAGCCGCCAACGCCGATGCGAATGGGTGCCGCGTTGTTCGCCATCATGAAACTCCGGTGCCGCGCAGGGGTGGGCACGATAGGCGCGCGCCCGTCCGCCGCCAAGGTGTCCGCGGGCCAACAGGCGCTATCGGCCGACACGCCCGCCGCCCTAATCAGTCCGCACCTTGACCGCGATCAATGCTAGAGCATTGGTGGAGCCTCTAATCCTGCGAGCCGGCTTCGGCGCGTCCACGCGCGACACGAGAAAAGACCGCACGCGTTCGCCGCAAGGTCCCTCACGCGCCGATCGTCTCGCCCCGGCAACGCCGTGCAGTGCCGGGATGCAGAAACCATCCGGCGAACCGACGTTTCGTCGTAGCCAACAGACGTGCCGAACCGGTAATGGCTTCCCGCCAGCCATCGCCCGAGACGTAACGAGCAGGAACCGGGGTCACACATGACGAAGCCGTTCAGGAAGCTGGCCCTCGGCCTCATCGCGGTCGCGGTCATCGGCGCCGCCTATTATGGCTGGCGATATTACGAGGGCGGCGGGCTGCCGGAAGGAATCGCCGGCGGCAATGGCCGCATCGAGGCGACGGAAATCGACGTTTCCACCAAGACTGCCGGCCGCATCAAGGAAATCCTCGTTGACGAGGGCGATTTCGTCACCGCCGGGCAGGTGCTGGCGCGGATGGACACGGTCCAGCTCGCCGCCCAGCTGCGGCAGGCCCAGGCGCAGCAGCAGCGCGCCGTCATCGGCATCGACACCGCCCGGAGTCTGGTGGCGCAACGCGAGGCCGAGCGCAACGCGGCCACGGCGGTCATCGCGCAGCGCGAGGCCGAACTCGACGCCGCGGAGAAGCGCCTCGCCCGCTCCGCGCAGTTGGTCCAGAGCAACTCGGTCTCGCAGCAGACGATGGACGACGACAAGGCGAGCGAGCAAAGCGCCAAGGCGGCGGTGGAGGCCGCCAAGGCTCAGCTCGCGGCCGCCGAGGCGGCGATCAGCTCCGCCCGTGCCTCGATCGTGGACGCGGAGGCGGCGGTCGATGCCGCCAAGGCGGCGATCGAGTCCATCCAGGCCGACATCGACGACAGCACGCTTACCTCCCCCCGCGACGGGCGGGTGCAGTACCGCGTGGCGCAGCCCGGCGAGGTGCTCTCGGCCGGCGGACGGGTGCTCAACCTGGTCGATCTCGAAGATGTCTACATGACCTTCTTCCTGCCCACGGTCGACGCCGGGCGGGTGGCGATCGGCACGCAGGCCCGTCTCGTGCTCGACGCTGTCCCGCAATATGTCATCCCCGCCAGCGTCAGCTTTGTCGCCGATGTCGCCCAGTTCACGCCGAAGACGGTGGAAACCGAGACCGAGCGCCTGAAGCTGATGTTCCGCATCAAGGCGCGGATCCCGCCGGAACTGCTGCGCAGGCACATAAAGCAGGTCAAGACCGGCCTTCCCGGCATGGCCTATGTCCGGCTCGATCCCGCCGTCGACTGGCCCGCCAACTTGACCGAGAACCTGGTGAAATGAGCCCCGCGCCGGCATGGCCGGGCGAGGCGCCGCCGGTCGTCCGCCTCGAAGCGGTGCGCCACTCCTATGGCAGCGGGCGGGCCGGCAAGACGCGCGCGCTGGAGGCCATCACGCTCGACATTCCCGCCGGTGTGATGGTCGGTCTCATCGGACCGGATGGCGTGGGCAAGTCCACCCTGCTCTCGCTGGTCTCCGGCGCTCGCCGGGTGCAGGAAGGGCGGATCGACGTGCTGGGCGGCGACATCGCCGATCCGGCCCACCGCCAGCGCAGCTGTCCGCGCATCGCCTATATGCCGCAGGGGCTTGGCAAGAACCTCTATCCGACGCTCTCGGTGTTCGAGAATGTCGACTTCTTCGCCCGTCTGTTCGGCCAGGACCGGCACGAGCGCGCCCGGCGCATCGGCGAGTTGCTGAAGGCGACAGGGCTCGACCCCTTCGCGCAGAGGCCCGCCGGCAAGCTCTCGGGCGGCATGAAGCAGAAGCTCGGGCTGTGCTGCGCGCTCATCCACGATCCCGACCTGCTCATTCTCGACGAGCCCACCACGGGCGTCGACCCACTGTCGCGGCGTCAGTTCTGGGAGCTGATCGACACCATTCGCGCCGAGCGGCCGGGCATGAGCGTCATCGTCGCCACCGCTTACATGGAGGAGGCGCAGGGCTTCGACTGGCTGGTCGCCATGGATGACGGCGCGATCCTTGCCACCGGCACGCCGGCCGAGCTGCTCGCCACCACCGGCGCCGACAATCTCGACGCCGCCTTCATCGCGCTGCTGCCGGAGGAAAAGCGGCGCGGCCACCACGAGGTGGTCATTCCCCCGCGCCAGGACACGCACGACGGCGAGCTTGCCATCGAGGCGGCGCATCTCACCATGCGGTTCGGTGATTTCACCGCGGTCGACGATGTCAGCTTCCGCATTCCGCGCGGGGAGATCTTCGGCTTTCTGGGGTCGAATGGCTGCGGCAAGACCACGACAATGAAGATGCTGACCGGCCTTCTGCCGGCCTCGGAGGGGATCGCGCGCCTGTTCGGCCACGAGGTCGACCCCAACGACATCGAGGTGCGCCGCCGTGTCGGCTATATGAGCCAGGCGTTCTCGCTCTATACCGAACTCACCGTCCGGCAGAATCTCGACCTGCACGCCCGGCTGTTTCGCATGGAGCCGGGCGCCATTCCGGCACGCATCGACGAGATGGCGCAACGCTTCGATCTTGAAGGCGTGATGGAGGCGCTACCCGATTCCCTGCCGCTGGGAATCCGCCAGCGGCTGTCGCTTGCCGTGGCGATGATCCACGCGCCGGACATCCTCATCCTCGACGAGCCGACATCGGGCGTCGACCCGGTGGCGCGGGACGGCTTCTGGCAGATCCTCTCCGAGCTGTCGCGCCAGGACAATGTGACCATCTTCGTCTCCACCCACTTCATGAACGAGGCCGAGCTGTGCGACCGGATCTCGCTGATGCATGCCGGGCGGGTGCTGGTCAGCGACACCCCGAAGGCGATCGTCGCGGCGCGTGGGGCGGCGACGCTTGAAGAGGCCTTCATCGCCTATCTCCAGGACGCCATCGGCACGCGCCCTTCCCCCGGCACCGCTCCGGCCGACACCGTCCCACACGCCGCCCTGCACGCGCCGGGCGAGATGGAGCCGACATCCGCCACCGGGCGGTGGTTCGATGTCCGCCGCATGTTCGCCTATACGCGCCGGGAGTCGCTGGAATTGCAGCGCGACCCGATCCGGGCCACCCTTGCGCTGCTGGGCACCGTGATCCTGATGTTCGTGGTCGGCTACGGCATCAATCTCGATGTCGAGAACCTGTCCTTCGCCGTGCTCGACCGCGACGACAGCGCGCTCAGCCAGGACTACGTCCAGCAGATCGCCGGCTCGCGCTACTTCATCGAGAAGCCGGCCCTGCGCGACTACGAGGATCTCGACCGACGCATGCGGGCGGGCGAGATCAGCCTCGCCATCGAGATCCCGCCCGGCTTCGCCCGCGATGTCGCGCGCGGGCGAACGGTCGAGATCGGCGCGTGGATCGACGGCGCGATGCCGACCCGCGCCGAGACCGTGCGCGGCTATGTCCAGGGCATGCACACGGCGTGGCTCACCCGCAAGGCGCGCGAGATCTATGGCGAGGCGGCCACGATCGGCGATTTCAACATCGCCATCCGCTACCGCTACAATCCCGGCATCGAGAGCCTGATCGCCATGGTGCCGGCGGTCATCCCGCTGCTGTTGATGATGATCCCCGCCATGCTCGCGGTGCTGAGCGTGGTGCGCGAGAAGGAGCTCGGCTCCATCGTCAATTTCTACGCCACCCCGGTGACGCGGATGGAATTTCTCATCGGCAAGCAGCTGCCCTATGTGGCGCTGGCGAGCCTGAACTACCTCATGCTGGTGGCCTTCGCGGTCTATGCCTTCCAGGTGCCGCTGACGGGCAGCTTTGCCGCGCTCAGCGCCGCCGCGCTGCTCTACGTGTTCGCGACCACGGCGCTGGGGCTGCTGCTCTCCACCTTCATGAGCAGCCAGATCGCGGCGATCTTCGGCACCGCGCTGGTCACGCTCGTTCCCGCGGTGCAGTTCTCCGGCATGATCGATCCGGTCTCCTCGCTCCAGGGCGTGGGCGCGCTGATCGGGCAGATTTACCCCACTACCTATTTCGTCACCATCGCGCGCGGCACCTTCTCGAAAGGGCTCGGCTTCGCCGATCTCGACACGGCCTTCATCCCGCTCCTGCTCGCCGGTCCGCTCCTGCTCGGCCTGAGTGCCGCTTTCCTCAAGAAACAGGCGGGCTAGCCATGCGCGTGGCAAATGTGATGCAGCTCGGCTTCAAGGAACTGCGCGGGCTCAGACGCGACCCGATGCTGCTGGTGCTGATCGTCTATGCCTTCTCGGTTTCGATCTACACCGCCTCGACCGCGATGCCGGAGACGCTCAACCACGCCGCGATCAGCATCGTCGACGAGGACCGCTCGCCCGCCTCCTCGCGGATCATCACCGCGTTCTATCCGCCCTATTTCTCGGTGCCGGGGCTCATCACCCCGTCGGAGATGGACCGGCGCATGGACGCCGGTTTCGACACCTTCGCGCTCGACATTCCCCCGAACTTCCAGCGCGACCTGCTGGCGGGCCGCTCGCCCACCATCCAGCTCAATATCGATGCCACCCGCATGTCGCAGGCGTTCTCGGGCGGGGGCTACGTGGAGTCCATCGTCTCGGGCGAGGTGAGCGAGTTCCTGAACCGCTACCGGGGCGATACCGAGGTTCCGGTCCAGCTTGCCCTGCGCGCGCGCTTCAACCAGCAGCTCAGCAAGAGCTGGTTCGGCGCGGTCACCAATGTGATCACCTCCATCACCATGCTCTCCATCGTGCTCACAGGGGCCGCGCTCATCCGCGAGCGTGAACACGGCACCATCGAGCATCTTCTGGTGATGCCGGTCACCCCGGTCGAGATCATGCTCAGCAAGATCTGGTCGATGGGCTTGGTCGTGCTCGTCGCCACGGGGGCCTCGCTCGTGTTCATCGTCCAGGGCCTGCTGGGCGTTCCCATCAACGGCTCGATGACGCTGTTCATGCTCGGCACGGTCCTTCAGCTCTTCGCGACAACCTCGATGGGCATCTTCCTCGCCACCGTGGCGGGCTCGATGCCGCAATTCGGGCTGCTGCTGATGCTGGTTCTGCTGCCGCTCCAGGTCCTGTCCGGCGCGACGACACCGCGCGAGAGCATGCCGCAGATCATTCAGGACATCATGGCCTTCACGCCGAACACGCATTTCGTCATGCTGGCGCAGTCGATCCTGTTCCGGGGCGCGGGGCTGGATGTGGTCTGGCCGCAGTTCCTGGCGCTGGCGGCCATTGGCGGCGCGCTGTTCTTCCTGTCGCTGCGCCGCTTCAGGCGCTTCATGCGCTAGCAGGACCGTCGCCGCGCCAGTCCCGGCTCTTTCCGACGGCGGCGGCAAAACGGCGATGGTCGCCGGCCGAGACCGAACCGTCCGGATCATAGTGACGGGAGTTCGCGCGCAGCGGCTCGACATCCACCCCGCACAGTTCCGCCAGCCCGAGCGAGGTGATCTCGTGCATCGCCGGCACCCGCACCGCGCGCCCGCTCGCCGCCGCGAGGAACCGGCCGAAATAGGCGCTCTGCGACAGGCCGCCGTCGATCGACAGCGTGGTGATCGGTCCAACCGTCGCGGCCGCCGCCTCGATCAGCCCGACGGTGAGCATGGCGATGCCCTCCAGCGCCGCCCGCACCATGTCGGCGCGCCCGGTCGCGGCATCCATGCCGATGAACAAAGGCGCCGCCCTGCGGTCCCAGTAAGGCGCCGCCAGCCCCGACAGCGCCGGCACGAAGACGAGGCCACGGCTCAGCGCGGATGGACCCGTGAAGCCGTCGAGTTCCTCCGGCCCGGCATAAAGGCCGATCCGGCGCACCCAGTCGAGCGCGGCGCCCGCGTCGTAGACGCCGCCCTCCAGCGCGAACACCGCGCCCTCGCCCGCCCGCCGCCACGCAACCGTGGGCAGCAGATCGGAGGCAGCGGGCCGTTCGCTCCCTGTCACGGCGAGCAGGAAAGCGCCGGTGCCGAAGGTGATCTTGGCATCGCCTGGTTGCCGGCAGCCATGCCCGTAAAGCGCCGCCTGCTGGTCCACGATCGACACCTTCACCGGCACCCCGGCGAGCGTGCCGAACCCGGCATCGACGGCGGCGATCCGCGGCAGGCACTCCATCGGCACGCCATGCAGCGCGCACAGCTCCGCGCTCCAGGTCCCGGTCGCGAGGTCGAGCAGGCCGGTGCGCGAGGCGGTCGCGCTGTCGGTGACGAAGGCACCGCACAGCCGGTCCAGAAAAAAGGCGTCCGTGGTGCCAAGCCGCAGCCGGCCCGCATCATGGGCGGCGGAAACCGCCGGCACATGGGCCAGAAGCCAGGCCAGCTTGCTGGCCGAGAAATAGGGATCGAGCGGCAGGCCGCAGATCGCTTTCGAGCGTGCCTCGGCTTCCGCGCCCCGCGCCGCCAGCGCGTCGGCCGTGCGCGCATCCTGCCACACGACCACCGGCGAGAGCGGGCGCCCGCTCCGCGCGTCCCAGGCAAGGCAGCTTTCGCCCTGATTGGCGATGGCGATGGCGTCCACCCGGCCCGCCGCGTCGAGCACGGCGCGGATATTGGCCAGAAGTTCCTCGCCGTCCTGCTCCACCCAACCCGGCCGGGGATGGCTCTGGGCATGGCGCAGCGCCGCCGCGACCCGGACCTCGCGGCCATCTTCCACCACAAGACAGCGCGTCGAGGTCGTGCCCTGGTCAACCGCCGCGACCCGCATCAGCCCGGCTCCCGAAACCGGAAGCGGACGCTTCCCGCCGCGCTGGCGCCCTCCGGGATCGGCACCAGCACCCGCCGCTCGGGGAAGAAGGTGCGCGTCTGCGCCCACACCTCGCGCCCGTCGATCTCCAGCGACAGCCGCCCGTGCACGCGATGGGTGAAGCGGAGCTGGAAGTCGCGGAAGGCCGGTTCGCCGCTCCCCTGCCGGCGCAGCAGGCTCGGCACGACAAGTTTCACCGGCGCCTCGAAAGTGACGGCGGTCGGCGCTGATGGCACCGGCTCATGCGCCAGATCCAGCGCCAGCGCGCGCGCCACGGCCCGGCCTTCGCGATAGGCCCATCCCCCGGTCTCGACCGCGCGCAGAAGGTTGCCGCTGGCAAAACACAGCGGGTCCAGGGTGCGCCCGTCCTGATCGATGGCGGGACCCGCGCTGGCGCTGTCGACTCCGATCTCCGACTGCCGGAACAGCGCGGCCTCCGGCGTGAAGCGCCCGGTCAGCAGCACGCCGTCGCACGGGATCGTCTCCTCGACGCCGTCCTGGCGGCGAAAGCGGATCGCCTCCACCCGCCCGGTGCCGCGAATGTCGAGGATCCGCGTGCCCAGATGAACCGGCACGCCCGCCATGCGCGGAAACCAGGCGAAGGGCGCCGGCGCCAGCATGTGGGGCTCGCTCTCCAGCAGGGCCAGCGGGCGGGCGCCATGGGTGAGGCAGGTCAGGATGGCGGAGAGGCTGACCAGCTCCGATCCCACGATCACCGGCCGCCTGAACGGCATCAGCCCGTGAAAGGCGACATAGGATTGCAGCGTGCCCGTGGTGACGATGCCGATCGGCCGATCCCCGGAGATCAGGCGGTCGGAACGCGGCCGCTCGCGCGCGCCGGTGGCGATCATCACCCGGCGCGCGGTCAGGGTCTCGACGCCGTGCGCGGACGCCACTTCCAGCCGGCCGCCACCATGAAACCGCGCCACCGAATGGCCGGTGCGTATGTCGACCCCGGCGTCCGCGGCCTCGCGGGCCAGCCGGCGCCCATAGGCGGCGCCGAAATAGACCCGGCCGAATTCGCGCATGCCGAAGGGCGAATGGCTGCAATGGCGCGTCGCCCCGCCCAGTTCCGGCTCGCGCTCCAGCAGCACCACCTTGCCGGCGCCGCGCCGGCGCAGTTCCATCGCCGCCGCCACACCCGCCGGGCCACCGCCGACGATGATGACATCCGCTGTCGCGCTCATGAGCCCTCGCCGTCCCCGACCGCCAGCGCGGTGGCAAGGCGGCCCTTCGTCATCTGCGCGAGGCGCGCATTGCAATAAAAACCCTGGCAGCGCCCCATGCCGGCGCGCGTGCGGCGCTTCAGCCCGCCAAAGTCCCCCGGCGGCACGTCGCTGGCCAGCGCGGCCTCGATCTCGCGCCGCGTCACCATCTCGCAATGGCAGACGATCTCGCCGTGGTCGGGCGTCTGCCAGTCGCGCTCGCGTGTCTCCGCAAGGTTGGGCAGCGCAACGGGCGGCGGCTCGACCGGCACCAGCGGGGGCGCGTCAAAGGCCCTGTGCAGCGACAGGGCATGCTGCGCCAGCCCCAGCGCCGCGCTCAGTCCGGTGGAGCGGATGCCGCCCAGCGTGATCGCGCGCTGTTCGGGGCGTGTGAAGATGCGGTAGGCCTTGCTCTCGCTCGCCGGCCGCAGCCCGGCATAGACCGCCGTCACCGGCATGGCGCGGAGCGCGGGCACGATCTGCGCGCCCCGCTCCAGCAGCGCTTCCAGCGTTTCGGTTTCCACCGTGGCACGGACGCGGTCGTCCTGTTCCTCGGCGGTCGGGCCCACCAGCACATTGCCGAAGGCGGTCGGGCAGACCACCACGCCCTTGGTGATCTCGGTCGGAACCGGCAGCACGATGCGCGGCACATGGGCGAAGGCGGCCTTGTCCAGCACCACGAACTGGCCCTTGCGCGGCCGGATCTCGAATTCCGGTGCGAAGCCGAGGCGGCGGTCGACCACGTCGCCAAACAGCCCTGCCGCGTTGACGACGCTGAGCGCGCGCACATCGCCCGTGCTGGTCGAGAGCGTCCACTCGCCGGCAAAACGTCCCTCGACAAGTTCGGCCTGGCGCAGGAAACGGGCGCCGAGGGCCACCGCCTGCGTCAGATAGGCCAGCGGCGCGGTCCAGGGGTCGATGACATGCTCGTCCTCGACCTCGATCGCCGCCACCAGCCGCTCGGAAAGGCCAGGCATGGTGGTGCGGGCCTGCGCGCCAGTCATCAGCTTCAGCGCGGTGATGCCATTCGCGCGGCCCTGCGCGGCGATCGCCTCCAGCTTGCCGGCTTCCATCTCGTTCCAGGCGCAGACCAGAGCCCCCGTCGTCACCAGCGGCAGGTTCAGCCCGGCGCGGATGTCGAGATATTCGGCGCGCCCGGCCTTGATCAGGTCGAGCTCGAGGCTGCCGGGCGGGGCGTCGAAACCGGTGTGCAGGATGGCGCTGTTGGCCTTGGAGGCGCCGGAGAGGATGTCGCTCCCCTTCTCGATCAGCACCACCCTGGCCCCGGCCAGCGCGAAACGCCGGGCAACGGCGCAGCCGACCACGCCCGCGCCGATGATGGCGACGTCGAAAAGGTCCTGCGATGGTGGGGCGTGTGTGCGGAGCATGCGTGCTCCCTTCCATAGTCTCATTACGCGACCGGGACAGCGACCGCTCGCGTCACATCGTGCGGCACGGCCGGCACCGGGCGGCAGCGGCCCCGCCCGGAAGGGCGGGACCGTGCGTTGCGGAGATGGAGAACGGCGCCCGATCAGCGATAGGGGTAGCCGGCCTTCTGCATGGTCTCGGCGTACTTCTTGAACGCGGCGACAACCCGGCCCGCGCGCGGGCTGGAGCCGGCGACTTCGTCCCAGAAGCCCTTGGAATCCTCGACCACCTGGGCCCATTCGGCCGGCGGCAGCGAGGTGAGTTCCATCTTCTCGCCCTCGACGCGCAGCTTGGCCTCGCCGCCCCAGTACCAGACGTCGCGGTAGTAGTGCGACTGGTCGATGCTCATCAGGAACAGCTCCTTCAGGTGCGGCGGCACCTTCTCCCAGCTGCCCGAATTGGCGAAGTAGCTGCCGAACCAGGCGCCGGTGACGGAGTTGGAGAGCGCGTAGTTGCACACATCCGCCCAGCCCACTTCATAGGCTTCGGTGAAGCCGCACCAGGCCACGCCGTCCAGCTCGCCGGTCTGCAGCGCGACTTCGACGTTGTCCCACGGGATGGTCACCGGCACGAGGCCGTACTTGGAGAGGAACTTGCCGGCGGTCGGCACGCCGAATACGCGCAGGCCCTTCATGTCCGCAAGGCTGCGGATCGGCTTGTCGACGGTGAAGACGTGCAGCGGATCCCACGCGCCGGTGGACAGCCAGGTGACGTTGTCGACCTCGGAATAGGCTTCTTCCCAGATCTCCTTCAGGCCGTAATAGCGGAACAGCGCCGGCACATCGAGGCTGTAGCGGGTGGCGAAGGGGAAGTAGCCGCCGAACACGGCGATATCGACCGGCGCGGACATCGAGGCTTCGTCCGACTGCACCGCGTCGATGGTGCCGCTCTGCAGCGCGCGGAACAGGTCGGAGGTGGGCACCAGCTGGTCGGCGTAGAACAGCTCGATCTCCATCTCGCCATTCGCCGCCGCGTTGAAGGCGTCGATCTGCGGCTTGATGACGTGGGCGCCGAGCGGGGCGCCGGAATAGGTCTGCAGGCGCCACTTGATCGGACCGACCTGCGCGTTCACGTAGGGCGCCGCGATCGTGGAGCCGGCCAGCGCCGCGCCGGCGCCGAGGCCGGCCTTGCCGAGGAAATTACGGCGTGTGGACAGTATCTTCTCAGCCGCGCCGGGCTTCTTCGTGGTGTCGCTCATCTGCTGCTCCTCTCGGGTTGGAAGGTCTTGTCTCTGGAAGATCTTGTCTCAGGTCGGCGGGTCTTGATCGCCGGCCGTTTTCCTCAGCCCCTGACGTTCATGTGTTCAGGTAGCCAGAGTGCGAGCTGGGGGAACGCCATGATCAGCGCGATGGTGATCGCCATGATCAGCGCGAAGGGCCAGATCGACCGGTAGATGTCGACCAGCGAGATCTCCTTCGGCGCCAGCGAACGCATCAGGAAGAGATTGTAGCCGAAAGGCGGGGTGATATAGGCGATCTGGCAGGTAATCGTGTACAGCACACCGAACCAGATCAGCTGGTTGTTGAAGCCGAGATCCAGCATCTTCACCAGCGGTATGTAGAGCGGCGCCACGATCACCAGCATCGCCGTGTCGTCGAGAAACATGCCCATGATGAGGAAGCTGACCTGCATCATGATGATGATGGTCCAGGGCGACAGGTTCCACTGGCCGATGAACAGGTACTCGATCGCCTTCACCGCGCCGAGGCCGTCGAACACCGCGCCGAAGGCGAGCGCGGCGAGGATCAGCCACAGGAACATGCAGGACACGCCGAGCGTCTTCATCGACGTCTCGCGCACCAGCCGCCAGTTGAACCGTCCCTTCAGCACCGCCGCCAGCGTCGCCGAGGTGGCGCCGACCGCCGAGCTCTCGACCAGGCTGGTGTAGCCGAAGACGAAAAGCCCGGTCATGAAGAAGAAGATCGCGAAGGGGATGATCCCCGCCCGCGCCAGCGCGAGCTTTTCGCGCAGCGGCATGTTCAGCTCTTCCTCCGCCACGATGGGCGCGAGGTTCGGGTTCATGCGGGCGCGGATGATGATGTAGACCACGAACAGAGCCGCCATGATCAGGCCCGGCACCAGCCCGGCGAACCACAGCTTCGAAACCGGCTGGCGCGCGATCATGCCGTAAAGCACCATCACCACCGAGGGCGGGATCAGGATGCCGAGCGAGGATCCGCCCTGGACCACGCCGGAAATCAGCACCTTGTCATAGCCACGCCGCAGCATTTCCGGCAGCGCGATGGTGGCGCCGATCGCCATGCCCGCGACCGAGAGGCCGTTCATCGCGGAGATGATGACCATCAGGAAGATGGTGCCGATGGCCAGTCCGCCGCGCACGCGCCCGAACCAGACGTGCAGCATGCGGTAGAGATCTTCCGCGATGCCGGATTCCGACAGCACGTAGCCCATGTAGATGAACATGGGCAGGGTGAGCATGGCGTACCAGTTGAACAGCTTGAACACCTGGTTGAACGGCAGCTCGACCGCGCCCTGCCCGTAGAGCAGCAGCGCCGCGGCGGCGGCGACGAAGCCGATGGCGGCGAAGACGCGCTGCCCGCTCACCAGCAGCAGCACCATCGACGCGAACATCAGGAGAGCGATCATCTCATAGCTCATCACAGCTTCTCCCCACGCAGGGTGGCGATGTGCTTGAAGACGAGCGCTATGGCTTGCAGCAGCATCAGCATGACGCACACGACCATCAGCGACTTGATCGGGATCACCGACGGGTTCCAGATCGAGAACCGCCTCTCACCGGTGGCGATGGCATATTGCAGGCTGGAGATGGAGCCCGCGAGCAGCACGCCGAGATAGAAGATCAGACACCACACGGTGACCAGGTCGACCTTGGCCTTGCCGCGCTCGGTGAGCGTCGCGTACCACAGGTCCATGCGGACATGATCGTTGTTCTTCAGCGTGATCGGGCCGCCCATGAAGTAATAGGCCGCGAGCGTGAACTGGGTCAGTTCCACCGCCCAGTGCACCGGCATCTTGATCAGGTTGCGGGTGATCGCGTCGAAGATCAGCGTCCCGCCCATGAAGAAGATGAGCGATGCGGCGAGGTAGCCGACATAGTCGGAGATCCGATCCGTCAGGCGCACATAGCGGGCAATCAGTCCCCACGCGCCTCCTTCCGTCCGTTTTGCCTCTTCCGAAGTCACACTGTCGCTCCGTCGTTTCCAAACAGGTGCCCGCTCCGCCACGCGGGTGCGCCGCAGGGCCTCGCGGGAGACACGCCCCTCCGCCGGGCACGGGTGGCACGGGTCTCGTGAGGCGCGGGGCGTGCCGGACGCGGCTGCCAACAGCCGTGCCGCGGCACCATGCACAGCTAATGTGCGTGCCCCTATTGTTTGCACTAGCAAGCACCATACCGCTTTCAAGACCGAAGGGAAGCCCGATTTGCGCACGATACGGCCAATATGGGCATATAATTTGGTTGTATATGACCGAACGGTCATGACATGCTTGCATTTCCTGCCGTTTCGGTCATTCTGTCGTCATATCCACAGGCATCGCCCCCGCGAGGGCCCGAAACGGCGTCGCCTGCGTTCAACCAACCGGTCGCATTGACCACATGCCGGGGCTCACTTACCGATTCCAGCGTCGCCCGGCTGCGGAATGCCGCCCTCCCGTCCGGCCGGCGGCACGAGCGTCGGGCATGAACATCGGGCCTGCGTCGAGACAAGCCAGGAACGTGCCGTGCAACATTCCACTCGCCATCAGGAAATCCTCACGCTGCTTGCCCGCTCGGGCGAGATGAGCGTCGAGGCGCTGGCCGACCAGCTTCAGGTCTCGCGCGAGACCGTGCGGCGCGATCTGGCCCGGCTGGACGCGGCGGGGCGGCTGCGCCGCTTCCACGGCGGGGCGAAGGCGATCGCCGTGCCGCCGCCGGTGATGGAGAAGGAATGGCCGTTTGCGCAGCGCATGGCGCAAAATGCGGCAGGCAAGAAGAGCATCGCCGACGCCGCCGCGCCGCTGTTCCAGCCCGACGATTCCCTGTTCATCGACACCGGAAGCACCACGGTCGCCTTTGCCGAGGCCCTGGCCGGTGCCCGCGCGCTTGTCACCATCACCAATTCACCGCGTATCGCGGCGATGCTCGCCGCCAACCACAGCCACAAGGTCTTCCTCATCGGCGGGGCCTATGGAGCGGATGCCGGGGAGAGCCTCGGCCCGCTGGCTCTGGAGCAGATCGCCAAGTTCCGCGTGCGCCACGCGGTCCTGACCATCGGCGCCATCGACCCGACCTGCGTGATGGATTTCGACCTGCAGGAGGCGGAGGTCGCCAAGGCGATGATCGAGCGCGCCGATCGCGTCACCGTGCTGGCGGACCACAGCAAGTTCGAGCGCCGCGCGGTGTTCGAGGTCGCGCCCCTTTCGCGCGTCCATACGCTGGTCACGGATATCGCCCCCACCGAGCCGATGGCGAAGGCGATCGAGGCCGCCGGCATCCGGCAGATCGTCGCCGGCGGGAACTGAAGACGGCAGGCGGCGCACCGCGCGCCGGCGCCGTCATCTGGATGAGCAAGCTCCAGTTTTGAATCGTTAAAACAAGTAAGCGGCCCGCCCCGATCCCCGCAACGCTGGGGCAGCGGCACCGGCCGGCGCGAAAATCCTTCTCCCGTCGGGGGAAAATCCAAAGCTCAGCGAAGCTCAATCCGGGCCTGATCGCCCGACAACACATATCGCTGGGTGGGTCGGCGCGGCTATTGGGAGCGCCTATACTAAATAGCGAATAAAACTATTTTATTGATGCGCCCCACCGCCTCAAGCTGCCGATCTGCGCAATTGAGATCGAGGCATGATGGAAACGGGCACCCCGCTTCGCGCGGGCCTCCATGGCGAATGCCGCCCGGCGGCAACCCGCCCCGCGCGGGGCGTGCGCCACGGGCGTGCGAGCGCGTCTTCCCTGCCCGGCCATCTCCTCTTCCCCACCTTCCCGCGCCCGACCCGCGCGCGCTGTCGATGCACTAGGGGATGACCATGTCCGCCACCCGCCCCTCGCTCAAGCTGACCCATGAAGGCGCGCTGACCATGCTTGCGGGCGCCCTCGCCAAGGCGAAGGAACTCGGCGTACCGCAGAACATCAACATCGTGGACGAGGGCGGCAATCTTCTCGCCTTTGTGCGCATGGACGGCGCCAAGCTGCTGTCGCGCGAGACCTCGCTGTCCAAGGCGATCACCGCCGCCTCGCACCGCCAGCCCAGCGGCCGGCTCAATCCGGCGGATGCGGTGAACCTGCAGCTCGCCGCCGGCCAGCGCCTGACCAATCTCGTGGGCGGCCTGCCCATCATCATCGAGGGTCAGTGCCTCGGCGGCATCGGCGTCGGCTCGGGTACCGGGGCGCAGGACATCGAGGTCGCGCGGGCCGGGCTGGCCGCCATCGGCGCCGACGACCAGACGCCCTGAACAAAATAAATCTTACGTATAATCAAGTCCTATGCCCTCCATAGGACGAATTCCTTGCGCCATTAATGTACCTTTTCTCGACTTAATCAGATTACGTTGATAGTTTTTCACTATGTATAATCACTTACACTTGCACGTCATTTGAGCAATTTATGATCTAAAAAGCGCCATTCGCACAAATTGACGCTTATTGCATCATTTTGACGCCTACACTTCTTGACGCCCTGACCTTCCGTTCCGACAATCGCGGCTCATTCGCGAGGTGCGGGACATGCTTGAGCTATCCGCCCGGGAGACCAGGGCGTTCACCGGCGGCACGAGATTGGCGCCGGTGGAACTGCATGACGCCTGCCCGTACCGCATCGAATCCATCGCCCCCCATCTCAACGCGCCCGTCGCGCATGGCGTCGCCCGCTCCCGCGGGAAGGCCGTGCGTGCGGGAGACGCTGTCAGGCGCGGCGGGGCGCTGGGAGCTCTTCCACCCGCTTCGGCCCACTCGCTCAAGCCGACTGTTGAAGAGCCCACACACAGCCCCGGTGTCCCGGGGCGCCACGCAGTTGCCCAGTGACGGGCGGAGGACGTGCTTTGCTGATCAAGGATGTGCGCGTCAGTGTTCACCGCTTCAAGAATGCGGTGCCGCTGATCAACAAACCCATTGAGGACGATTTCCGCATCATCTGCGAGATCGAGACCGATGAAGGTCATGTCGGCATCGGCATGGCGTCGCGCTTTCTGTGGCACGGGGTGGCGGCGGTGGTGGCCAACCATCTCGGCCCGGCGGTGATCGGCATGGACCCGCGCGATCTGGAAAAGATCCACGCCCGCCTCCAGCCGCTGATCTCCGAGCGCGGCGCGATGACCGGCATCAACCTCGCCGGGCTTTCCTGCATCGACCTCGCGCTGTGGGACATCATCGGCAAGGCCAGCGGGCGCACCGTCGCCCAGCTGCTCGGCGGCGCCAAGGACTATGCCGACGCCTATGTCACCTACGGCTTCGCCGCCTTCGAGACCGAGCACCTCATCGAGATGGCGCGCATCCTCATCGGCCGTGGCCACACCCGCCTGAAGATGCTGGTCGGGACCGCGCGCGGTCTGGTGGAGGACGCAAGGCGCGTGGCGGCGGTGCGCGAGGCGATCGGCGAGGACATCCTGCTCGCGGTCGACGCCAATGAGGGCCTGCGTCCCGAGGAGGCGCTGCGCATCGCCAAGATGATCGAGCCCTACAACATCGCCTGGTTCGAGGACCCTCTGAACCGCGTCGATGCCCGCGACCTTGGAAACCTGCGCAAGCGCACCAGCATTCCGCTTTCCGCCGGCCAGATGGACGGGCATTCGCTGCGCTTTCGCGAATGGGTGGAGCATGACGCCATCGACATCTTCATGCCGAACAGCATGTACAACGGCGGCATGACCGAGACCCGCCGGGTCGCTCATCTCTCGCAGATCTACAACAAACCCCTGTCGGATGCCGGCGGCGGCGGCGTGTGGTGCCTCCACCACGTCGCGGGATTCCGCAACGGCACGCTGGCCGAGATCCATCTCGGCACCGAGCAGGTCGAGGAACAGATGTTCGTCGACCCGCCAAGGGCCGTGAACGGCCGTGTCGCGATACCCGACGCCCCCGGATTCGGGGTCACGCTGAACAAGGACATGCTGAAAGAAACGCTCGTCACCGCCTGACGGGCCAACAAGGAGAGTGGGAACATGGGTTATCGTCTCAACATTCGTCATACCCTCGGCGCACTCGCGCTCGGGGCCACCTTCCTCTCGGGAGCCGCCTTCGCCGATCCGCTGCACCTGAAGATGGCAAGCCCCTCCCCGACGGGCGGCTTCGACACCATCATGGCGCAGAAGGTCGCCGACAAGATGAAGGCGAAGCTCGGCGACGACTTCACCTATGAGCTGTTCGACAATGCCACGATCGGCGACGAGATCGTGCACATGCAGCAG
This sequence comes from Ancylobacter pratisalsi, assembly GCF_010669125.1. Lineage (NCBI taxonomy): Bacteria > Pseudomonadati > Pseudomonadota > Alphaproteobacteria > Hyphomicrobiales > Xanthobacteraceae > Ancylobacter > Ancylobacter pratisalsi. The sequence continues at coordinate 1,505,280 of NZ_CP048630.1, forward strand.
GTACGCACCGGCCAGATCGACATCACCCCGATCGGCTCGGACGCGATCGAGCTCGACAATGCCTGGGCGGTGTTCGACATGCCGTTCATGTTCGCCGACCGCGCGGCGGTGGCCAAGGCGCTGGATGGCGAATTCGGCAAGAAGCTGGCGGCCTCGATGCGCGAGAAGGCCGGGCTTGAAGTGCTCTCCTTCGGTGAGATCGGCTTCCGCCAGATCACCAATTCGGTCCGCCCGATCAAGACCCCGGCCGACTTCCAGGGCATGAAGATCCGCGTGCCGGGCAGCGAGACCCGCATCCTGACCTTCAAGACACTGGGCGCCACGCCGGTGAACATGAACTTCGGCGAGGTCTTCCTCGCGCTGCAGAATAAGACCATCGACGGCCAGGAGAACCCGCTGAACGACATCGTCGAGCGCTCGCTCAACGAGGTCCAGCCCTACATCTCCATCTCCAACCACGTCTACACGCCGATCACCTTCGCGATGAACGCCAAGAAGTTCGACGCGCTCCCCGACGACCAGAAGGCGATGCTGAAGGAAGCCGCGCTCGAAGCCGCCCACGAGATCCGCGCGTTGGGCGCCAAGAAGGACGAGGAGCTTCTCGCCAAGCTGAAGGAAGCCGGCAAGAACGAGATCATCGAGATCGACCGGGCTTCCTTCGTCGAAGCCTCGCAGCCGCTCTACGAGAAGATCGGCGCCATCGCCGGCGGCACCTATGCAGCCGACCTTCAGGCCGCGGTGAAGTGAGCGCCGGCCAGACGGAAACAACGGGCTCGTTCAAACGAACGGCCTAAGCCGTAAGACAGGTAAGCGTCCGGCGGGCTGGTGCCCACCGGACGTCTTGTTTCAGGATCGCAAGTTGTTTCAGGATCGCAAGCGATGAGCCTATCCGCGCAGCCTCAGCCGACGGAGGAAGACCTCAGCCGGCAGATGGAAGAAGCCGGCTTCGAGGTCGAGCTCGGCCAGAACGAGCACGGCATTGATGCCTGGATCAACGGCATAGCCGGGGCGCTGGGTGCCGCGGCGCTGGTCACGGTGACGCTGCTGGTGTTCGCCAACGCCTCGCTGCGCTACCTCTTCAATTCCGGGTTGATCTGGGCCGACGAAATCGTCATCGCGCTCATCCCCTGGCTCACCATGCTCGGCATGTTCCTGTCGGTGCGTCGGCGCGAGATCATCCGTATCGAGCATTTCGCCAATCGCCTGCCGCCGGGGATCCGCCGGGTCGTGGCCGCCTTCGCCGATCTGCTCTCGGCAGCGTCCTTCGCCTATCTGGCCTTCGTGTCGTTCGACTATGTGTCGCTGTTCGGCACCGACAAGACCACCTACCTCAAGCTGCCCAAGGGCTGGTTCACCTCCGCGCTTCTGGTCGGCTCCATCCTGCTCGCCCTCGCCTTCCTGGTCGATCTCGCCCGCACCGTCCGCGCCCGAAAGGCCGGGGCCGCGGCGCCCGAAGGGGCGGCACGATGACCGGGGCGATCATCGGAATCTGCGTCCTCCTCGTCCTGCTGATGCTTGGCGTGCCCATGGTGGCGGCGCTGCTCAGCGCGGTCGCTCTGCTGCTGTATTTCAGCGGCCAGTGGGGCCTGTCGCTGCCCCAGACAATGGTCGGCGGGCTGTCCAGCTACACGCTGCTGTCGCTGCCGCTGTTCGTCTATGCCGGCGCCCTGATGAATTCCGGCGGCATCGCCGCGCGGCTGTTCACCTTCGCCCGCGCCTTGGTGGGCTGGACCAAGGGCGGCCTTGCCCAGGTCAACGTACTCACCAGCGTGTTCTTCGGCGGCATGATCGGCTCCTCCGCGGCGGATCTGGCGGGCTCCGGCTCGGTGCTGATTCCGGCGATGAAGCGCGACGGCTATTCCGGCGCGTTCTCGGCCGGCGTCAGCGCCTCGTCCTCGGGCATCGGCCCGCTGATCCCGCCCTCCTCGCCGGCGATCCTGTATTCGGCGGTCACGGGCACCTCGCTCAGCGCGCTGTTTCTCGCCGGCCTCATTCCCGGATTGCTGCTGGGCGTCGTCTTCATGGTCACCATCACCTGGCTGGCCCATCGCCACGGCTACCCCGCCTTCGGCAACTTCTCGCTGCGCGAGATCTGGCGCACCGGTGTTGCCGCGCTGCTCGCCTTCGGCATGCCCGGCCTCATCGTTGGCGGGCTGGTGGCGGGCGCCTTCACGCCCTCGGAAGCGGGGGCCTTCGGCGTGGTCTATGCCGCCTTCCTGTCCTTCGCCATCTACCGCACGCTCAGCCTGAAGGGGCTCTATCAGGCCACGGTCGCGGCGGTGCAGATGACCGGCGAGTTGCTCGGCATCGTCGCGCTGTCGGTCGCGCTGGGCAGCGCACTGTCCGCCGCCCATGTCCCCCAGGCCTTCGCCGGGCTGATCGACACCCTGACCATCGGCGACAGCCAGTTCATGCGGCTGCTGGCGCTGATGTTCCTCGCCATCATCGCCGGCATGTTCATCGACCCGCTGATCCCGGTGCTGGTCCCCATCCTCATGCCCTCGCTGCAACTGTTCGGAATTGACCTGATCCATTTCGGCGTGCTGATGGTCATGGCGGTGGTGATCGGGCAGATCACGCCCCCTGTGGCGATGTCGCTGATCATCACGGCGCGGATCGCCAAGGTCGATCAATGGCAGGTGTTCCGCGCCAACATGCCGTTCTTCATCATCACGCTGGCGTTCACGCTGCTTTTGATGGCGGTGCCCGCGCTGTCGACGTGGCTGCCGGCGCATATGAAGAACTGACCATGCGCGGCCAACAGCGAAGGAGCCTTCGAGGTGAGTGAGGAATGGGCGATCATGAACTGGGTCAAGCGCGGCAATGTCCGCTCGAAGATCTGGGCGATCCTGCCGGTGGAAAGCCAGGCCGTGCTGCCGCGCATCAATGAGGACGGCTACTGGGAGGACTTCCGCCGCCTTCCCGCCCGCCGCTTCGCCGACCACGATGCCGCCCTTGAGGCCATCGAGGAAGACGGCTTCTGCTTCATCACCGAGCGCATGGCGATCGGCCCGCTGGCGAACTGAACGCACGGCAAAGGGACGGGAATTGCTTTAATAGACGCATCGGTCTATTAAATAGCGATGCACCGTCCCGCCGCCATAGCCGCGTCCGCCGTCGCCGACTCGCCTGTCGCCGAACCGCCGGCGCCACGGCGCGGTCGCCCGCCCCGTGCGCCGGCCGACGCCCATGCCCGCCAGCAATTGATGCGCGCCGGTCTGGCCTTCCTCACCGAGCGCGGCTACTCGGCGGTTGGCGTCGACGAGATCCTGCGCCAGGCCGGGGTGCCGAAGGGCTCGTTTTACCATTACTTCAACGGCAAGGCCGCGTTCGGCCTCGCCCTCATCGAGGCGTACCGCGCCTATTTCGCCGCCCGGCTCGACCGCTGCTTCGACGACGAGACGCGCGATCCAGTTAGCCGGCTACGCGCCTTCATTGACGACGCGGAACGCGGCATGGCGCGGCATGGCTTCCGGCGCGGCTGCCTCATCGGCAATCTCGGACAGGAGATGGGCGCGCTGCCGGAGGAATTCCGCGCGGCGCTCACCCTGGCGCTTGAGGACTGGCAGGCACGCACCGCGCGATGCCTCCGTCTGGCGCGCGACCAAGGCCAGATCGACCCGCAGCACGACCCCGACGCGCTCGCCGCCTTCTTCTGGATCGGCTGGGAGGGCGCGGTGCTGCGCGCCAAGCTGGAGCAGCGCGCCGCCCCGCTTCACACCTTCGCCGCCAGCTTCTTTCGCCTGATTGGACACTGATCGGAGCCGACCATGTTCGACGCCCTTCTCATCGAGAAATCCGAGGCCGGCCAGTCCGCCCGGCTGACCCGCCTCGACACCGCCCAGCTGCCCGAGGGCGAGGTGCTGGTCGACATCGCCTGGTCCACGCTCAACTACAAGGACGCGCTGGCGATTACCGGAACCTCGCCGGTGGTCCGCGCCTTTCCCATGGTGCCGGGCATCGACTTCGCCGGCGTGGTGGCGGAAAGCAGCTCGCCCGCCTTCAAGCCCGGCGACCGCGTGGTGCTGAATGGCTGGGGCGTGGGCGAGACGCACTGGGGCGGCCTTTCCGGCCGGGCGCGGGTAAAGGCCGACTGGCTGGTTGCCCTGCCCGCGGGCATCAGCACCCGGCAGGCCATGGCCATCGGCACGGCGGGGTACACCGCGATGCTCTGCGTCATGGCGCTGGAGCGTCATGGCCTGACGCCGGGCGACGGCGAGATCGTCGTCACCGGCGCGGCGGGCGGGGTGGGCAGCGTCGCGGTCAGCCTGCTGGCCGGGCTCGGCTTCCGTGTCGCCGCCGTCACCGGGCGCGCGGCCGAGCATGGCTACCTCACCGAGCTGGGCGCCGCGACGATCATCGACCGCGCGGAACTTTCCGCCCCCAGCCGCCCGCTGGCGCGCGAGCGCTGGAGCGGGGGCATCGACGTCGCCGGCGGTCCTGTGCTGGCGAATGTGCTCGCCGCCACCCGCTATCGCGGCATCGTTGCCGCCTGCGGGCTGGCCGCCGGCATGGACCTGCCGACGACGGTGGCGCCCTTCATCCTGCGCGGGGTGACGCTGGCGGGGATCGACAGCGTGATGTGCCCCAAGGCCGAGCGCGCGCAGGCGTGGCAGCGCCTGGCGCGCGATCTCGACAGGACGAAGCTGGAGCGCATGGTCACCGAACTCCCGCTCACCGAGGTCCTCGCGGTCGCGCCCGCCCTGCTGGAGGGCAAGGTGCGCGGGCGCCTGGTGGTGCCCATCGCTCCCGACATCGGCTGAGGGCGCCGCGCTCCCCTTCCCTCCGCGCCCGGAAGGAGTATCACTAGGACCGATCCGGCGGCCTCGAATCCGCCGGCCGGTTTTCAGTGGCGACGGAAAAGACGTGGTGACGCAGAGCAGCGAGGCCAGGCGCGCGAAATCTCCCCCGAGGCGGCCCCGCCTGTCACGACGCGTGCCCTTCGCCCAGCAGGTCGCCGACACGCTGCGCGACCGGATCATTCGCGGCGACCTTCCCCCCGGCGGGCGTATCGTCGAGCGCAGCCTGTGCGAACTGCTCGACGTCTCCCGCACCCCGCTGCGCGAGGCGCTGAAGCTGCTGGAGGTCGAGGGCCTCGTCGAGATCTCGCAGAACAAGGGCGCGCGCATCATGTCGTTCACGCCGGAGGAGGCCTCGAACCTGTTCGAGGTCATCGCCGGTCTGGAAAGCCTTGCCGCCGAGATCGCCGCCACGCGCATCAGCGCCCGGGAACTCGACGCACTGGACGCGCTGCACGAATCCATGCGCGTTCATTACGAGCGGCAGGAAAAAGACCCCTATTTCGAGATCAACAGCGCCATCCATGACCGGATCGTGCGCGCCTCGGGCAACCCAGTGCTGATCGCCACCCATGCCGGCCTTATGCTGCGGGCCCGGCGCGGGCGCTACATGGCGATCATCGATCCGTTCCGCTGGGAGGAATCGGTCGGCGAGCATGAGGCGCTGATGCAGGCGCTGCACGCGCGCGACGCCGAGGCCGCCCGCCGGGTGTGGCAGCGTCATCTGCTGCGCACCGGCGAAACCGTCTGCGCGGTGCTCACCCGTTCAGCCGCCCTGTCCGATCCTCCCGCCGCCACCCTCTCGGCCTGACATCCGCGCGCCCGATTCAGGCTGCGCAAATTGTCGGCAGCCCCGCCGCCCGCCGCGCCCGGCCCGCCGGGGCCATCGCGAAGGCGTGCCGGCCCTAACGCCCCGAAGATCCCGCCAAATTCGCGCCCTTGCGCCTCATCCCCGCTCCGCTCGTGCCACAGGGCCGGGCAGGGTGGCGCCTGCGCAGGCAGCGGGCGCGCAATCATTGGGCATTCGGCGCCTAGGTATAACATTTAAGTAGCTGTATATATTCAATTAAATCAGATGGAATGCAATCTGATCTTCCCTTGACGGTCGACCTGAAGCGTTTGAAAAGCGAGATTGCCATGTCATCCAACCGATCCCTGCCCCCGGTTTCCCGCCGCCGCTTTCTGCAGTTTTCCGGCTCGCTGCTCGCCCTTGCGGTGGCCGCTCCCACCCTCCTCGCCACCGGGTCCTCCCCCGCCATGGCCGCGCCGCTGACGATGGAGGACATCAAGAAGGCCGGCGTCGTGCGCATCGGCGTCGAGGCGTCCTATCGGCCGTTCGCCTTCCGCGAGGGCAGTGAAATCGTCGGCTACGACATCGATCTGGCCGACGCGATCTTCAAGCCGCTGGGCGTGAAGGTGGAGTTCATCGACACCGCCTGGGCCGGTGTCATTCCCGCGCTCTATGCCGGCAATTTCGATCTCATCATGACCTCGCTCACCTACACCAAGGAGCGGGTCGCCAAGGTCGGCTATTCCATTCCCTACACCGAGGCGACACAGGAGATGCTGATCCGCGCCTCCGACGTCGACACCATCAAGAACCTCGACGGCATGGCCGGCAAGATCCTCGGCGTGAAGCTGGGTTCGGCCGGCGACACCATGAAGACCAAGCTGGAGGAGAAGCTGAAGGCCGACACCGGCAAGGGCTTCTCCGAGGTGAAGACCTATGACGATCACCCCTCGGCCTATCTCGCCCTTGCGCAGGGCTCGGTCGACGGCGTGATCAACTCGCTCGCCACCCTCACCCAGGTGGTCAAGGACGCGCCGGGCAAATACGCCATCGTGCGCGACATCGGCCCGCGCAACTGGGCCGGCATCGGCACCCGCAAGGAAGATGTCGACCTGATCGCCTTCCTCGACGCGCGCATCAACGCGCTGAAGGCCGATGGCGAGATCTACACGCTGCAGGAGAAGTGGTTCGGCACGAAGATGAAGCTCGCCGACAAGCCGCCGACCTTCTGAGCCGCCCTCGGACCCGACGACAAGGCGTGGGGCGGGCCGGGTGCCCGCCCCTCACACCCCGGCCGGCTTTGCCGGCCCGAAAATCGCGGATGCGCAGCCTATGAGTATTGATTGGGGCATCGTGGAGATGGCCATCCCGTTGCTGGCCGTCGGCACGGTGATGACGCTCAAGATCGCCGCGCTGGCGACGGTGCTCGGCCTGTCGAGCGGCATCGCGCTCGGGCTGGTGTCGCTCGGCGGATGGCGCTGGGCGAGATGGCTGGTGCGCGGCTATGTCGACTTCATCCGCGGCACGCCGCTGCTGATCCAGATCTTCATCGTGTTCTTCGGCCTGCCCCTCATGGGGTTTCGGCTCGGCGAGTTCTGGGCCGGCGTGATCGCGCTCTCGATCAACTGCGCCGCCTATGTCGCAGAAATCGTGCGCGGCACCGTCGGCTCGGTGGAAAAAGGGCAGACCGAGGCGGCCAAGTCCATCGGCATGACGCAGGGCCGGATCCTCATCTACATCCTGCTGCCGCAGTCGATCCGGCCGATGGTGCCCGCCCTCACCAACGACGTCATCACGCTGCTGAAGAACACCTCGCTGCTGTCCGTGATCTCGGTCTACGAGCTGACGCGCTCCGGGCAGGCGATCATCGCCTCGCACTTCGTGCCGCTCGAGATCTTTGCCCTTCTCGCCATCTACTACTACGCCATCATCTCGGTGCTTTCGTGGATCTCGCGGATCATCGAGCGGCGGCTTCCGGCCTGGTGATCGCCATGACCTCCCACAACAAGCCGCTGCTCTCCGTGAAGGGGCTGCGCAAGAGCTTCGGGGAGCGCGAGATCCTCAAGGGCATCTCCTTCGACGTCATGGCCGGTCAGACGCTGGTGCTCATCGGGCCCTCGGGTTCGGGCAAGACCACGGTGCTGCGCTGCCTGAACTATCTGGAAGTGCCGAGCGCCGGCACCATCGAGCTGAACGGCGAACCGATCGGCGGCGCCTATGTCGGCGAGCCGCCGCAATGGTCGGCGCTGCCGGAATCGCAGCTCGCCCTGCAGCGCCGCCGCTTCGGCTTCGTGTTCCAGCGCTTCAACCTATTCCCCCATCTCACGGCGCTGCAGAACGTGGCGATCGGCCCGCGCAAGGTGCTCGGCGTGTCGCGGCAGGTGGCCGAGGCCCGCGCCGCCGAGCAGCTCGCCCGCGTCAGCCTGGCCGATCACATGGACAAGCGCCCGTCCCAGCTTTCCGGCGGCCAGCAGCAGCGCGTGGCCATCGCTCGCGCCCTGGCGATGGACCCGCGCCTGATCCTGTTCGACGAGCCCACCTCCGCGCTCGACCCCGAACTGGTGCATGAGGTGCTCGACGTGATGGGCACGCTCGCCCGCGAGGGCATGACCATGGTCGTGGTGACCCATGAAATGGGTTTCGCCCGCCGCGTCGCCGACCGCCTCATCTTCATGGCCGACGGCGATGTCGTCGAGGAAGGCCCGCCCGAGGACGTTTTCTCCACGCCCCGCGAAGAGAAAACCCGCCGTTTCCTCGCCCACATCCTCAATCGCTAAAGCCCCCATCGATCGGCAGGCCCATGTCGGAACCCCGTCCCATGCCCGAACCGCTCTACGACCTCGTCGTCACCGGTCCCATCGTCCTCACTGGCGATCCCACCACCCCCATCATCCACGACGCCGTGATCGCGATTTCGAACGGGCGCTTCGCGCGGATCGCCGCCGCGACGAAGGAGACCGGCCCGCCCCTTCAAGCCCGCCGCACCGTCCATCTGCCCGGCCGGGTCATCACCCCCGGCCTGGTGAACGTCCACACCCACGCCAACCTCTCCATGGTGCGCGGCGTGGCGGAGGATCTGGGCTTCGCTCCCGCCTACACACCGGGAATCCCGCAAGGCCACATGGTCAGCGAGGACGAGGCCTACGCCATCTCCCGGCTCGGCGCGCTGGAAGCGCTGCTGTTCGGCTCGACCCTGATCAACGACACTTTCGTGCATGCCGACATCGTCACCCCGGCCATGGCGGAGATCGGGCTAAGGGTCTGGTCATGCGGGAGAATTCACGACGTTGATTTCTCCGGAGTCTCGCTCGGGCGCTGGGAGCATGTCGATGCGATCGGCGACAGAACGCTTCAGGACGCGCTGGATCTCGCCGCGCGTTATGAGGGCAGGAGCGACGCCCGCATCGGCGTCCAGCTCGCCGCCCATGCCCCCGACACATGTTCGACCCCGTTCCTGCGCCGCATCGCCGAAGCCGCTGACAATGCTGGACTTCGCGTCACCACCCACCTCTCGCAGAGCAAGGTGGAACTCGCCCGCATCCGCGAACGCGACGACATCAGCCCGCCCGAGTTGCTCGACGAGGTCGGCCTGTTGAACGACCGCCTGACCGCCGCCCACTGCATCCATGTCAGCGACGACGACATCGCCCGCATCGGGCGCGCCGGCATCCATGTCGCCCACATCGCCAAGGGCAACGCGACCGGCGCGACCATCGCGCCGACCCATAAGTTACGGAAAGCAGGCGCGAAATTGGCATTGGGCACGGACAACATGCACGCCGACATGGTGGAAGTGATGCGCTGGGCCCTCGCGGTCGGCCGCATCCAGCTCGGTGCCGTCACCCCGGACTGGCAGCCCGAAACGGTGTTCGAGATGGCGACCATGGCGGGCGCACGCGCGATGGGTCTGGAGAACGAGATCGGCAGCATCGAGGTCGGCAAGCGCGCGGATTTCGTCGCCTTCGATTTCCGCCAGCCCCATCTCACCCCCGCCACCAACCCTTTGGGAAACCTCGTTCATGTCGCGCAGGGCCGTGATGTGGAGCTGGTGGCCGTCGAGGGCGAACTGGTGGTCGAGGATGGCCGGCCAACCCGCGTCGACGCCGACCTTATCCGCCGCGAGGCGACAGACGCCATCGCCTCCCTCTGGGCGCGGGCACGTGGACACTGAGCCGATGCGTATCCTTTTGATAAACCCCAATACTTCCCTTGCCATGACGGAACGCATGGTCGAGAGCGCAACCCGATCGCTGGCGCCGGACATCGAACTCGTCGCCATGACCGCAGACCGCGGCATGCCCTACATCGCCAGCCGTGCCGAGGCGCTGCTGGCGGGGGCAACCACACTGGAAATGATCGCGCAGCATCATGCCGGCATGGATGCGGTGGTCATCGGCGCCTTTGGTGATCCCGGCCTGATCGCCGCGCGCGAACTGTTCGACCTGCCGATCACCGCCATGGCGGAAGCGGCGATGCTGACGGCCTGCATGCTCGGTCCGCGCTTTGGCATCGTGACCTTCTCGCCTGTGATGACAGCCTGGTATGAGGACGCGGTGTCGCTTTCTGGCCTGAACGGGCGCTGCGCCGGTATCCGCGTGCCCGATAGCGGGTTTGGCTCGATCGACCGTGTGCAACACGAGCTGGAGACCGAGCTCACCGAGCTTTGCTGCCGGGCCGCCGTGGACGACAAGGCCGACGCCGTCATCCTTGCCGGCGCCCCGCTCACCGGACTTGCCGCCCGCATCGCCGAACGGGTTCCCGTGCCCCTGGTCGACCCGCTCGACGCCGCCATCGGTCAGGCCGCCCTGCTCGCCCGGCTGCACACCCGCCCCGCCCGCGCGGGCCGGTTCGCCCGTCCCGGTTCCAAGCCCGCCACCGGCATCACCCCGGCCCTCGCCGCGTGGATCGAGCATCGGGTTGATTTGATCGAAGTACCGCCGGCCGAGATGTGAACCTTCCGGCCGGCATTCCGTCACCCCCATGAGCGCGGAGATCGATCGGCCAGGCGGTGCCAGGAGACCGGGTTCATTGCGGGCAAGGTACAATCGGCGCACCTAGTGCCCGCACCGACCAAAGTGCTGTTTGCATTCCCCGGCCCGGCCTGTAGCCTCGCCTGGAAGTGCCGCGCGATGCAGGGAACGGCACGAAGAAGCGGAGGAATGCTCATGAAGATTTTCAAGCGTACGTCCGGCCTGGCAGCGGCCGCGTCGCTGGTGCTGGCCCTGTCGCCCATGTCGGCGAAAGCCACCGAGTTCATCAACATTCTCACCGGGGGCACATCGGGCGTTTATTACCCGCTCGGCGTCGCGATTTCGAAGGTCTACGCCGACAACATCCCTGACTCGAAGGTGCAGGTGCAGTCGACCAAGGCATCCGTGGAGAACCTCAACCTGCTCCAGCAGGGACGCGGCGAACTGGCGTTCTCTCTTGGCGATTCCGTCAAGCTGGCCTGGGAAGGCGACGCCGAAGTCGGCTTCAAGTCGAAACTCGACAAGCTGCGCGGCATCGCGGCGATCTACCCGAATTACATCCAGATCGTCGCCACCAAGGAGAGCGGCATCAAGACTCTCGCCGACCTGAAGGGCAAGCGCGTCTCGGTCGGCGCGCCGAAGTCGGGCACCGAGCTCAATGCACGGGCGATCCTCGGCGCGGCGGGCATGAGCTACGACGACCTCGGCAAGGTTGAGTATCTGCCGTTCGGCGAATCGGTCGAACTGATCAAGAACCGCCAGCTCGACGCCACGCTTCAGTCGGCCGGGCTCGGCGTTGCCTCGATCCGCGATCTGGCCTCCTCGCTTCCGATCACGGTGGTGTCGGTGCCGGCCTCGGTCGTTGAGAAGCTGGGGCCCCCCTATGTGAGCGCGGAAATCCCCGCCAAGACCTATGACGGTCAGGAAGGCGGCGTCCCGACCGTTGCCGTGGTGAACTTCCTGGTCACCCGCGAGGGGGTCTCCGACGAGGTCGCCTACGAGATGACGAAGCTCATCTTCGACAATCTCACGGGCATTGAGGCCGCCCACAAGGCGGCGGCCCAGATCAAGCTCGAAAACGCCACCAAGGGCATGCCGATCCCGCTCCATCCCGGCGCCGAACGCTACTACAAGGAAAAGGGCCTCCTGAAGTAGCACTGCCGCGCCAATGAAAGCCGCCGCCCCGGGGTGGCGGCTTTGTGCGGAGAGGGGCGCAACAGTTCCGGGCGGCCTGCCCGGTTACGGGTCAAAGCCAGAGTTTCAACGGCTTGAGACCGTCGCGAATGCCCGGTGGATCGCCAACCGGGCAGCGACGCTCTCTCGCGGCGAGGGTCGCCGATGCAGCACGACAGCAACCATCACAAGATGCCGGCGGACGCTGCCGATCTTGGCTTGCATGATCCCCTGAGCGAGAGCTTTCCCGCCGGCGGCGAGGGGCGGCTGCTTTATTGGATCGCGATCGCCTTCTCGTTGTTTCAAATCGGGACGGCGGCGCATCTGATCGAGCTTCCCAGCCAGGTGACACGGGCCTTCCATGTCGGCTTCCTCGGGCTTCTCGGCTTCCCGCTCCTCGCGCTGGTGCATCGCAAAGGACCGGCGACGAAGGCGCTGTTCTGGCTGCTGGCGGCGGGAAGCGTCGCGGTGGCTTGCTATCAGTGGCTCGAATACGCCCCGCTGATCCTGCGCGCGGGCGATCCGAACACGGCGGACATCGTCATGGGCGTTGTCGCGCTCGTCGTTGTCTTCTGCGCCGCCTGGGCGCTGATGGGCCCGGCGCTGCCGATCATAGCCGGGCTGTTTCTCGCCTATTGTTTCTGGGGCCAGTTGCTCCCCTCCCCGTTCGAGACCCGTGGCTATGCCTTCACCCAGGTGATCGAGCATATGAGCTACGGTACCGAGGGCATTTACGGCATTCCGGTCTATGTTTCCTCGACCTACATCTTCCTGTTCATCCTGTTCGGCGCCTTCCTTGAGAAGGCGGGGATGATCCGCCTCTTCACCGATGTCTCGCTCGGGCTGGTGGGCAACCGGCAGGGCGGCGCCGCGAAGGTGGCGGTATTCTCCTCCGGTCTGATGGGCACGATCTCGGGTTCGGGTGTCGCCAATGTCGTGACCACCGGCCAGTTCACCATCCCGCTGATGAAGAGCTTCGGTTACCGCGCCGCCTTTGCCGGCGGCGTCGAGGCCACCGCCTCGATGGGCGGCCAGATCATGCCTCCGGTGATGGGCGCAGTCGCCTTCATCATGGCGGAGACCCTTGGCGTCTCCTACCACGAAGTCGTCAAGGCGGCACTGATCCCTGCCATCCTCTATTTCGCCTCCGCGTTCTGGATGGTGCATCTGGAGGCCGGCAAATGGGGCCTGCGCGGCATGGACAAGGCCGATCTGCCCTCGCCGCGCAAGGCGCTCAAGGAGCGCTGGTATCTGATCCTGCCGCTCGCCGTGCTGGTCTACCTGCTGTTCTCCGGCTACACCCCGCTTTACGCGGGCACCATCGGCCTTGCCCTCACCGTCATGCTGATCCTGGGTGGCTCGATCGCACTGGGGCTGCCGGCGGGGTTGATCCGCTACGGCTTCTGGATTGGGCTTGGCGTCGTCGCCGCCGGATTCTTCGAATATGGCATCAACGTCATCGTCGCGGCGATGGCAGGGCTGATCCTCTGGACGTTCCTCACCAAGGGCGGGAGGGAAGCGCTCATCGTCTGCCGGGACAGCCTCGCCGAGGGCGCCAAGACCGCGCTTCCCGTCGGCATCGCCTGCGCCGTCGTGGGCGTCATCATCGGCACCATGACGCTGACCGGTATCGCCACGACCTTCGGCCAGTTCATCGTCAGTGTGGGCGAAAAGAACCTGTTCCTGTCGCTGATCCTGACCATGGTCACCTGCATCGTCCTGGGCATGGGCATCCCGACAATCCCGAACTACATCATCACCTCGTCGATCGCGGGGCCGGCGCTGCAGGCCCTCGGCGTGCCGCTGATCGTCAGCCACATGTTCGTGTTCTATTTCGGCATTCTCGCCGACCTGACGCCCCCGGTCGCGCTTGCCTGCTTCGCGGCGGCGCCGATCGCGCGGGAATCCGGGCTCAAGATTTCCATGGAAGCCATCAAGGTCGCGGCCGCGGGCTTCGTGGTGCCCTTCATGGCCGTCTACACACCCGCGCTGATGCTGCAGGATGGCGGCGTGCTGGCGAGCGAGATCGGCTATATCCCGGCCGTCGCCTACGTCGCCTTCAAGGCGCTGCTGGCGATTGGGCTGTGGGGGGCCACGGTGATCGGATGGCTCGGAATACGCCTCAGCATCGCCGAGCGGCTGGTTGCGATGGCGGCGGCCTTCACCCTCGTGGCCGCGCTGCCGCTCACCGACGAGATCGGATTCGCGCTCGCTGCGGGCTTCGCCCTGTTCGTCTGGCGGCGGAATCGCGCCGCCAACGTCGCGCAGGCGTAGGCTTCCTTGGGCGCGTGCCTTCTCGTCGGCGCGAAGGCGGTCATGCTGGCCGCGGCGACATTCACGCTCTCCTGGACCCACTCAGTCGAGCGCACGGGCTGGTCGGAAACGTACCGCGTGGAGCCGGCCGGGCTGCACCTGGTCGAGGCGCGGGTCATGGGCTCGGGTGCCGGTATGGATCCGGGTGAGGGCGCCACGCTCAAAGGGGACTGGTGGGTGTGGTCACCTACGCTCGGTCCCGTTCCCGAACTCATGCTCGCCGCCTCGGGGGCGACGGTTGGTGGCTGGAACCTATGCCAGGGACCGTGGCCGGGCCAGGACTGCCGCACACTCGGGGCCCAGAGGGGCGAACCGATCCAGATTCGGCCCTGCGACAGGTAGGCGAAGGCATCGGCGACGCTCCAATCGCATCCGCCAACGCGTTCTGCATCGCCAACGACGGCATCCGCGATTGCGTGCCAAGCCGTCAGCGCTGCGCTTGCGCGTCGACCATTCAACAACTAAAAATTGTATAACCAGAACAAACTCTACTCGGGGAAATAGCTCATGCTCGCGCGATCACTGGCGCTGACGGCCGCTCTTGTCCTGCTCACCTGCGTTGCATCCGCCCATGGTGGCGGGTGCCGCAAGAATTCTCCCCCTGGCCAATGCTGCCACATGGACCGGAAGGCAGGCACCAGCCACTGCCATTGAGGCCCTGCGGCACTTTTTAATCGCACGTCCACTCGCCCCGTCACCTTCGCCGAAGCGCCCAGCGGTCGATGTCTGATGAAAGAATGGACATGGGATGGCGATGATTTCGGCTTGCAACTGGTATACCGGTCGTCCAGCATACCGGCATGACGACGTCCTTCGAGTTCGAGCGCGACCGCGCCTATAACCGTCTCGTCTCCCTCATCTTCGGCGGCACGCTGGAGGCGGGCGCACCCTTGTCCGAGCGCAAGCTCGCCGAGCAACTGGACATCGGCCGCATGCCGGTGCGCGAGGCGCTGCGCCAGCTTGAGCAGGAAGGCGTGGTCGAGGTGAAGCCCGCGCGCGGCACGTTCGTGCGCCGCGTCTCGGCCGAGGACCTGTCGGAGATCTACCGGGTGCGCGAGGTGCTGGAATGCCTCGCCGCGGACCTCGCCGCGACCAATGGCGCGTCACCGTCCCTGCTGATGTGCGGCACCCGGATGCGCACCATGGCGCAGGACCCTTCAGCCTTCACGGCCGTGGAGATCGACGATACCGGCACCGAGTTCCACGAATTGCTGATGCAGGCGGCCGGCAATATGGCGCTGAGCGAGACCGTGCGGCTGCTGCGCCTGCGGTTCCGGCTGGCCTTCCACCTGCCCCGCTATTTCTCGCACGAGAACGTCTATTCGACGCTCACCGACCACATCGCCATCCTCGACGCCATCGTCGCCCGCGAGCCCCGCCTCGCGGCGAAGCTGATGCGCGCGCATCTGCGCCGCGGGCTGGAGATGCGCCAGCGCCTCGAGATCACCACCAAGCCCCTTCCAGGCAGAAAAACAACGCCACAGGCGAAACCACCAGAGGTTAAGGAGACCACGTAATGAGACACTATCTGGCGACGGGACTTGTCGCGTTCAGCGCTCTCGCGGCGGTGTGTGCCCCCGCGGCCGCATCCACGCTCGACACGGTCAAGAAGAACGGCGTCGTGACCTGCGCGGTCAATGGCAGCCGCCCCGGCTTCTCCGCCGTCGATAGCAAGGGCGAGTGGAACGGCATCGACGTGGACACCTGCCGGGCGATTGCCGCCGCGGTGTTCGGTGACGCGACCAAGGTCAAATACCTGAAGACCAACAACCAGACGCGCCTCACCGCGCTCCAGACCGGCGAAGTCGACGTGACCCTCGCCAACACCACCTGGACGCGCGCACGCGACACCGATCTCGGCCTCGACTTCGTCTCACCGACTTTCTACGACGGCCAGGGCCTGATGGTGCCGAAGGCTCTCGGCGTGAAAAGCGCCAAGGATCTTGACGGCGCCAGCGTCTGCGTGCGCCCCGGCTCCACCTCCGAGCGCGTGGTGGCCGATCTCCAGACCAAGTTCAACATCAAGCTCAAGCTGGTCGTCATCGATGACCAGAAGGAAATCAACACCGCCTTCTTCGGCGGGCGCTGCGATGTCGCCGTGCAGTCTTCCTCGGGCCTGTCCTCCACCCGCGCGGCCGTCGCGCCCAATCCGGACGATTACGTGATCCTGCCCGAGCGTTTCGGCAAGGATCCGATGGGCCCGGTGGTCCGGCAGGACAATGCGCAGTGGCGCGACATCGTGCAGTGGACGGTGTTCGCTCTGTTCCAGGCCGAGGAGAGCGGCATCACCTCCCAGAACATTGACGAGATGAAGGAAAAGAGCACCGATCCGATGGTGCGCCGCCTGCTCGGCGTGGACAACTCCGGCGGCAAGGGGCTCGGGCTCGACCCGGCCTGGGCCTACAACGTGATCAAGCAGGTCGGCAATTACGGCGAGGTCTATGAGCGCAATGTCGGCATGGGTTCGCCCCTCAAGCTCGAGCGCGGTATCAACGCCCAGTACACCGATGGCGGCCTGATCTACGCACCCCCGCTCTGATGAGCTGACAACGGGTTCTGGCATCCTTCGATGAGCTCCACGTCTTCCCCGGTCCGGGCGGCGCCCTCCGCGCCGCCCCGTGCTTCGTCCACCGTTCCTCCCTGGCGCAATCCGCGAGTCCGGAGTGCGGTCTGGCAGGGTCTGCTCGTGCTGGTGCTGGCCGCCATTGCCTTCTGGCTGGTGAGCAACGCCGCCCGCGCGCTGGACGAACGGGGCATGACGTCGGGCCTCGGATTCCTGCTCGATCCCGCCCAGTTTGCTCTCGGCGAAGCCTTCTTCGTCTTCACGCCGGGCCATAGCTACCTGGCCGCGTTCGCGGTCGGTCTGGGCAATACGGTGATGTTGTCCATCGTCAGCATCGTTACCGCGACGGTGATCGGCGTCGGCCTCGGCTTCGCGCGGCTGTCGCGGAACACGCTGATCTCCGGCCTTGCCCATGCCTATATCGAGGCGTTCCGAAACACCCCGCAGCTGGTCCAGATCGTGTTCTGGTACAGCTTCTTCACATTGTTGCCGGGCCCACGGCAGTCCTGGTCGATCTTCGGGCTCGCCTTCGCCTCCAATCGCGGCCTGACCGTGCCGGCACCTGAAAACAGCACCATAGCCCTGCTGGTGCTCTGCATGCTCCTGGTCGGCGCCGTGCTCGCCTTCACGATCGGTCATGTCGCCGACCGCAGCCGCCGCCGTACCGGCCGGCGCTGGAAGGGGCTGCGCAGCCTCGAACTCGCGGCGCTGCTGGTGCCCGCGCTGGCGGCCTGGCTGGCGAGCGGCGCCCCGCTCGGCTGGTCGGTTCCGGAATTGCGAGGCTTCAACTATACCGGCGGCGCGACGCTGGCGCCTGAATTCCTCGCCATCTATTTCGGCCTGTCGTTCTACATCGCCGCCTTCATCGCCGAGATTGTGCGCGGCGGGCTGGTCAGCGTCGACGCCGGCCAGATCGAGGCGGCCAATGCCATCGGGCTGAGCCGCGCCGATCTCTACCGCAAGGTGATGGTGCCGCAGGCGCTGCGCGTCATCATCCCGCCGCTGGCGGCGCAGTACATCAGCCTGCTCAAGAACTCCTCGCTCGGGGTCGCGGTGGGCTATCCCGACCTATTCAGCGTCTCGAACACCGCGCTTACCTATAGCGGCCGCACCATCGAGGTGCTGTCGATCATGGCCGTGATCTATCTCGTCCTGTGCCTGGCCATCGGCGCCGGCGCGAACCTCATCAACCGCTTCGTGCAGATTCCGGAGCGCTGAGATGACGACGCTCGCTCCCCGCTCCTTTGCCCGTTCCGGCCCTGCCGCTTCCCGGCCGGCGCCCACGCCGCCGCACGGTGTGCGGCTGTTCCTCACGACCCATCTGTTTCCCTCGCCACTGGCGGGGCTGACGAGCCTTGTGCTCGGCGCCGTGCTTGTTCTGGCGCTGTGGCACATCGCCCGATGGGCGGTCATCGATGCCGTCTGGGTGTCGCCGGCAGACGGTTCGGCCTGCCGCGCGGCAGCGGGTGCCTGCTGGGCGGTCATCGGCGAGAAATACCGGGTCATGCTGTTCGGCGCCTATGCCTATGACGAGCAATGGCGCGGGGCGGTCATCATCGTGCTGTGGATCGTATGGGGTGCGATCTCCGCCGGCTCCTGGCTCTCAGTCCGCGTGCGGCTCGCCGGCTGGGCTCTCGTGTTCGCGGCGTCCATCGTGCTGCTCAAGGGTGGCATTCTCGGGCTGACGCCGGTCGGCACCGACCAGTGGGGCGGCCTGCCCCTCACCTTCATCATCTTCGGCGGCACGATTACCGGAGGGCTGCCGCTGGCGGTGCTGCTTGCGCTTGGCCGGCGCTCGGAACTGCCGGTTGTTCGCCTGCTGTGCGTGGCGACAATCGAAGGCGTGCGCGGAATTCCGCTCCTGGCCCTGCTGTTCTTCGCCGCGCTGGTGCTGCCCCTGTTCCTGCCGGCCCAGCTCACGGTCGACAAGCTGATCCGCGCGGAGATCGGCATGATCATCTTCTTCGCCGCCTATGCGGCCGAAGTGGTGCGCGGCGGGCTGCAGGCGATTCCGGAAGGACAGGAGGAGGCGGCGCAGGCGCTGGGCCTCGGCTATTGGCTGCGCATGCGCAAGGTCGTCCTGCCGCAGGCGCTCGCCATTTCCGTGCCGGCGCTGTTCAACGACATTATCCGGGCCTTCAAGAACACCACGTTCTTCAGCATCCTCGGCCTGTTCGACGTACTCGGTGCCACAAAAGCCGCGCTTCAAGACCCGAACTGGGTTCGTTACGGGACCGAAGGCTACATCTTCGTCTTCGTGCTCTATTTCATCATCTGCTCGGCCATGTCCGCCTATGGCTCGTCCATCGAGCGGAGCCATCAGCGGCGCGGACGGAGGGCGGCGCGATGAGCGGGCCGAAGGGCCGTGATCTCGTCGTCGAGATGGCCGGCATCAACAAATGGTATGGCGAACACCACGCGCTGCGCGACATCGCGCTCGGTCTTGCCTCCGGGGAAAAGATCGTGCTTTGCGGTCCGTCGGGCTCGGGCAAGTCGACCTTGATACGCTGCATCAACGGGCTCGAACCGTTCCAGGAGGGCGACCTCAGGGTCTGCGGCATACAGCTCGACGGTTCCGATGAGGCGCTGGCTCACATTCGCCAGCGGGCCGGCATGGTCTTCCAGAATTTCAATCTGTTCCCGCATTTGTCCGTGCTGGAAAACCTCACGCTCGGCGCCATCTACGCCCGCGGCGAGCCCGAGCATACGGCCGTCGAGCGTGCGCACGCCCTCCTGGCGCGCGTGCAGCTGACCTCCCAGACCCACAAATTCCCCGGTCAGCTTTCCGGCGGGCAGCGCCAGCGCGTGGCGATCGCCAGAGCGTTGATGCTGGAGCCCGAGGTGATGCTGTTCGACGAACCCACCTCCGCGCTCGATCCGGAAATGGTCCACGAAGTGCTGGACGTCATGGAAGAGCTGGCGCGCGCCGGCCAGTCGATGATCGTCGTCACGCACGAGATGGGTTTCGCCCGCCGTGTCGCCGACCTCGTGGTCTTCATGGACCGGGGCGAGATCGTCGAAGCCGCACCACCCGAGCTCTTTTTTGAGGCCCCGACGTCCGACCGCGCCAAGGCTTTCATCGGGCAGATTTCTCACGCCACGTAGGACGTCATGAACAAGAACACGATACTCCCCCAGGAGGCCGCCTTCGTCATTCCCCGCCAGCCGGATGGCGCCCCGGACTGGGCCGCCCTGCGGGAGGAATTCCCCGCCACCGGCGTGACCGTCTATCTCGACATTGCCCGCAAGGCGCTCCTGCCCCGCGTCGCGGCGCAGGCCGCTGCCGACTGGTTCGCCGACATCGGCTCGCGCGCGACGGGCCGCCGTGCCTTCTCGATGGACGCGGTGGAAGACACCCGCCGCATCGTCGGCAAGACCTTCGGCGCGGCCCCGGAAACGCTGGCACTGGTGAAGAACACCTCGGAGGCCGTGAACATCGTCGCCCAGGGCTTCGACTGGCGCGAAGGCGACAATGTCGTCATTTCCGTTTCCGAACACGAGAACAACACCTTCCCCTGGCGCCCGCTGACGCGGCGTGGCGTCGAGATCCGTGTGGTCGAGGCCGGACCCGATGGGCGGGTGACCACCGATGCCCTGCGCGCGGCGATCGATTCCCGCACCCGCATCCTGTCGATCGCCTGGGTCACCTATGGCCTGGGCGAGCGGACCGATGTCGACGCCCTGGCCCAGATCTGCCGTGAGCGTGGTGTGCTGTTCCTGGTCGATGCGATCCAGGCGATCGGCGTGCTGAACCGGCGCATCGACGATCTCGGCGCCCATGTCGTCGCCTCCGGTGGCCACAAGGCGCAGATGAGCGTCGCTGGCGCGGGCCTGATGTATGTCGCCCCCGAGGCCCTGGATCGCTTCCGTCCGCCCTTCGCCGCCAAGTACTCCTTCGCCACCTTCGACCGTACCGACGCCGACCCCGCCCTCGCGGCAGATGCCCACCGCTTCGAGTACGGCAACCCCAACTTCATCGGTCTCGCCGTGCAGCGCGCCTCCGCGCGGATGATTGGCGACATCGGCCTCGGCGACATCGAGGCGCGCGTGCGCGCGCTGACCGAGCTGATGATCGAGGAAGGCGACCGTCTCGGGCTGAAGCTGCGCACGCCGCGCCGGTGGGAACAGCGGGCCGGCATTGTCAGCTTCGACCTCGGCGGCGCCAGCGCGGACCGGATCGAAGCCGTGCTGGAGGCGGAAGACATCCGCGTCGCCTCCAAGGATGGCCATCTGCGCGCCGCCGCGCATTTCTACAATAACGAGCAGGACGTTCGTCGCTTCCTCGACCGTCTCCACCACCATCTGGAGGCGACCAAGTGAGTACGCACTTCGATATCGACCTTGTTTCCGACACCTCGACCAAGCCCTCGCACGAGATGCTGGCGGCCATGTGCTGCGCGCCCGTCGGTGATGAGCAGCGCGGCGAGGACCCCACCGTTCTGGCCCTCAACGAACGAGTCGCCGAGCTGCTGGGCCAGGAAGAGGCCCTGTTCCTGCCGTCCGGCACCATGTGCAACCAGATCGCCTTCCTGGTGCATTGCCGGCCGGGCGACGAGATCATCGTCGCCGCCAATGCCCATGTGTTCGGTTCCGAAGGTGCGGGCGCCTCCGCGCTGGCAGGCGCCCAGTTCCGGCCCATTGCAACGGCTGACGGGCTCTTCACCGGCGCGGATGCCGCCGCCGCCATCCGCGCGCCGCGCAACCGCTCGCCCCGCAGCCGGGTGATCAGCGTGGAGCAGACTGCCAATCGCGGCGGCGGCAGCGTGTGGCCGGCAGCGCAGCTCGCGGAGGTGGCCGAGGTCGCCCGCGCGCATGGCCTGGCCGCCCATATGGACGGCGCGCGCCTGCCCAACGCGGCCGTCGCCTCGGGAACATCCATGGCCGACCACGCGCGCCACTATGACAGTGCCTGGATCGACCTTTCCAAGGGGCTGGGGTGCCCGGTCGGCGGCGTGCTCGCTGGCTCAAAGGCATTTATCGAGGAGGCCTGGTACTGGAAGCACCGGCTTGGGGGCGCGATGCGTCAGGCAGGCTTCCTCGCCGCGGCCGGCCTCTATGCGCTCGATCACAATTACGAACGCCTCGCTGAAGACCATGACAATGCCCGGCTTTTCGCCAGATTGGTCGTGGGCGCCGGCGGCGTGGGGATCTTTCCGGCCGAGGTCTCGACCAATATCCTGTTCCTCGACCTCACCAACTGCGTGCTGGACGCGAACGCCGTCGCCGCGCGATTGCGCGAGCACGGCATCCGGCTGGGGGTGGAGAGCCCCACACGCATGCGCGTCGTCACCCATCTCGATGCCAGCGCAGCGCAGATCGAGACCGCCGCCCGCCAGCTCGTCCGCATTCTCGAACACCCGTGAGGAAGGGTGTTTTGAGGCGGCTTTGATCTCTCAGCGTGGAAACGGCGAGCGCTCGACATGGGCGGCGCCGACATCCTCGATACGGCTGACGCCCAGCAACGCCATGTTGCGTTCAATCTCCGCCACCAGCAACGCTATCGCGTGGCTGACGCCCGCTTCACCGCGCGCGGCGGCGGCGAACAGGAACGGGCGTCCGACGAAGACGAAGTCCGCCCCGAGCGCCAGTGCCTTCAGCACATCCGATCCACGCCGGATGCCGCCGTCGAGCATCACCGCCATGGAGCCGGAGACCTCGGCGATTTCCGGCAGCGCCAGCAGCGGCGGCCGCGCGCCATCGAGCTGCCGGCCGCCATGGTTGGAGACGATGATGCCGTCCGCGCCATTCTCCCGCGCCAGCACCGCGTCCGCGGGGGAAAGGATGCCCTTTACCACCAGCCGGCCGGGCCAGAGCCGGCGGATGAGGGCGAGATGGCGCCAGGCCAGCTGGTCGCGCGCCCCGATCGCCCGTACCACATTGCGCGCCAGGATAGGCGGCCCGCGAAAGGCATCCATGTTCTCGAAATGGGGAACGCCCCGGCTGAGCAGGGTGGCAAACCAGGTGCGGCATAGCCAGCGGGGATGGGAGAGACCGTCCCATGCCAGCCTGAGAGATGGCTGGAGCGGAATGCTGAAACCGGTGCGCACATTGTTTTCGCGGTTCGCGGCCACGGGCACGTCGGCGGTGAGCACGAAGGTGTCGTAGCCGGCCGCCTGAACCCGCGCGACCATCGCCTCGATGCGGGCGTCCTCGCCCGGCAGATAGGCCTGGAACCAGCGCGCCCTTCCCTCCTGCGCGATGCGCTCCAGCGGCGTGAGGGATGTCGCGCTGACGATCGAAGGGATGTTGGCGGCGCTGGCGGCACGGGCGAGGGCGATCTCGCCGTCAAAGGTCGCGAGGCCGGAAAGCCCCATCGGCGCGATGCCGAAGGGAGCCCAATAGTCCATCCCGAACAGCTTGGCGCGGGTCGAGCGGGAGGACACATCCGTCAGGACGCGTGGGACGAGATCATACTGGCGGAAGGCAGCAAAATTGCCCTGAAAGGACTGGCTCGTCTCCGCCGCGCCGGCATAGTAGCCGTAGATCTGTCGCGGCAGGGCTCGGCGGGCCGCCGTCTCGAAATCCGCAAGACTGAGAAAGCGAGAGAGAGATCGCGGTGTCGCGTCCTCGGCACGGGGCGCGACAATCGTGGCCGGCGCGGCGGCGGGCGGCGCCGCAACGGGTGTCACGGCCCCCGTAGAGCCATTGGCCGTGCGCCCGTCGCCTTTGTCCGACATTCCGCCTAATCCCAGCTCGCCATCGTGCACGCAGGACATCCGGCCGTCCCCCGTCATGCCGTGCCGGACGTGTGATCGCGCCCTGGCCAACACCCGGTTCGGTGGTGTCCTGTCGTTCAGATTGCGGATATCCCGATTGGCGTGGCTCGGCTAGTGGGCGGTGCGAGGCGGCATCTGGGGCACCTGTCGCAGGACCAGCATGATTGAGCCAAAGCGCGAAGCCGGCGAAGGCGCTTCGCACCCTGCCGTTCGCCATTGTTGAGGGGAATGGGCGTCCGCTCGGGTTCTTGCGGGCTCTTCGTCCAGCGCAGCACGTGTTCGAGGGCGGCCGGGCGCGCGGGTCGGCGCACGAGGCGCCGGCCTCGCACCAACCGCTCTTCCTCGTCCACTTTTCTCTTCGTCAGCTCTTCTTCTTGGGCAGCCCGATCGAGACCGGCGAGCCCTTGGCGAGCGCGACGGGGGCCGGCGCTTCCTTGATCTTCTTCGGCTTCTTCGCCTCGCGATTGCCGCGCAACTGACCCTTGGCCATGGGATTTCATCCTCTCGCAGTGATTGACGATGCCGGCAAACAAAAAGCCCCGCGACTCCAAGAGGCGCGAGGCTCACGGGCGCCAGGCGCCACAGACAGGTTTTGAATCTATCAGGTCTTTAATCATCTTTCCGTGCCGCCAGTACATCCGTGGTCGGCGCAGGTAAGACGATAGCGATGTCGGCGCGCCCGGAATCCAAGCTCGCCTGACAGCGCTGAATCAGTCGACGGGCTGGAGCCTGTCGGCGGACATCTTGCCGCTTCTCTGGTCAGTGACGAGCTCGAAGCTCACCTTCTGACCTTCGCGCAAGTCGCTCATGCCGGCACGCTCTACAGCGCTGATATGAACAAACGCATCGCTACCGCCATTGTCCGGTGCGATAAATCCAAAGCCCTTCTGGGCGTTGAACCATTTTACGGTTCCCGTGGCCATGGGAAACCCTTTCGTAATTTCAGTTGTAGCTCACCCGCAACAAAGCGGGCCGTCGAAATTGCATTTTTCAGGAATAAAGAAGCTGAACGGCGCGCTTAATAACTACACGCGGAACCAGCCCATCTAACCGTCTATCGACCTATTCAACATATTCTATTTCAATCAATATTCAAGGCCGATGTGGAATTAATTCGTTCAATTCGAGGAGACCGGATCGAATTCACAAAAAAAACGCCTGCGACATCAGTAAAATCCGGCGATCCCGCACGGCGTCGGAAACCCGTGATTACCGCAGGTCCGTGACCTCATAGGTCCACACGCGGAACGACTTCAGCAGATGAGGCCCGAAGGAGTTGATGAGCGGAATGTCCGTCGCGTCGCGCCCGCGCGCGACCACGATCCGCCCGATCCGCGGGACGTTGTTGCGCGGATCGAAGGTGTGCCACGCGCCATCGAGGAACACTTCAATCCAGGCGCTGAAGTCCATCGGGTCGACCACCGGGACGCCGATGTCACCGAGATGTCCGTTCACATACCGCGCCGGAATGTTGAGGCAGCGGCAGAACGCCACCGCGAGGTGCGCGAAGTCACGGCAGACCCCCACGCGCTCATGGAACGCATCATAGGCCGAGCGCGTCGAGCGGGCCTGCATGTAGTCGAACCGGATATGGTTGTGGACGAAGTCGCACACCGCCTGCACCCGTCCCCAGCCGGGGGCGATGGCACCGAAAAGGTCCCACGCCGTCTGGCTCAGCCGGTCGGTCTCGCAGTAGCGGCTCCCCATCAGATAGACGAGGCACTCGTCGGGAAGGTCCGGCACCGCCATCTCGCGCGCGTTGGGGAAAAAACCATCCCTCAGCCCGTTATCCTCGATGGTCGCGTCGCCCCAGATCGTCAGGTCGCCTGCCGGCGCGACAAGGCGGCGACAGCGGTTGCCGAACAGGTCGCGATAGGTGGACATTGCCACATCGGGCGTGGTGAACACCGTTTCCGGAACCCGGATATCAGCCGCGCGATCCTCGTGGACCGATAGCAGACAGACCAGAGCCGTCGGTTGGGGACAGCTCAGCGTGATCTCATAGCCGTAACGGATCAGCATGCAGGGTTCCAGATTCGCTAGTGGTCGAGTCTAACGGAGGTCCGCTACCGTCAGGGTGTAGGAGGTGCGCCGGCCTTCGGCGTAGATCTTGCGGGCGGCATCGTGGACAGCGCCGCGTGCCGCGTCGAAGGCGGTCAGATAGTCAGCCTCCGATCGTTCGGCCGTTCCCACCGTGGCAAGCGATCGCGCCAGCGCGTCGGTCGCCACGAAGAACGGAACCTCGAACATGCCGTCATAGCCGGTGAACCGGACAGCGTTGCGTGTCCTGTCGAAACTGCGGGACGGATTGGGAAAAGCCAACGTCATGATAGCCACCTCCTCGCAACCGCGACGAGGTCGCAGCTGAAGCCGCTCAGGGTCGGAGCCGCGCTCGGCATCGCCTCGCGCACCACCCGCCATTGCGTCGTCATGTGGCGCCGGGCGCCGGGAATATCGCGGATCGGTATGTGCGGCCGATAGGCGGGCATGGAGGAGCTGCGAGCGCGAGGCCAGCCAGGGTGGCGACATGTCGACACCGCATGATTGCCTGCCGACACCCGCGCGCCATGTTCACGCGTTGCGGAAAGTGCGCTCGCGCAGCGTCCCGGTTTCGCCCGGCGCCGCGGCAGCGACCAGTTCCAGGCAGTCTTCGGTGGTCACGCGCTCATACTGCTCGCTCTCATTGCGAATGCGGTACTGAAGCGAGTTTTCGCGCGGCGGCAGCGTGCCGGTAATGCGGTAGATGTCGCCGAACCGGGAGGCGGAAACGCCGTACCCGCCCTTCAGGCGAACGGTCTGCCCGACCACGAAGATATGTGTCTGCGCGTCGCGGCTGATCGCGCGGGGCTTGCTGGCGGGCAGCGTGGGTGTGGCTGTCATGATGGAATAGAGTCCTTGTAGAACAAGATCAGAAGAACCGTCCGGTCTGATCGGCGTCATCCGTCACATCGGACGCCGCAGGTCGATCACCGGCAGGTAGCGGAAGGCACTGGCGCGATGCGCATCAGGTCGGGTCACACCCGCCAGAACCGAAACCTGCGTCGCCAGCACACAGTGGCCAGCGGGAAGTGCTTCGGAGCCGGGCGGGGCAACGTCAGCGCCGGATGGGCGCCCTGCATCCGCTTTCGAGTTCGAGCCGAATAGAACATTTCGCTCGCCTCAGAGGCGGCAAGCAATCATATCGGCCCAGCAGAATTTATTCTTACGCCTTGACTGCGTTCCCGGCAAGGAAAAACCGATATGCCTACGTATTTCCGCCGTTCATGGCGCCCGCTGTCGAAATAAATTATGGCATAGCCGATACGAAAGACCTGCGTTCTTTTATGCAGCCCGCACATCACAGCCAGACGGCTGGTCTGGTTCCGCCGCCCACACATGGCAGCGGCATGGCCGCCGTGCAGATGCCAAAGCGGCTGTCAGGCCGGCCCGTGATCCTCAACATCCCACTTTCGACCGATCGGCGCTCTGACATAGGCTGGGAGCCAACGCCATCTTTGGCCCGTGCGCGCCAAATGCCTGGAGGCGGTAAGGAGAGCGACATGAACCTGCGCAAGAAGCTGATCGCAAAGCCGGGCAAGCGGATCAAGCTGAGCAAGATCGATGCCGCCTTCCACGGCAACTACGCCGACGACGAGCAGGCCAAGGACGCTCTTGCCCGAAACGTGGCGCGCCTCGCTGAACTCCAGCAGAAACTCTACGCCGAGAAGAAGCACGCGCTCCTTATCGTGCTGCAGGGCATCGACGCCGCCGGCAAGGACGGCACCTGCTGGCATGTGATGGCCGCCATGAACCCGCTCGGCACCTATGTGAAGAGCTTCAAGCAGCCGACCGAAGAGGAACAACGGCACGATTTCCTGTGGCGCGTGCACCCCTTCGCGCCCGGCCTTGGCCAGATGGCGGTTTTCAACCGGTCCCATTACGAGGAGGTGCTGGTGCCGCGGGTGCACGATCTGGTGCCGAAATCAGTCTGGTCGTCCCGCTACGACCTCATCAACAGCTTCGAGGAGGGCCTCACGCAGGCCGGCGTCACCCTCCTGAAGTTCTTCCTCTACATCACACCGGAGGAGCAGCTGGAGCGCTTTCGCCAGCGGCTGGATGACCCGGCGCGGCAGTGGAAAATCAGCGAGGCGGACTATACCGAGCGCGCACACTGGGACGCCTACATCGACGCGTATGAGGACATGCTGGAGAAGTGCTCCACCCCGCACGCGCCCTGGTACGTTATTCCCTCGAACCACAAATGGTTTCGCAATCTCGCCGTCTCCACCATCATCGAGGCGACGCTCGACGACATGAAGCTGACATTGCCGGAGCCGACCGTGAACCTCGACGAGATCCGCCGGAAATATCACCAGGCGAAGAAAACCGGCGTAGGCAAGGCCGGCTCACCTGCGGACCGGTAGAGCGTTCGCCGCCGAAGTGGGTTCCGCCTCGCGGGAAGAAAGCACGTCGAACCAGACAGCCGGAGCCGTCTCAGCGAACCGGAGTTCACCGAGGACGCTCTAGTTCGCCCCTCTCCCGCCCCTCGCGCGCGGCTCAACGGCGCTTGAAGGCGTCCATCAGCGCCGCGCCCAGCGCCCCCTGCGGTTCACGCGGCGCGGGCTTCGGCGCACCGGCGCGGGAAGGGCCGGCCTTGCCCTTGGCATCCCGCTGCCCGGCATCCCGCGGCCCTGCATCAGGCTGGGTCCGCTCGCGCGGGGCGCTGCCGGCGTCGCGGCGCATGGAGAGCGAGATGCGCTTGCGCTTCAGATCGACCTCCAGCACCCGCACCTTCACCACGTCGCCGACCTTCACCACCTCGTGCGCGTCCTTCACGAAACGGTCGGCGAGCTGCGAGACATGGACCAGCCCGTCCTGATGCACGCCGATATCCACGAAAGCGCCGAAGGCGGCGACGTTGGTCACCGTGCCCTCCAGCTGCATGCCCGGCTGCAGATGCTTGATGTCGTCGACATCCTCCGCAAAGGTCGCGGTCTTGAAGGCCGGGCGCGGGTCGCGGCCGGGCTTTTCCAGCTCGGCGATGATGTCGCGCACCGTCGGCAGGCCGAAACGTTCATCGACGAATGCGCGCGCATCGACGCTTCCCAGCGCCGCGCTGTCGCCCATCAGCGTACGCAGGTCGCGCCCGCACGCCGCCACGATCTTGCGGGCGACACCATAGGCCTCCGGGTGCACGGCGGAGGCGTCAAGCGGCTCGCTGCCGTCGCGAATGCGCAGGAAGCCGGCGCACTGCTCGAAGGTGCGCGGGCCGAGGCGAGCGACGTCGAGCAGCTGGCGCCGGTTGGCGAAGGCACCATGGGCATCGCGATGAGCGACCACCGCCTCCGCGAGCGAGGCGCCAAGGCCGGACACCCTGGCCAGCAGCGACGCCGAGGCCGTGTTGAGGTCGACCCCGACCGCGTTCACCGCATCCTCCACCACCGCGTCCAGCGCCCGCGCCAGGTGATACTGGTCGACATCGTGCTGGTACTGGCCGACGCCGATCGACTTCGGCTCGATCTTCACCAGTTCCGCCAGCGGGTCCTGCAGGCGCCGGGCAATGGAGACCGCGCCGCGCAGCGACACGTCGATATTCGGGAATTCCAGCGCCGCCGCCTCGGACGCCGAATAAACGGAGGCCCCCGCTTCCGAGACGATCACCTTGATGGGCTTCGGCGCGGGCATGTCGCCCAGCATCTCCGCCACCAGCCGCTCGGTCTCTCGACTGCCGGTGCCATTGCCGATCGCGACCAGTTCGACGCCATGGGCGCGGATCAGCCGGGCCAGCTCGCCCTGCGTGCCGCGCACGTCGTTCTTGGGCGGGAAGGGATAGACCGTGGTGGTCGTCACCAGCTTTCCGGTGCCGTCGACGATGGCCACCTTCACCCCGGTGCGGATGCCCGGATCCAGCCCCATGGTGGCACGCGAGCCGGCGGGCGCGGCAAGCAGCAGGTCCTTGAGATTGCGGGCGAAGACGTTGATCGCCTCGGTCTCCGCCTTCATCCTGAGTTCGGTCATCAGGTCGATCGAGAGATGAAGCGACAGCTTGACCCGCCAGGTCCAGCCGGCCACCTCCTTCAGCCAGGCATCGCCCGGCAGACGGTCGCCAATGCCATAGGCCTGCGCAATCATGCGGACGGTGGGCTTCACCGGCGCGGGATCCTCCGCATCCGCCTCGATCTCAAGCGCCAGGATGTCCTCGTTCCGGCCGCGCAGCATGGCCAGCGCACGGTGGCTGGGCACATTGGCCCAGCGCTCCACATGGTCGAAATAGTCGGAGAACTTGGCCCCCGCCTCTTCCTTGCCCTCGACCACGCGTGCGCGAAGATTGGCCCGCTCGCGAAGATGGCTGCGCAGCCGGCCGATCAGTTCCGCGTTCTGCGCGAATTGTTCGGAAAGAATGTCGCGGGCGCCTTCAAGCGCGCTCTTCACATCGACGACCTCGTCGGTAAGATAGCCCGTCGCCAGCTCGGCCGGCACCGCGGCCCGCTCGTTCAGGATCGCTTCGGCGAGCGGCCCAAGGCCACGTTCGCGCGCGATGTCCGCCCGGTTCCGGCGCTTGGGCTTGTAGGGCAGGTAGATGTCTTCGAGCTCGGCCTTGGTCGCGACGACGGCGATGGTCGCCTCCAGCTCGTCCGTCAGCTTGCCCTGCTGGCGGATGGACTCGAGGATCGTGCCACGCCGCGATTCCAGTTCGCGCAGATAGATCAGCCTCTCGCCAAGCAGGCGCAGCTGGGTGTCATCGAGCCCGCCGGTCGCTTCCTTGCGATAGCGCGCGATGAACGGAACGGTCGCGCCCTCGTCGAGCAGTGAGATGGCGGCCGCCGCCTGCTGGGGACGGGCCCCGATCTCGGTGGCGATGCGGGCGGCGAGGGATGAGATGTCAGCGGTCATACACAACACGGAATCGCTTCGGGAGAGCGAGACCATATTCAGCCCGGCCGGCAAACGCCACGCCCAAGGCCGGCGGGCGGCCAGAGGAAGCCGCTTTCCCCGCGCAGACCGAAGGCGCGGGGAAGGGGCGATCCGTTGCCAGACCTAGAGCAGCGACTTCGGCATCATCATGTGGATGCCCTTGTTGCCGTCGACGAGCTGGGTCACCCGCAGATTCCCCGCCAGCGAACACAGCATGTAGGCCTGGTTGCGCGAAAGATTGGTGCGCTCGCAGATGTGCTTCACCATTTCGCGCGTCGCCTGCTTGGCGGCGTCGTCGAGGTCCTCGTCAAGGCCGATGGAGATGAGATGCGTCGCGCTTTCCGCGAACGGCCACTCCAGCTCCATGTCCTTGCGCAGGGTCAGCCGGAAGGTGCCGGTGACGCCGGTCTCCAGCGCGGTGATACACACCTCGCCATCGCCCTGCACGCCATGGCCGTCGCCGGCGAAAAACAGCGCGCCCTCGTTGAACACCGGAAGATAGAGCGTGGTGCCGGCGCGCAGCTCCTTGTTGTCCATATTGCCGCCAAAGGCGCGCGGCACCGGCGAACCGCAGCGTCCCCAGGCCGGCGGCGGAGCGGTGGCGATGATGCCGAAGAACGGGTCGAGCGGAATTTCCGTACCCCAGGGCATGACGCAGACATTACGCGCGTGATCGACCACGGGGTGGATGGTCTCGTAATCGGTGAAGTCGTCGGGCAACGTGCCCAGAAGCGGCAGGATGGAGACGAAGCCCCAGTCCTGGCGCACCTTCACGTCGAGAATGTCGACCTGAAGCACGTCTCCGGGCTTGGCGTCCTTCACGAAGACCGGACCGGTCATGAAATGCGGGCCGGGCCCCTGCGGCAGCGTGTCGAGCGCAAGGGCGTAATCCTCCGGCACCGGCATGTTCTCCGGCAGCGTTTCCTTGCCGCCGGCGGGAAAGGAATGCAGCGTCACCACGTCACCGGAGCTGACCTCCAGGATCGGAGGGGTCGAGCTGTCGAGATAGCCCCAGACCATGTTTTCCGGTGTGGAGGGGATTTCAAAGCGGCGCGACATGCGAAACTCCTGATGCGGTGCGCGAAAGCTGGGTCAGACAGCGATGAAGCGGGTGAGGTTTTCCCGGCTCATCGCCGCCGCGCGGCCGGTCTCGACGATCGAGCCGCGCGAGAGAACAACGAAGGCGTCGGCGGTCTCGATGGCGAAGTCGAGATACTGCTCCACCAGAAGGATCGACATGCGTCCCTTCAAGGAGCGCAGCACCTCGCCAATGGCCGCCACAATGTTGGGCTGGATACCCTCGGTCGGTTCGTCGAGGATGAGAAGACGCGGCTGCGTGACCAGGGCGCGGGCGATGGCGAGCTGCTGCTGCTGGCCGCCGGAAAGCGCGGCACCCTGGCGCTTCCACATCTCGCGCAGCACCGGAAACAGGCTGATCGCCTCCTCCATCACCGGCGTGCCGAAGCTGCCATGGGCGCGGGCGGCGGCCTCGATGTTCTCGCCCACCGTCAGCTCGGAGAAGATCTCGCGGCCCTGCGGCACATAGGCGAGCCCGGCGCGCGAGCGCCGATTGGGCGACCATGTCGTGGCATCCACCTCGTCAAGCATCACCCGACCCGCGCTCGGCGCGATGAGGCCCATGATGCATTTGAGCAGCGTCGACTTGCCGGCGCCGTTGCGCCCCAGCACCGCCAGGCACTCCCCCGGCGCGATCTCGAAGCCGACCTGGCGCAGCACCTGCGCCGAGCCGTAATGCTGATCGAGTGCCTCAATACCAAACCGCATGTTCAGCGCCCCAGATAGACTTCGACCACGGCGGCGTCGGCCCGGACCCTGTCCATGGAGCCTTCGAACAGCGTGCGGCCCTCGTGAAGCACAGTGACACGGTCGGCAATGCGCTCGACGAAGTCCATGTCGTGCTCCACCACCACGATGGCGCGATCGGGACGCACCAGCGAGCGCACCAGAGCCGCGGTGCGCTCGGTCTCCTCATCGGTGAGGCCGGCCACCGGCTCGTCGAGCATCAGCACCTTCGGATCGCTGGCCAGCACCATGCCGATCTCCAGCCACTGCTTCTGGCCGTGGCTGAGTTCGCCGGCGAGCCGCTCGCCCTCGCGCTCCAGCCCCACCGTTTCGAGAACCTGCCCGATACGGTCCTCCAGCGCCGCCTCATCGAGACGCGAGCGGAAGCCGACATCGATGCCGATGGCGATGTGCTGGCGCACGCTCAGCCCCTCGAACACACTGGGCTTCTGGAACTTGCGGCGGATGCCCGCGCGCGCAATGGCCGACTCGCTCCTGTGGGTGATGTCGAGCACGCCGTCGAAGATCACCCGCCCCTGCTTCGGCCGGGTGATGCCGGAGATGACGTCGAGCAGCGTGGTCTTACCCGCCCCATTGGGGCCGATCACGGCACGCACCTCGCCATAGTCGATGGCGAGCGAGAGATCGTCGATGGCCTGGAAGCTGCCGAAACGCACGTTCAGTCCGTCCACCAGAAGCGCGGTCGTCGCCATCACCGCGCCTCCCCGATCTCGGCCGAGAGGCGCTTGGGCCCCATTGGGCGGGCGACACGCAACCGGGCGAGGTCGACCAGCCCGTTTGGAAACACCAGCACCACGAGCACGATCAGTCCGGACAGGATAAACGGCCACACATCCGGCGCGGCGGAGGACAGCCAGAACTTCACCGCATTCACCAGCAGCGCGCCAATGACCGCGCCGACGAGATGCCCGCGCCCGCCGATCGCCACCCACACGGCGATCTCCAGCGAAAGCTCCGGCGCGAGCAGGCGCGGGTTGATGATGCCGACCTGGGGCACGTAGAGCATGCCCGCGATCATCGCGATGACGGCGGAAAGGCACCAGACCGCGAGCTTGAGCCGCAGCGTCTCGTATCCCAGCGTGCGCAGGCGGGTCTCGTCGTCACGCGTCGCCAGCATCAGCGCGCCGAAGCGACTGCCGACCAGCCAGCGACACCCCACCAGCACGCCCGCCAGAACCAGGAGCGAGACGACGGCGAGCGCGGTAATGGTGGCGCTGGTGCCCATCGGCCAGCCGAAGATCACGGCGAAGCCGGTCATGCCGTTATTGCCGCCAAACCCGGTGTCGTTCCGGAACATCAGCAGCATCGCCACATAGACCAGCGCCTGGGTGATGATGGCAAAATAGACCCCGCTCACCCGAGAGCGGAAGGAGACGTAGCCGAACACGCCCGCGATCAGCAGGGTCACCAGCACCGCCACCGCGACGGCGTAGGGGAAGAAGTCGAAGCCGGCCCAGTAGAAGGGAAACTCCTTCCAGCCCATGAACTGGAGGAAGTCCGGCACGGTGCCCGTCACCGCGAAGGAGTGCTTGAGCAGGTACATCCCCATCGCATAGCCGCCAATGGCGAAGAACAGTCCGTGGCCGAGCGAGAGAATGCCGAGATAGCCCCAGATCAGATCCAGCGAGAGCGCCAGCACCGCGAAGGCGGCGAGCTGGCCGATCGCGTTGGTCAGGTAGCGCGACAGTTCGAACGGCGTGCCGCCGAGCATTCCCATCGTCAGCGCGGCGGCGACCAGCAGCGCGATAAGGGCGAGGAAGGGGCGGTCGCGGGAGATGCGCGTCATTTGCGGCGGCCTTTCACGGCGAACAACCCCTCGGGCCGCCATTGCAGAAAAGCGATGATCATGAGGAGGACGATGACCTTGGCCGCCACCGCGCCCCACAGCGGCTCGATCAGCACGTTGATCTGCCCGATGCCAAGCGCGGCCACCACCGTGCCGGCGATGGTGCCGACGCCGCCGAGGACCACCACCATGAAACTGTCGATGATGAAGTTCTGGCCCATCTGAGGATTCACCGAGTAGATCGGGGACAGCGCCAGCCCGGCAAGCCCCGCGAGGCCCGAGCCGAGGCCGAACGCCATCATGTCCACCCGCCGCGTCGGAATGCCGATACAGGCGGCCATGTCGCGGTTCTGCGTCACCGCGCGAATGTTCAGCCCGAGCGGCGTCTTGCGCACGATGGCCCAGGTCAGCGCCAATGTGACGACAGCGAAGCCGATCGCGAACATCCGGTTCCAGGTAAAGATGAAATCGCCGATCACCGGCACGCCGCCCGACACGTAGAACGGCGTCTCGAACTGCATGTTCTGGGTGCCGAAGATGACCCGCACCAGATTGATCAGGAACAGGCTCACCGCCCAGGTGGCGAGCAGGCTCATCAGCGGGCGCTTGTAGAGATGGCGCAGCAGCGCGGCCTCGATCGCGATGCCGATGGCGGCGGTGACGAGGAAGGCCACGGGAATGGCGATGATCAGATACCAGTCGAGCAGCGAGGGCGCGGCATAGCGCAGCCCCTGCTGCACCAGCCAGGTGACATAGGCCCCGATCATGATCAGTTCGCCCTGGGCGAGGTTGATCACCCCCATCAGGCCGAAAATGATGGCGAGGCCGATGGCGGCCATGAACAGGATCGAGGCGAAGCTGAGCCCGTTATAGAGCGTCGCCAGCACGTCGCCGATGGCGATGCCGCGCTCGATCCGGGCGGTCGCCGCGTCCACCGCCTGCCGGAACTCGGCATTCGCGGTGTAGGCCGGGTCCTTGGTCAAGGCCGACACCTTGGTCAGCGCCCGCCGGCTGGGCGTATCCGCCACACGCGACAGCGCGCGAATGCGGGCGGCCGGGTCCGATGAATTGAGCGCGGCGGTCTGCGCCAGCGTGTCGATCTGTTCGCGCAGGCCCGCGTCGGGCTCGCTCGCAGCCGCCACCTCCAGCAGTCCCTCGGGGACGTTCGCCGGGCGGCGTTCCAGCGTCTTGAGTGCCGCCGCACGCGCGGCGATGTCGGGCGCGCTGCGGAGGGCGAGCGCGGCGTCGGCCAGTTCGAAGGTCGCCCGGTTCTTGAGGCTGGCGAGCGGCTTGCGGGCCTTCTCTCCGGCCTCGCGCGGGGTCCGGCTCACCGCGTCGACCCCGCTTTGCACCAGCACCGCGCCGCTGGTGTCGCAGGCGAGATCGCGATCGAGCACCGCGCGCGCCAGGGGGGCCGCCCAGGCCCGCTCCTCAGCGCTGCCGCTCACCGCCGTGGCGATGAGCGTGGAGGCGCCCTCCCCCATCTGCCCGGCGCCGCCGCACAGAGCGGCGATCAGGCTGGTGCGGTCGAGCGGTTCCGCCACCGCTGGGGTCGCCAGCAGCAGGACGGAGACGAGGAGCAAGGGCAGACGCCAGGACTTCATCGGCAGATCAAGACGGCCGCCCCGGCGGGACGGCCGCCCCTTCATGTTGGGGGAACGCGACAGGTTCAGCCGTACGGGCTGAATGGGACCGGCTTCGGCGTTCCATCGGACTGCCAGAGGACATCGAAGCCCTGGCTGTCATTGACCGAGCCGATGAACACGCCACGGGCGACGTAGTTGTTCTCGTCGGTCATGGAGATCTTGTAGCCCGACGGGCAGTCGAAGGTCAGACCGCCAAAGGCCTTGGAGACTTCCGGCACATCGAAGGATCCCGCCTTCGCGGCCGCCATCGCCCACAGATGCACCGCATCATAGGCCGAGACCATCGGATCGATCGACACGGTCCCGCTGAAGGGCACGTTGTTGGTCTTCACATAGTCGGCCCAGTTCTTCAGGAACTTCTCGTTGGCCGGGCCCTTGGCGTTCTGCAGATAGGCCCAGCAATTGAGGTGCCCCACGAGCTTGGCGGTGTCGAGGCCTTCAAGGTCGGCCTCCACCATGTCGAGGCCCAGCACCGGAATGTCGGTGGCAAGGATGCCCTGGTTGGCGAACTCGCGCAGGAAGTCCGGGATCGAGGAACCGACCACGGTGAGCACGACGATCGGCTGACCGCCGCCCTCGTCGGCGAAGGCGCGGATCTGGTTCACCAGCGTCTGGAAGTTGGAGAAGCCGAAGGGGACGTACTCCTCCTTCCAGGCGCTCTCGGGGATACCCTTGCTCTTCCAGTAGCCCTTGAGCTGCTTGTTGATGGTGCGCGGCCACACATAGTCCGAGCCCAGCATGAAGAAGCGCTTGGCCGACACGCCCTCGTCGCTCATCAGGTAGTCGACGGCCGGCAGCACCGAGCTCGCCGGGGGCGAGTTCACATAGACGACGTTCTTGGAGTTCTCGTCGCCCTCGAAATGCAGCGGGTAATAGAGCAGGCCGTTCTCCTGCTCGACCACCGGCAGCACGGTCTTGCGCGACACCGAGGTCCAGCAGCCGAACAGCGCCGACACCTTTTCCTGCTGCAGCATCTGCTTCGCGGTCTGGGCGTAGAGCGGCCAGTCGGAGGCGGGGTCGGAAACCATCACGTCGATGGTGCGACCGTTGACGCCACCCTTGGCGTTGATCTCCTCGGCGGCCATCTTCACCACATAGTTCAGCCGACCTTCAAGATTGGCCATGGTGCCGGAGGACGAGAACAGGCAGCCGAGTTTCACCGGGCCGGACTGGGCCATCGCGCTACGCAGGATGGCGGGAGAGGCGAGACCTGCGGCGGCGAGACCGCTCGCCTGCAGGAGTGAACGCCGCGAGATCTGGACCATGGACGACACCTCAATGTTCGAATGTGTCGTGGATTGTGTTGAGCCTGCGCGGGCGCGCAACTTCATATAATGTTCAGCTCTGCCCAAAGCGGCGCCAACCCGGCACGGTGCCGGGATATTCTGGCACTATTGTCAGCTGCGGGGCTCCCGCGCCGAGGGCGGAACCGCCGGCAACCGGCACGGGCGCACGCGTGCCCGATCGCGCGCCAGACGGCGGCGCGTTTCGTCAGCGCAGCAAGAATGTGCGTTCACTTCAAGGGGTGATCGGCTATAGTGTTGCCCACATTAGACACATGCCCACACAATGTGCGACTGACGGCCGTCGCGCATGCCGGTCCGTGTGGCAGGTACAGAGGAAAGTGGAAACCTCGCCGAGAGGGCCGACCGTCATCCGATCCGTCAACACATTCTGAAGGCGATCCGATGCGACGTTCACAATTCACCGACAGCGAAATCATCCACCTTCTGCGCGAAGCCGATTCCGGGGTGCCGGTCGGCGAGATCTGCAGCACGGCACAGGTTTCGCTACGCACCTTTTACCGCTGGCGGCGGCGCTTCGGCGGCCTCACCGCGCCGGCCGTCATGCAGATGAAGGAGCTGGAGGCGGAGAACAACCGGCTTCGGGCTCTGGTGAGCAATCTTTCCAGGCGGCTTCATGTTCCCCCGGCAGGAGAGTTGCCGCACCGGGCCGACCCGACCGGCGCGCGGGGTGGGACCATCGGGGGACGGGGCATGCCCGCCGGCCGCGCATCGACCCTTGCCGCTGAACGGTGCGGTGGTTCCGTGGTCGGCCGTTTCGCCTCGGTGCGCGTGACCCGCTGAACGCGCTGCCCTTATGTTGGGCGACGAAAATGGCGATCGCGCCGCCATGCCCTTCGGGAAGCCCCCCGAATAATCGCGTCGCCGGCTAAGCACGGGGCAGGCTGGGCGCAATTTGCGCAGCCATAATGGCAATCGTGCCATTATGACCGCGGCCTGCGTAACTGCCGGCCAGGGCGGCGTTTTTCTGCGATCTATTTCGACTTGTCGAACCGACAGCGTGGTCTTTTCCTAACCGGATAAGGCACCCCTCTGTGCGGGCAGGCAAGTGTCCCTGATGGCATCTGCCCCTGACAGCACGTGCCCGCATCAGTACGTGCCCCTCACGGCATGCCCATCCGGGAAAATGGAGAACGACCCCATGTCCAGCTTCTTGCGTAGCGGTCTCGATCGTCGTGGTTTCCTGAGAACATCCGCCCTTGCCGCCGGCGGCCTGATCGCGGCCCCCTATCTCGGCGGTCCGGCGCGCGCGGCGACGCTGAAGACGGTCAACTTCAGCGAGGCCGTGCACAATCTGGGCTACATCAACCTCTATGTCGGCATGCATGCCGGCATCTTCGAGAAGAACGGCCTCGACATGAAGGTCTCCGCCGCGGGCGGCGACACGCAGACCTTCGCCGCGGTGCTCGGCGGCTCGGCGGACTTCGCCATTGGCGACGCCACCATGGCGGTGATCTCGCGCGAGAATGGCGGCCCGGGCGAGGTCGTCGGCACCGTCGTTCAGCGTGCGCATTATTTCGGCGTGTCGAAGACGATGGAGCCGTTCAGCGACCCGAAGGATCTCAAGGGCAAGAGGATCGTCACCTCGCCCGAGCCGAACACCAACTACTCGGTCACCAAGCGCATGTTGGAACAGGCGGGCCTCACCATCGGCACCGACGCCTTCATCGTCACCGTGAACCCGGGCACCGAGATCGCCGCCATGCTGGCGGGCCAGGCCGACATGGCGGTGGCCTACCAGCCCAGCGTCGCCGCCGCGCAGGCGCAGGGCGCCAAGGTTGTGTTCGACTTCTCGAACTACATCGGCCCGTTCTGCAACACCGGCATCATGGTGCTGCCCACCACCATCGAGAAGGATCCGGAGA
Organism: Ancylobacter pratisalsi; assembly: GCF_010669125.1. Taxonomy (NCBI): domain Bacteria; kingdom Pseudomonadati; phylum Pseudomonadota; class Alphaproteobacteria; order Hyphomicrobiales; family Xanthobacteraceae; genus Ancylobacter; species Ancylobacter pratisalsi. Next base: position 1,543,923 of record NZ_CP048630.1, read on the forward strand.
TGGTGCAGGCGCTGGTCACCTCCTTCGAGGAAGCCTCGCGCAAAACTTATGCCGATCCCGATTTCTCCAAGAAGGTGGCCCGCGCCGAGTTCCCGGACCTGCCGGGTGACGTCGTCGACAAGGCGATCGACGCCGAGCTGAAGTACCTGATCCCCGCCCAGTCCGTCATCACCAAGAAGGACCAGTGGCAGAACCTCATGGACATGCAGCTCTACCTGAAGAACATCAAGGGCACGGTCAGCTTCGACGAGATCATCGACAACTCCTTCGCGGAGAAGGCGATCAAGCAGCTGGGGTAGGCACCGTGCACCCCCTCGCGACAGCCACCGGAGCGGGCGCGCCTTCTGGCGCCCCGCCCCTCGTGGTGGAGCATGTCTCCAAGAGCTATGACGCGGACGGCCACATCGTCCCGGTCATCGGCGACCTCTCGCTGACGCTGAGCGAGGGCGAGATCGTCGCCATTGTCGGCCCGTCCGGTTGCGGCAAGACCACCCTGCTCAACACGCTGTGCGGCCTCCTCGCCGCCGATACGGGCCGCATTCGCTGGCATGGCCGCGACATTGCCGGCCAGCCCGCCGGGGTGGGCTACATGCTGCAGAAGGACCTTCTGCTGCCGTGGCGCACGGCGCTGAAGAACGTCATGCTGGGGCTGGAGATCCGCGGCGTCCCCCTCTCGGACGCCGAGGAGCGCAGCCATGTCATGCTCGACCAGCTCGGGCTTCACGGCTTCGCCGACCATTACCCGACCACGCTTTCGGGCGGCATGCGCCAGCGCGTGGCGCTCGCCCGCACATTGGTGAACGAGCCCGACGTGCTGCTGCTGGACGAGCCCTTCGCCGCACTCGACTTCCAGACCAAGCTGCTGATCGAAAGCGACACCGCCCGGCTGGTGCGCGAGAGCCGGCGTTCCGTGCTGCTGATTACTCACGACATCGAGGAGGCGGTCTCGCTCGCTGACCGGGTCATCGTGCTCACCAAGCGGCCGACGCGGATCAAGGCGGTCTATGAGATCGACCTCGGCACCGCGCGCACCGACATGATCGCCGCGCGCGAGAGCACAGGCTTTTCCGACTATGTCCGCCGCATCTGGGCCGATCTCGATGTCGGCCGGTAGCAGGGAGCGCACGGCCATGGACAGTTCCACCCGCCACACCGCATCCCCGGCCCTTGCCGCGCGGCGATCATCGCGGTTCCGCGCCACCGCGCTCGTCGTGCTGACCCAGATCCTCGTGCTGGCGGCGTTTCTGGCGTTCTGGGAGTACATGACGTTCTTCGACAAGCAGGCGGCCTTCATGTTCGGCTCGCCCTCGGCCATCGCCGGCTTTCTGCTGAAGATGGCGCAGGATGGCAGCCTGTGGCGCGACAGTTATGTCACCGGGCTGGAGACGCTGCTCGGCTTTGTCATCGGCAATGTCATCGGCACATTGATCGGCCTGTCGCTGTGGTATTCGCGCTTCGTCTCGCGGGTCATAGAGCCCTTCGTCATCGCGCTGGGCTCGATCCCGATCATCGCACTGGCGCCCATCATCATCATTTGGTTCGGCACCGGGCTGATATCGAAGATCGCGATGTCGACGCTCTCCGTGGTGATCGTGGCGCTCGTGACCTCCTACAAGGGCGCGGTCGGGGTCGACCCGGACCAGATCAACCTGATGCGCACGCTCGGCGCGTCGAAATTCCAGATCTTCCGCAAGCTCGTGGTGCCCGCCTCGCTCACCGACATCTTCGCCGGGCTCAAGCTCACCGTCGGCTTCGCGCTCATCGGCGCCATCGTCGGCGAGTTCATGTCGTCATCGGAGGGGCTGGGCCACGCCATCTTCAAGGCCGGCTCGCTCTACATCATCCCCAAGGTGTTCGCCGCGCTCGTGGCGACCATCGCGCTCGCCCTGCTGCTAACCTTTATCGTCGGCAAGGTGGAACGCCTGCTCATGCCCTGGCGCCGCCTCGCCTGAGGAGACGCCGAAGACCCGTGCCTTTGCGCCTTCCTTCGCCCCTTCAAGCCTTTTGCGCCCATCCCAGTGCCCATGGAGTGACCATGACCCAGCGTGTCAGCAAGGCCGGCAACATCAAATATGCTTTGTCGGCAAATGACGGCTTCATCGCCCACGTCGAACCGGGCGAGACCTTCGTCGTCGAATGCGCCATCAACGCCAATGACGGCACCATTCGCCATCTCGGCCAGCAACTGACCGAGGCCGACGTCACCTTCCCCTTTGTCAATGGCGCCACGGGCCCGATCGAGGTGAAGGGCGCCAAGCCCGGCGACATGCTGGTGCTGGACATCGTCGGCATGGAACTCGACACGCTGGGCTTCACCGCGCTGTGGCCGGGCGTGGGCATGTTTCCGGACTGGGTGCGCCAGAAGGAGTTCGGCCACCTCACCCGCGTCGTCGAAGTCGCTGACGGCATCGTCCACTGGAGCGACAAGGTGAAGCTTCCGGTCCGGCCGATGATCGGCGTTGCCGGCGTGGCCCCGGTCGCCGGCGCCGTGCTCACGGTGGACAACGGCCCGCATGGCGGCAATCTCGACGTTCAGGAGATCACCCCCGGCAACACGGTGATGTTCCGCGTCAACCACGAGGGCGCCCATCTCTTCCTCGGCGACTGCCACGCGCTGCAGGGCGACGGCGAGGCCAACGGCATGGGCGCCATCGAGATCGGCGCCACGCTGACGGTCAAGGTTTCGCTCGCCCCCGCCCCGGCGCGGCTGGCTCATCCGCGGATCGAAACGCCGACGCACATCTGCACGCTCGGCTGCGCCCGCCCGCTGGAGGACGCGATGCGGATCGCCTTCCAGGAAATGATCTACTGGCTGGAAGACGACTACGCCATTCCCGCCGCGGAAGCCTACATGCTGCTCGGGCAGATTGCGGAGGCGCGGTGCACCCAGGTGGTGAACCCGAAATACACCTACATCTGCAAGGTCGACAAAAAGCTGCTCGCCCAGTTCGCCGGCTGAGCCTTCCGGGCGGGGAGGCGCTTCCCGCCCGGCCCTCAATGGCCTGCCGCCTCGCCGGGCCGCCGCGCCTGCCAGGCCCGTGATCCGATCCGCTGTCGCCTTCGTACCTGCCATATCCTCAACCCGGACGATGAAGGCGGCGATGATGCGGTATCTGGTGAGCTATCTGGCGACGGGGCTCGTTATGCTCGCCATCGATGCGGTCTGGCTCGGCCTCATGACCAGCCGGCTGTACCGCCCACGCCTCGGCGACATGCTGGCCGAAACGCCCAATCTCGCCCCCGCGGTCCTGTTCTATCTGATCTATGTCGGCGGCATCGTGGTGTTCGCGGTACAGCCCGCGCTCGCCTCCGGCCGCTGGACCACGGCGCTATTGTTCGGCGCGCTGCTGGGCCTTGTCGCCTATTCCACCTACGACCTGACCAACCAGGCCACGCTGCGCCAGTGGTCGACGCTGGTCACGGCCGCCGACATGATCTGGGGCACGGTGCTCACCGGCGTTTCCGCCACCGCCGGGATGCTGATTACCCAGGCCCTGATGGGCCGTCAGGCTCCCTGACCCGCCTCACCCGCTGGCGCGCAGCCGGTAGTGAGTGACGCCCCACTCCTCGCCGTCGCGATGGCCGAACAGTCCCGCCGTGGCGAGGTAGAACAGCCGCCAGCGTCGCCGCCACAGCGCGGCATCCGTGCCGTAGACCTGCTTCAGCACCTCGTCGATCCGGGCGCGGTTGGCATCGAAATTGGCCAGCCAGTCCTGCGCTGTGCGCGCGTAGTTGCTGCCGCTCCAGCGCCAGCTTTCCTCGACGACGAACGTGTCGGCAAAGCAGCGCACCAGCCCCTCGCTGGGCATAATGCCCCCGGTGAAGAAGTGCTGCGCGATCCAGTCGGCCTCGTCACCGTGGTCGAAGCGGTAGGGCGTGCGGCGGTGGGTGAACACGTGCAGGAACAGGCGGCCATCGGGCCGCAGCCAGCCCCGCGCCCGCGCCAGCAGCGCGCGCCAGTTCGCCATGTGCTCGAACATTTCCACCGAGACGATACGGTCGAACACCGCCTCGGTCTGGAACGCGTTCATGTCGGCCGTCACCACGGTGACATTGCCGAACCCGCGCGCGCGCGCCTCGCTCTCGATAAAGGCGCGTTGCGGCGCCGAATTCGACACCGCCACGATATGTGCTGCGGGGAAGCGCTCGGCCATGAACAGGGTGAGCGAGCCCCAGCCGCAGCCTAGTTCCAGAATGCTCTGGCCATCGGCCAGCGCCGCGTGGTCGACACTCACCTCCAGTGCGCGCCGTTCGGCGGCCTCCAGCGTCTGCGCACCCTGCCCATACAGGCAGCAGGAATATTTCCGGCGCGGCCCCAGGGTGAGCGCGAAGAACTCCGGCGGCAGTTCGTAGTGCTGGTCGTTGGCGCGCTCGGGATGCTCCGCGATCGGGCGCTGCGCCATGGCCTCGGCAAAACGGCGCTCCTCGTCCTCCGGCAGGGCGGACAGTGCGCGGCGGGTGCGATCGACCAGCCTCTCGATGCCCATGCGGGTGAGGGCATCGGGAAGCGGCAGGCGTTCGGCGAGACGGCCCGCACATGCGATGAGGCTCATGTTCCTGCATCTCCACCTGGTGTGTTGGTCAAGGGGTGGCGCGGCGGTCCCGGCCAGAAGGCATTCACCCGCCGCTGGTAGGCACGGAAGGCCTCGCCCCGCGAGCGCAGCATGTGCGCCTCCGTCGGCGGGATGCCCGAGGCGTGGACCAGCAGCGCGTACATCAGCAGCGGCGCGAGGAGGGCGACGAAGCCCCAGGGGTGGGCACCCGTGAGGTCGATCGCGATCGCCGGATAGGCCAGCCAGCCGAGCCATTCGAAGAAATAATTGGGATGGCGCGTCATCGACCACAGCCCCTCGTCGCACACCCGTCCCCGGTTGGAGGGGGCGGCGCGAAACCGGGCGAGCTGGCGATCTGCGATACCGGCACCGAGCACCGCGACGACGACGAGCAGCCCCCCGATCACATCGCCCGGCCCTATGCCGGGCAAAGGATGGCGGGCCGCCGCCATCACCGCGAGCACCAGCACAAACCCGGCGAGGGCCTGTATTTGCAGGAACCTGAACATGCGCGCCGAAGCCGTCCGGCCCCATTCCCGGCGCAGCTCCACATAGCGCGGGTCGTCATGGCCCCCGAGCGTGCGGGCCAGAATGTGCGTGCCCAGCCGCAGCGACCACAGCGCGATCAGTGCGGCGACCAGACCCTGCCGGAAGGACCAGGCCTCGCCGGAAACCGGTGCCACCGCGCCCGCCACGCCCGCCGCGCCGACCGCGAAGGTCCAGATCGTGTCGACCCAGCCATGATTGGCGCGGCGCTCGGCCACGGCCCACGCCAGCGCCATGGCCAGCGAGAGCGCGGCGGCGAGGGCGAGGATCAGCAGGGCAAGGCTCATGAGCGCGCCGCCTCCCCCGTCGTCTTGCGAATGAAGGCCGCCGTGTCGTCCAGCACCGGCGCGATCAGCCGTAGCGGCCGGGCGAAGGCGCCGATCAGCGTGCGATGGTCGGCCCGGTCATAGGTCCGCGTCGTCACCTCGCCCCCGTGCTGGCGAATACGCGCGGCCAGGCGCGCGGTGTTGCCGGGATCGACGGTGCGATCGTTCGGGCCGGTGGCGAGGAAGGCGGGCGGGCCGCGCCCGTCGACGAAAGTGATCGGCTGGGTGCGGGCGCGCTGCGCCTCAGGGCCGAAGATCGTCGCCAGCGTGGCGCTGTGCAAGGGCAGGAAATCATAGGGGCCGGCCAGTCCGACCATCCCGGCGATGTCGGTCCCGGCATCGAGGCCGACAGCTTTGAGCCACTGGTGGTCGAAGCTCAGCATCGCCGCGATGTGGGCCCCGGCGGAATGCCCGGCGAGCACAAGCCTGCGGCCATCGCCGCCGAACCCGGCGGCGTGATCGCGCGCCCAGCGCACCGCCCGTGCGCCATCCTCGATGAAATCGGGGAAGCGCGCCTGAGGGTAGACGCGATAATCCGCAATGACGGTAACGAACCCCCGGCTCGCCAGCGCCGCGCCGACGAAACGGTAGGAAGAACGCTCGCCCTCCTCCCAGCCGCCGCCATAGAAGAAGACGACAACCGGGCGCCCCTCGCCGGCACCGGTGGGGGTGTAGACGTCCAGACGCTGGCGCGGCCCCTCGCCATAGGCGATGTCGGTTTCGCGCCGATGGTCCTCAAGGCCCGCCAGCGCGTTGAGCACCTGCACCGGGGCGAAAAAGGCGCTCGCCGTTCCGCCCGCCAGCGCGGCAAGCGCGAGGAGAAGGGCTTCGCGCATGGTCGGCTACAGACGGACGAAGGGCTGGATCAGGCGACCGAAGAACCCGGTCAGCCGCATGCCCCCCTCCAGCGCGGCGAGACAGATGCACTCCCCATCCGGATCGACGATCGGCTGGTGCTCGACATCCTGGTCCATCTCCGACAGGTCGCCGGGCATGTAGCGCCCGAATTCGTCGGAGAAGGAGCCGACCAGAACCTGGGTGAACTCGGTGCCGAAATGGCCATGCTCGGGCAGTTTCCGGTTCGGCCCCACGCGCAGCAGGGTCACGCGGGCCGAGGGGTCGTGCGGCAGCGTCACTGCGCTCGCGCGCACGCCGATGCCGATCCACCGCCAGGGGCCGATTTCGCACTCCTTGAGCGGCGCCGGCAGGACGATGCCGCCGGGAAGGGTGGAGGGCGCGCGGCCTCGTCCGGCAGACGGGCGCGAACGCGCCGGGAGGGAGGGCGCGGCCGGCGCCCGCTCTTCCTCGTCGATCGCGTGCATCGCGGCGGCGAAAGCCCCGGGCGGCATCGCCTCGGGCTCGATCTCCTCCAGCAGCGCGCCACCCACCGCCTCGAACGCGGCGAGACGGGCACGGCAGACCGGACATGTGGCAAGGTGCGTGGCGACGACAAGCGCCGGCCCGGCGGGCAACTGGCCCGCGGCAAGGCGCATCAGGGTTTCATCGGTCGCGTGATGACGGCTGGTCATGTTTCGCCTTCCAGCAACGCACGCAGCCGGCCAAGTGCCAGCCGCACGCGCGATTTTACCGTGCCGAGCGGAATGCCGAGCTCGCTGGCGATCTCCGAATGAGCCTTCTCGCTGAAGAATGAGAGGCGCAGAACCGTCGCCTGTTCGTCGGAAAGTGCCGTCATGGCGGTGCGCACGCGGGCCTCGCGCTCGGAAGTCAGCAGCATCGATTCGCCGGAAGGCGCGGGGTCGCTCTCCTCCGGCATTTCGCTCTCAGTCACCTCCACCACGCGCGAGCGGCGGAAATGGTCGATGCGCAGGTTGCGGGCGATCGTGAAGATCCACGTCGACGCCCCCGCCCGCGCGGGATCGAAATAGGACGCCTTGCGCCAGATGGAGAGCATCGTCTCCTGGGTGAGTTCCTCCGCGACATTCGGCGCCAGGCCGGATTTGCGCAGGAACGCCGTCACTCGCGGCGCAAAGTGCCGGTACAGCCGCCCATAGGCCTGCCGGTCGCGGTCGCGGGCGATCCGGAGGATGAGCCCGTTCAGCTCATCCGCGCTCGGCATGGCGCCGTCATCCAATGGATGCGTCAAGACCCGCCCCCATCCTTGATCCGGAGATGGAGCGTTTCGGCCAGATCGGACATGTTCCAGCTGGGCATTCATGCTCCCCTATACGCGGCACCTGCGTGGGCGGATCATCGCCCAAATGGTGATCCAGTCAAAAGCCGGCTGCGTAACGTGATGACAACGTCCTCAACGTTCCCCCTGTCCGGTGAAGCGTCCCATGAACATGCATCAGAATTTCGCGACCGGATCGTCGCTCAGGATCGCGGTCATTGGCAGCGGCATTTCCGGGCTGTCGGCGGCGTGGCTGCTCTCCTCCCGTCACGACGTGACCCTGTTCGAGGCCGAATCGCGCCTTGGTGGACATTCCAATACCGTGGAAGTGGCCGGCACGCCGGTCGATACCGGTTTCATCGTCTATAATGAGAAGACGTACCCCAATCTCACCGCCCTGTTCGCGCATCTGAAGGTGCGCACCCGTGAGTCGGACATGTCCTTCGCGGTGTCGCTGGATGATGGGCGGCTGGAATATTCCGGTTCGGGCCTGCGCGGCCTGTTCGGACAGCCGGCCAATCTTGTCTCGTCCCGCTTCGCCTCGATGCTGCGCGACCTGCTGCGCTTCTATCGCACGGCCCCTGGCGAGCTGCCCTTCATGGGCCGGCTCAGCCTCGACGCCTATCTCGACGCAAATGGCTACGGCATTCCCTTCCGCGACGATCATCTCTACCCGATGGCCGCGGCGATCTGGTCAACCGCCGCCAGCGAGGTCGGGCGCTACCCGGCCTCGGCCTTCGTGCGCTTCTGCGACAATCACGGCCTGCTCCAGCTGACCGGTCGCCCGCCCTGGCGCACCGTGGTCGGCGGCAGCCGCACCTATGTCGCGCGGCTGCGCGACGCGATGCACGGGCGGATCATTTCCGGCACGCCGATCCGGCAGGTGCGGCGTCAGCCCGGCGGTGTGGTGCTCGTCGATGACACAGGCACCGAAAGCGGCTTCGACCATGTCGTCATCGCCACCCACGCCAACCAGGCGCTGGCGCTGCTCGACAGCCCCACGCAGGCGGAGGCCGAGCTGCTCGGCGCCTTCGGCTACAGCCGCAACGAGGCGGTATTGCATTCCGATCCCCGGCTGATGCCGCGCCGCCGCGCGGTCTGGTCGGCCTGGAACTACCTCGCGGACCGGCGGACGGAAGAGCGCCTGTGCGTGACCTACTGGATGAACAAGCTGCAGGGGCTACCCTCCACCTCGCCGCTCTTCGTCACGCTCAATCCCATCGAAGCGCCCGATCCGGCGAGCGTCGCCCACCGCGTGGTCTACGAGCATCCGCTGTTCGACATCGAGGCCATGGGCGCACAGGAACGGCTGTGGGAACTGCAGGGCGAACGCGGCGTTTGGTATTGCGGCGCCTATTTCGGCGCGGGTTTTCACGAGGACGGTCTTCAGTCCGGGCTCGCGGTCGCCGAAGCGCTGGGAGGCGTTCGCCGGCCTTGGACCGTGGCCGATGAATCCGGGCGCATCCCGCTTTCGCGCCGCCCCAAGGTCAGCGCCGAACTGGAGCTTGTCCCGTAGTGGAACCAACATCCGCCCTCTATGCGGGATCGGTGATGCATGTGCGGCTCAAGCCGCGCCGCCACCGCCTTGCCTACCGGCTCTGCTCCTTCCTGCTCGATCTCGACGAGATCGACGCGCTGGACGCCCGGCTGCGCCTGTTCTCGCGCAACCGTTTCAACGCCTTCAGCTTCCATGATCGCGACTATGGCCCGGTCGCGGACGCAGGTGCGGAGGGCGCCGGGCGCGAGGGCGAGCCGCTCAAGGCGCAGGTGGAACGCCAGCTGATGGCGGCGGGGCTGGCGCCCGATGGCGGGCCGATCCGGCTCCTCACCATGCCGCGCCTGTTCGGCTACGCCTTCAATCCGCTGAGCGTGTATTTCTGCTACCGCCGCAGCGGCCGGCTGTTCGCCGTGCTCTACGAGGTCAGCAACACGTTCGGCCAGCGCCACAGCTACCTCATCCCCGTCGCCGAGGGCGAAGGCGACAGCGCGGTGCTGCGCCAGCAGGCGGCGAAGCGGTTCTACGTGTCGCCCTTCATGGACATGGACCTGACCTATTCCTTCCGCGTGCGCCCGCCCGGCGAGGAGCTGCGGATCGCGATCCTCGCCAGCGATGCCGAAGGGCCGGTGCTGAGCGCGGTGCATGCGGCCAGGCGGCGCCCGCTTACCGACCGGCACTTGCTGCGCGCCCTGCTCGCCTACCCGCTGATGACCGCCAAGGTGACTGCTGGTATTCATTGGGAAGCGTTGAAGATCTTTGCCAGGGGCGTCGGCCTGCGCCAGCGCCCGCCCGCTCCCGAGAGGCCGGTGAGCGTTTCGCCCGCCGGCCTTTCACCGGCACCCCGGCCTTGAGGACAGCGCCCATGAAGACAGCGCCGTTGCATACCGACGCCGATACGTTTGACGGGCAGCCCCGGACGGTGACGCACCCCCCCGGCCGCGCCAACCTGCGCGAGATGATGCTGGCGCGGCTGCTCGATCGTCTCGCCATTGGCGGCCTCACCGTGGTGACGCCGGAAGGGCGGCGCCTGACCGCCCACGGCCCCGTGCTGGGACCGGAGGCCGTGGTGGTTCTGCATCGCTGGCGCGCCCTGCGCCGCCTTCTCACCGGCGGCGATGTCGCCTTGTCCGACGCCTATGTCGCGGGCGACTGGTCCAGCCCAGACCTCGCCGCCTTCATCGAACTGGCCGCCCACCACGTCCCGCGCATCGCCGCGCGCATCGACGCCCTGCCCCCGGTGCGGCTGTGGAACCGGCTGCGTCACGCGCTGCGTTCCAACTCCCGGTCGGGGAGCCGGCGCAACATCTCGTTCCACTACGATCTCGGCAATTCATTCTATGAAGCCTGGCTCGATCCGGGGATGAGCTACTCGTCGGCGCTCTACGCCCGTGAGGACCAGTCGCTCGAGGAAGCGCAGCAGGCGAAACTGGCGCGGATCATCGAACTGCTCGATGTCGCGCCCGGCCAGCGCGTGCTGGAAATCGGCTGCGGCTGGGGCGGGCTGGCGATGGCGCTCGCCCGGCGCGGCGCGGACGTGACCGGCATCACCCTGTCACGCGAGCAGCTGGCCTATGGCCAGACGATGATCGAGACCAGCGAGGGCCTTCCTGGCCGCGCGCAGCTGCGGCTCCAGGACTATCGCGAGCTAGACGAACGCTATGACCGTGTCGTCTCCATCGAGATGTTCGAGGCCGTGGGAGAAAACTACTGGTCGACCTATTTCGCCCGGTTGCGCGCCTGCCTCGTCCAGGGCGGCACGGCGGTGCTCCAGGTCATCACCATCGCCGAGGACCGGTTCGAGGGCTACCGGCGCAATACCGACTTCATCCAGCGCCGCATTTTTCCCGGCGGCATGCTGCCGACCAAGACCCATATCGCCGAGCACGCGCGGGACGCCGGGCTGGAACTCGTCGACACCGAGTGTTTCGGCCAGAGCTATGCGCGCACGCTCAAGGAATGGCGAACCCGTTTCCTGAATGCGCGCCAGCAGCTGGAGCCGCTCGGCTTCGACGCCGAGTTCCGGCGGCTGTGGGAATACTATCTGAGCTATTGCGAAGGCGGCTTCCGCTCCGGCGCCATCGATGTCGGGCTGTACCGGTTGCGGGGTTAGGCGAAGGAAACAGGCGCCGCGGCGCCTATTTCACCCGTGACCAGGACACGGTCTTGCACAGCAGCTCGGCAAGAACGCAGCCGCGCGTCTGCAGGCTGTTGGGCTGGACGCTCATGAACATCGAATAGGTGAGGTCGCGCTGCGGGTCGTAGGCGGTCCCCTCGAACCCGCCACCCGCGCCGGGCTCCAGCGTCAGCACCAGCCGGTCGCCGACCGACTCGCCGCCCGACGTGTCCTTGATCCAGACATTTGTCGCGCAGATCTTGTCTCCGCAGGGCGCGATCCGCACCCGCGCATTGCCGTCCCCGCGCATCCACACGCCATGGGCCTGGGAGCTGGACGGGTTTGCCAGCGCAGGGGTGGAGACGAGAAGCGGCAGAAGAAGGAACAGGCTTCTTTTCATGGCGACCTCGCGTACCGGGCAAAAGGCAGGCGCCCCTGTTACGCAAGACAATGCCCGCCGGATCTCCCGGCCGATTCAGCGCCGCGATGACGCGTTCAGCCCAGCTCGTCCCGCCAGGGCGGGTTGGCTCCCGCCCGCGTCACCGAGATCGCCGCGGCCCGCGCCGCGAAGGCCAGCGCCTCGCCAACCGCCTCGGCCGGCAGTTGGGCCAGGAGGTCGGGCGCCAGCGCGCCGCGCTCCGCCAGCGCGGTAAGGAAGCCCGCATTGAAGGTGTCGCCGGCCCCGACCGTGTCGGCGACGGTGACGGCGGGTGCCGGCGCCTGCACTTCGCACGCGCGGCCGAAGGCGCGGGCGCCGTGCGCGCCCAGCGTCACCAGCACCAGTTCGGGGCCCATCGCCAGCACCTTGCGCGCCTGGGTGAAGAGATCGCCCGGCCCAGTCACCCAGAGCAGGTCCTCGTCGGAGAGCTTGACCACATGGCTGAGCCCGATCAGCCGCTCGATGCGGGCGCGATAGGCCGCCTCGTCGCGGATGAAGCCGGGGCGAATGTTGGGGTCGAGCATGATCAGCCGGTTCAGGCCATCGCCGGCGACCTTGGTGGCCAGCGCCTCCATGGCGCCGCCGACCGGCTCGCCGACGAGGCTGATGCCGCCGATGAACAGCGCCGCCACCTCGGTGGGCACCTCGGGCACGTCCGCGGGTGTCAGCAGGCGGCCGGCGGTGTTCTCGTCGAGGAACAGATAGCGCGCCTGCCCCTCGACCAGTGTCACGAAGGCCAGTGTGCTCGGCCGCTCGGCCGGCACGCACAACCGGGTATCGACCCGTGCGTCCCTGAGCGCCGCGCGCAGCTGATCGCCGAACATGTCGGTCGAAAGCCCGTACCAGAACAGCGTACGGGTCCCCAGACGACCCGCAGCGATCGCGGTGTTGAACACCGATCCACCGGGCAGGGGCAGGAAGGCCTGCCCCTCCGGCGTCGTGCGCGGGACCATGTCGATCAACGCCTCGCCGGCACACAAAATCGCCGGCGGCGTCGGATTGGGGTCAGGCATCTGTCTGGTCCTTGCCGCGAAACGGCGGGCTCAGCCGCCGAGATAGTCCGTCAGCACCGCCCGGGCGCCCCGGCTCCACAGCGCGTCGAGCGCGGCGGCGAAGGCGGCCACAACCTCCGCGTCCTGGCCAAGCTCGCCATAGACCTCGCTCATGGCGAGCCAGTGCGCGGGCTCGTCCCTGGCGCGGAGCGCCCGCGCCGTCAGCGCGTCCCAGTTAGGATCGTTGGGCTCGATGACGGTGCCGGAATCGGTGCTGCCGGCACAGTAGCGGCACCACAGCGCCGTTCCCAGAATCAAACCCTTCGGCACGCGCCCGGCCGCACGGTTGTCGCGGATCGAGGGCAGGATGAATTTCGGCTGCCGGTTGGAACCATCGAGACAGAGCCGGCGCACCGTGTCCGCCACCTCCGGGTTCGAGAAGCGCTCGCGGATCACGCTGTAATACCCGGACAGATCGGTGTCGGGCACCGGGGGCACGATGGGAATGATCTCCTCGCGCTCGACCTTGTCGAGAAAGGCGGAGACCAGCGGCTCCTCCATCGCCTCGTGAACCAGATGGACGTCCATCAGCCCCGCCGGGTATGCGATGAGCGCATGACCGCCATTGAGGATGCGGATCTTCATCGTCTCATAGGCGTGGACCTGGTCGGTGAAGATGACGCCGACCTTTTCCAGCGCCGGGCGGCCGGCGGGAAAATCGTCCTCCAGCACCCATTGCCGGAACGGCTCGCAGGTGACGGGCACCGGGTCATCGAGCCCGAACGCCGCCGCCATCGCACGTTCGCGCTCGCCCGTCGCGGGGGTGATGCGGTCGACCATGCCATTGGGAAACGCCACATGAGCGTCGACCCAGTCGGCCAATTCGGCGTCGAACAGGCGGGCAAGGCCGACCACCACCTGCCGGGTGACATGCCCGTTGCCGGGAAGGTTGTCGCAGGACATCACGGTGAACGGCGAGGTACCCGCCGCCCGGCGCGCCTTCAGGGCGGCGAGAATGGCGCCGAAGGCGGTGACGGGCGCGGCCGGACTGGCGGCGTCCGCCCGGATATCGGCGGCGCCGGCGTCGAGCTGGCCCGCCGGGTCCATGAAATAGCCGCCCTCCGTCACCGTCAGGCTGACGATGCGGATCTCGGGCTTCGTCATGGCGGCGATGAGCGCGCCATTGCCGGGCTCGACCGGGAGGAAGTCGATCATCGCCCCGATGCGGCGCGCGCGGCGCCCGCTGGGGTCCAGCTCGATCACGGTCGAGAGGCAGTCCTGCGCCTTGAGCGCCTCGCGCATGCGGGCATCGGGCGGGCGCACGCCGGCACCGATGATCGCCCAGTCATGGCCCTCGCCGAGCGCGAACAGGTCGTCGAGATAGACCGCCTGATGGGCGCGGTGAAAATTGCCCAGCCCGATATGAACGATGCCGGGCGTGAGCCGGGCGCGGTCATAGGCGGGAAGCTGGACGTCGGGCAGCGTCGTACTCATCTAGATGGCCTTCCCGGCACTGTCGAAGCGGTGGAGCTTGTCCTGCTGCGGCGCCAGCCCGATCCGATCGCCGAAGCGAAGCGAGACCTCGCCGCTGGCGCGCACGTTGATCTCGCCGACGCCCTCGACCTCGGTCTTGAGGAAGGTGTCGGAACCCAGGTGCTCGCAAAGCCCGACCCTGCCCTTCCAGGGGCCATCCTCAAGGATGTCGATGTGCTCGGGCCGGATACCCAGCGTGTGCGCGCCGTGCTTCTCGGCTTCGGGACCCTCGAACAGGTTCATCTTCGGGCTGCCGATGAAGCCGGCGACGAAGAGATTGACCGGCGAGCGGTACAGCTCCAGCGGACTGCCCACCTGCTCGATCCGCCCGGCATTGAGCACCACGATGCGGTCGGCCATGGTCATGGCCTCGACCTGGTCATGGGTGACGTAGATCATGGTGGTCTTCAGCGTCTGGTGCAGCTCGGAGATTTCCTGCCGCATCGAGACACGCAGCGACGCGTCGAGATTGGACAGCGGCTCGTCGAACAGGAAGGCCGCCGGCTCGCGCACGATGGCACGGCCGATGGCCACGCGCTGGCGCTGGCCGCCGGAGAGCTGGCTGGGGCGCCGGTCGAGATAGGGGCCAAGGTTCAGCACCTTCGCCGCCTCCTCCACCTTGCGCTCCTGCTCCTGCGCGGAAACACCGGCCATGCGCAGCGGGAAGGCGATGTTCTTGCGCACGCTCATATGCGGGTAGAGCGCATAGCTCTGGAACACCATCGCCAGGCCGCGCCGGGCGGGCGGCAGGTTGGTCGCATCCTTGCCGTCGATCGAGATGATGCCGGAGGTGGTATCCTCCAGCCCCGCGATCAGCCGCAGCAGGGTGGATTTTCCGCTGCCGGACGGGCCGACGAAGACCACGAACTCGCCATCGGGAATGGTGAGGTCGACGCCCTGGATGATCGACACGCCGCCGAAAGATTTCTTGACCTGAGACAGGACAATCTCGCCCATGGGTCTCTCCCTATTTCACGGCGCCAAAGGTCAGCCCGCGCACGAGCTGCTTCTGGCTGAACCAGCCCAGAATCATGATCGGTGCGATGGCCATGGTGCTGGCGGCCGACAGCTTGGCGTAAAAGAGCCCCTCGGGACTCGAATAGCTGGCAATGAAGGCCGTGAGCGGGGCCGCGCCTGCGGCCGTGAGGTTCAGCGTCCAGAAACTCTCGTTCCAGGCGAGGATCACATTGAGCAGCAGCGTGGATGCGATCCCCGGTACCGCCATCGGCGTGAGCACGTAAAGGATCTCCGAGGAGAGCGTGGCGCCGTCCATGCGGGCGGCCTCCAGGATCTCTCCGGGAATTTCCTTGAAGTAGGTGTAGAGCATCCAGACGATGATCGGCAGGTTGACCATGGTCAGCACGATAACGAGGCCGGTCTTGGTATCGAGCAGCCCGGCATCGCGCCCCAGCATGTAGATCGGCACCAGGACGCCGACCGCGGGCAGCATCTTGGTGGAGAGCATCCACATCAGCAGGTCCTTGGTCCGCCGGCCCGGCACGAAGGCCATGGACCAGGCGGCGGGAACCGCGATGACGAGCCCGACCAGCGTGGAGCCGACCGAGATCACCACCGAATTCCAGAAATGCGCGAGATAGTCCGATCGCGAATTGACGGTCTCGTAGTTCTCGAACGTCCAGTCGAAGAACAGGAAGGAGGGATGCGAGGAAACCGCCTCCACTTCCGTCTTGAACGAGGTGATCACGGTCCAGAGGATCGGGAAGAAGATCAGCAGCCCGATCGCCCAGGCGAACACGGTGGTGACGGTCTTGCGGCCTTTTGAAACCTCGCGTGCCATCTCATCCCTCCAGATTCTTGCCGATCATCCGCATCAGGAAGATCGCGACGATGTTGGCGAGAATGACAGCAACGATGCCGCCGGCGGAGCCCAGCCCGACATCGAACTGGAGCATGGACTGCATGTAGACGAGGAAGGTGAGCGTGGTGGACGCGGTGCCCGGCCCGCCATTCGTCGTCACCAGGATTTCGGCGAAGACCGACAGCAGGAAGATGGTCTGGATCAGCACCACCACCGTCATCGCCCGCATCAGGTGCGGCACGGTCAGGTGCACGAAGCGCCAGATCGGGCCGGCGCCATCCATCTCGGCCGCTTCCATCTGCTCGCGGTCGAGGCTCTGGATCGCGGTGAACAGGATCAGCGTGGCGAAGGGCAGCCATTGCCAGGCCACGATGGCGACGATGGAGGCCATCGGGGCGTCGGCGAAGAAGTCGAATGCCGGCAGCCCCAGCGCGTGCGCAGCGGCCGCGAACAGCCCGTTCACCGGGTTCATCAGCATGTTCTTCCACACCAGCGCGGACACGCTGGGCATGACGAAGAACGGCGCGATGACCAGGATGCGCACGATGCCCTGGCCCCACATCGGCTGGTCGAGCAGCACCGCGAGCCCGGTGCCGCCGATCACGGTGATCGCCAGCACGGCGAAGACCAGGACCAGCGTGTTGGTCAGCGCGGGCCAGAAAGCCGGGTCGGTGAAGAAGTAGTAGTAGTTTTCGAGCCCGGTGAAGGTCTCCGTTCCCGGCATCAGGAGATTGAAGCGCAGGAAGGAGAAGTAGATGGTCATGCCCAGCGGCACGATCATCCAGAGGAACAGCAGGAGCACCGCCGGGGAGAGCATAAGCCGGCCTGCCGTGCGTGAAGCTTGCGTCGCCATCGGAACAGGGACCTTGGCTGGAGCCGCCCGCGGGCGCGAGGCCGCGGGCGTGCTGGCAACGGGACAGGGCGCTGGCGTTCGGGACGGGGGAGATGACCCCACGCGCGCGATCCGGGAGACACATTCCCGAACCGCCTCGCATCAGCCCGCCGGCGCGGGACGGCCGGACCGGCCGCCCCCATGATGACAGGACGAGGCGTTCCCTACTTGGGATAGCCGGCGCGCGTCATCTCGCGGCTGGTGAGGGCCTGGGCCGCGGTGAGCGCCTGGGCCGCCGAGGACCGGCCGGCGAGCGCGGCCGAGAACTGCTGGCCCACCGTGGTGCCGATCGCCTGGAACTCGGGGATCGCCACGAACTGCCCGCCGGTATAGGGCACATCCTGGTCGGAGGGGTGCTGGGTGTTGGCCGACTGGATCGCGGTCAGCGTCATCTTGGCGAAGGGCGCGACCTTGAGATATTCGGGGTTCTCATAGAGCGAGGTGCGCGTGCCGGGGGGCACATTGGCGATGCCGTCCTTCTCCGCGACCAGCGCGGTATAGGCCGGCGAGGTTGCCCACGCCACGAAGGTCTTCGCCGCATCGGCCTTGGACGAGGTCGCCGGAATGGCGAGGTTCCACGACCACAGCCAGTTGCCGTGGTTCTTGCCGCCCTCGCGGACCGGCGCCGGCGCGAAGCCGACCTTGTCGGCGACCTTGGATTCCTTCGGGTTGGAAATGAAGGAAGCGGCGACGGTGGCGTCGATCCACATTCCGCACTTGCCGGTCTGGAACAGGGCGAGATTTTCGTTGAAGCCGTTCGAGGAGGCGCCGGGGGGGCCGTACTCGGTCATCAGCTTCAGATAGGTGTCCAGCGTCTTCTTCCATTCGGCGCTGTCGAACTGGGGCTTCCACTCCATGTCGAACCAGCGGCCGCCCATGGAATTGTTCATGGAGGTGAGGAACGCCATGTTCTCGCCCCAGCCGGCCTTGCCGCGCAGGCACATGCCGTACACGCCGGCGCCCTTGTCGGTCATCTTGGCCGCGGCCTCGGTGATGAAGGCCCAGTCGGGGTTCTCGGGCATCTTCAGCCCGGCCTTTTCGAGCAGGTCGGTGCGGTACATCAGCATCGAGCTCTCGGCGTAGAACGGTACCGCATAGAGCTTGCCGTCCACGGTCAGGCCCTGCGCCACCTGCGGCAGCAGATCGGCCTGGTCATAATCGGCGCCGAGGTTTTCGAGCGGAAGGAGCCAGTTCTGCTTGGCCCAAATCGGCACTTCGTAATTGCCGATGGTCAGCACGTCGTACTGGCCGCCCTTGGAGGCGATGTCGGTGGTCACGCGCTGGCGCAGCACGTTCTCTTCCAGCGTCACCCACTCGACCTTGATGTCGGGATGCTTGGCGTAGAAGTCCGGCATGAGGCGCTGCATGCGGATCATGTCGCCATTGTTCACCGTCGCGACGGTGATCGTGGTTTCGGCGGAAGCGGTGCCCGCGAATGCAAGCAGCAGCGGCACGCCCATAAGCGCGCGGAACGAAACGGTCATGTCTCTCCTCCCTAGTGGCGATTTGAGCAATTCATCGCCTTGTGGGCAAATATTCATGGCAATCCGCGCAACGTCAAGTTTCTTCCATGCTGCAGCGCGGGGTACGCCGGGCCTGGACCTTGCCGTCGCGGTGGTGACGCGCGGTTTGGAGAAAGGGGTCGAAAGAGTGCCGCGCCGCGCCGCGAGGTGCCGGCCCGGCGCGCGCCACGCGGGGCTCGGCGGCCGCGAGCGCCGGCGTCCAACCTACAGAGAAAGCTTCAGAATACCGACAGCCGTCGGCTCGTCGGTGACCAGTCCGTTGATAATCCCGGACCGCAGCGCGGCGGTGGCGGCGCGTACCTTGGACGCCCCCGCCGTGATGCCGATGACCGGGCGTTCCGGGCTTGTCGCCGGCACCCGGACACCGGTCAGACGC
This sequence comes from Ancylobacter pratisalsi, assembly GCF_010669125.1. Taxonomy (NCBI): domain Bacteria; kingdom Pseudomonadati; phylum Pseudomonadota; class Alphaproteobacteria; order Hyphomicrobiales; family Xanthobacteraceae; genus Ancylobacter; species Ancylobacter pratisalsi. The sequence continues at coordinate 1,562,664 of NZ_CP048630.1, forward strand.
TTGTTGATCGCGAGATCGAGATAGCGGCCGGAATCATCGAAGATCCACCCGGCTACCTCCCCCGCCGCCCCCAGCGTCTGGATTTCGTGCAGCTCGTCGGCGGTGAGGAAGCCATCGGTCAGCAGCGGGGCGTCGTCGCTCATCTGCCCGATGCCGACAAAGGTGACGTCGGCGGTGCGGGCGAGGTCGCGCACCTTATGCAGCACGCCGAGCGACTGCAGCGCGGCGTTCTCTTCCGCGCTGTCGGCCATCACCGGAACCGGCATCGGATAGTGCGGCGCCCGCACCTTCTCCGCCAGCCGCATGATGACCTCGAAATAGGACGCCGACCCGTCGGGGGCGATGTTGCCGAGCAGCGAGACCAGCCGGTGCTGCGGCGCTTCCGCAGGCCCCAGCGCCTCGGCCATGGCGCGCAGCGCCCGCCCGGTGCCGAGCGCGATCACCAGGGAGCGCGGCTCGCGCAGCACGCGCTCCATCTCGGCCGCCGCGGCGGGAGCGATGGAGCGCACCGGGTCGCGGTCCGGGCCGAGCCCGGGCATCACCCGGCAGCGCACCAGGCTGAAACGCTCGCGCAGCGCCGATTCCAGCGCCTGGCAGGTCGCCAGATGGTGATTGAGCCGCACATGAATGAGACCGGCCGCCACCGCGCGGCTCACCAGACGCTGCGCGCGCTGGCGCGACAGCCCCATCTCGCTCGCGATCTGGTCCTGGGTCAGGCCGCCGACATAATACAGCCAGGCCGCGCGGGCGGCCTGGTCGTCGGTGCTATCGGGAACGGGCAGGTTCATGCCGGGTTTGCGACCCCTACGGGCGGGAGAAAAAGATCGGGCATCGCCGCCCTCAGTTCGGCGAAGCTCGCATAGCTATGATGGGGCCGAAGGCCCTCGGGCAACCCCATCGCCGCTTCGGCGAAATGGCTGCCGCCGGTGAAATGCCACACTTGCATCCCGGCGGCGAGCCCCGCGAGGAGCCCGGCGGCACTATCTTCGATCACCACGCAGGCGGCGGGATCGGCCCCCATCCGCGCGGCGGCATGAAGAAACAGGTCGGGCGCCGGCTTGCCACGGGCGACTTCGCTGGCGGTGAAGGCCCGTCCCGCGAACAGCCGGTCCAGCCCCGTGATCCGCAGCGAAGCGGCCAGCCGCGCCGGGCTGGAGGAGGTCGCCAGGCAGTAGGCGACCTCAAGGGCCTCGACCGTATCCAGCGCGCCGGCCATCACGCTCAGCCGCTCCTCGAAGCTGGCGAGCAGGCGGGTGCGGTAGTCCTGCTCGAAATGGCCGGGCAGTTCGACCCCGAACCGCCCGCGCACCTCGGTCACGATCACCGGATAGGACCGGCCGATGAAGTGGCGCGCCACGAAGCCGAGATCCACCACGACGCCGTGAACGGCAAGCTCGTCGATCAGCGCACGGGCGCTGAGGACCTCGCTGTCGATCAGCACGCCGTCGCAGTCGAAGATGATGAGGTCCGGACGCATGGCTAGCGATCTAATCCCCATCCTGTCCGCCGTCCAGAGACGCGCAGGGCCGCCGCCACGGCCCTCCGCCCGACCGACCCCGGGACGGCGCTGCAACGCATTCCACTTGCACGCGAATTTCTCGCCGATAAGCTGTCCCGGTCCTCGAACCCTTGAAGCAGATGCCCGGCCGCGACAAGACACAGGCACGCCACGCCCTCGCCAATCTCATTCTGGAGCTGGCCGCCACGCTGCATCTGCCGGCGGGGCACCATCTGACCGAGCAGTGGCTGGCCGCCGAGCTTTCGGTCTCGCGCACGCCGGTCCGCGCCGCGCTCACCCTGCTGGCGGAGTGTGGCGTGGTGGCCGCGCGCCCGCGCCACGGCTTCTTCCTCGCCGTGTCATGGGACGCGATCACCCACCAGCACGCGCTGGAAATTCCCTCCATGCCGGAGGAAGCGTTCTATGCCGCGCTGCTGCGCGACCGGCTCGCGGATGATCTTGCTGCCTCCTTCACCCAGACCGAGCTGGCGCGCCGCTACCGCGTCAACCGCACCGTCATGCTGCGCGCCCTCACCCGCATGGCCGACGAGGGACTGGTGGTGCGCAACAAGGGGCAGGGCTGGCACTTCCTGCCGACGCTGGATTCCGAGCGGGCGCTCATCAACAGCTACGATTTCCGCCGCACCGTGGAGCCCGCCGCGCTGCTGCTACCCAGCTTCCGGCTCGATCACGCCGCGCTGGCACGCCTGCGCACCGAGCACGAATACGCCCTCACCAGCGCCGCCTCGGACATGAAGGCCAGCGCGCTGTTCGCGCTCGATTCCAGCTTTCACGAGGCGCTGTCGGGGTTCGGCGGCAATCCCTATTTCGTCCAGTGCGTGCAGCAGCAGAACCGGCTGCGGCGTCTGCTCGAATATCAGGGTTACGCCAATCGGCGCCGCGTCAGGGACTGGGTCGAGGAGCATCTCGCCATCATCGAGGCGCTGGAGGCCGGCGAGCCGGCCCACGCCGCGACCCTGCTGCGCACGCATCTCGACAATGCGGTGTCGGCCACCCCGCCGCCCTCCGAGCGCCCGCGCAATCGCCTGTAGCGACACGGTTTCGCGTCCATCGTGCGGCCGCGCGCGATTGCCTCGATCCGCGTTCGCCGCTAGACAGAAACCTCCCTCCCCGCACGCGGACGCCGCCGCCTGTCACCCCGAGCAGGACACGATGAACGAGCCGGCCCTTGACGAAGCCGCCCCGCGCCGCCTTGCCCGCGAGGTGCATCGACGCCTGGAGGACATGATCTTCTCGGGCCGGCTGCGCGGGGGCGAGGTGCTCACCGAACGGCGGCTGGCGGACGCGCTGGACGTCTCGCGCACCCCGCTGCGCGATGCCCTGCTGATGCTGGAGAGTGAGGGCCTGCTCAAGCGGCGCGGCACGCGCTACCTCGAAGTGCGGCAGATGACCGTGCCCGAATACATGCAGGTGCTGAACATCCGCCGTCTGCTGGAACCAGAGGCGGCCCGGCTCTGTATCGGGCGGATCGACCTGTCCCGCCTCGAAGGCCTGCGCCGCCAGCTGGAGGCCCTCACGGCCGGTGGCGAAAACGGCCACACCGCCGAGGATGCGGCCTCAAGCGCGGCCATTGACGACGCCATGCATGGCGAGATCGCCATGGCGGCCGGCAACCCGCTGATGGCGAACATGATCCGCGACCTGCGCCGGCGCACCCGCATCTTCGATCTCGGGCGCATGCCGAACCGGGCCGGCGCGGTCTATCGCGAGCATATCGACATCATCGCCGCCATCGAGCGCGGCGATGCAGGTGAGGCCGGTGCGGCGATGGTCCGCCACATCGACAACGTCAAGGCGTCGATCATCCGTCACCTTTCAACGATCTGACCGGCGCGAAACCGGGCGGCGCGCCGCCCGGCCTCGGCTTACAGCCCGCGGATCAGCCCGCCATCGACGCGCACCTGCGTGCCCGTGACATAGCTTGCCCGCGCGCTGGCCAGAAACGTCACCACATCGGCGAATTCCTGCGGGTCGCCGTAGCGGCCCATGGGAATGGTAGCGCGCGAGGCCTCCGCCACCGCGTCCGGCGTGGAGCCGGTGCGCTTGGCGGCCGCCGCGTCGAGTTCGTCGACGCGCGAGGTGTGAATGCGGCCGGGCAGCACGCAGTTCACCGTCACCCCGTCCTTGGCCACCTCGCCCGCCAGCGTCTTGGCCCAGCCGACGATGGAGGCGCGCAGCGCATTGGACAGGCCGAGATTGGGAATGGGCTGGGCCACGCCGGACGACACCAGATTGACGATCCGCCCATAGCCGCGCGCGCGCATGCCCGGCAGCAGCTTCGTGGTGATGGCGAAGATCGCGCCCACCATGGCCTCGAAGCTGGCGCTCCACTGCTCGGCGGAAGCCTGTGCCACCGGGCCGGGAGGCGGGCCGCCGCTGTTGTTGATGAGGATGTCGACCGGGGTGGTCAGCGCGTCGAGCGCGGCGGTCAGCCCGTCGCGATCGGCGAGGTCCAGCACCAGCTCGTCGGCCGCCCCGCCCGCCGCGCGGATCTCGGCCGCCACGGTGGCGACGCGCGCGGCGTTGCGCCCGCTGATGATGACGCGCGCGCCTTCCTTGGCCAGCGTGCGGGCAATCGCCTCGCCGAGCCCCCGGCTGGAGCCGAGAACGAGGGCGGTGCGTCCGTTGAGTTCAAGATCCATCGTTCACTTCCCCAGCTTGGCGTCGAGGCGCGCCATCAGCTCGTCGAGTTCCTGGTGGTCGCGCGCCGTCAGACGCGGGCCGGGATGGCGCGTGATCGAGCAGGCGATCGCCCCGCGCCGGCGCAGGATCTCCTTGCGCACCGCGAGCCCGAAGCCGAGCTGCTGTTCGTGGCGCAGGATCGGCAGGTAGATGTCGAACAGGTTCTCGGCTTCCTCCACCGCGCCGGCGTGGAACTTCGCACACACCTCGACCAGCATCTCGGGATAGGCGAAGCCGGTCATGGCGCCATCGACGCCGCGGCGCAGCTCCTGCGGCAGATAGAGCCCGCCATTGCCCACCAGAATCGAGACGCGGCGCCCCTTGCCGGAATCCGAGCGCTCGCGCAGCTTGGTGATCTTCGACAGGCCCGAGCCTTCCTCATGCTTGAGCATGACGAAGTTGGGGAAGTCGTCGATCAGCCGGTTCAGCACGCTGACCGAGGTCACCACCTGCGTGGTCTGCGGATAGTCCTGGTAGCACACCGGGATATCCGGTCCGAGGCGGGACAGCACCGTCTCCCAATAGGCGTAGATCTGGTCGTCCGTCTTCAGCCCCGGCAGCGGCGCGATCATGAGCCCGGCGGCGCCCTTCTCCATCGCGCGGTTGGCGAAGCGCACGAGGTTGTCGGTGCCCGGATTGCTGGCGCCGACCACGATCGGCAGCGTGCCGTCCACGCGCTTCATCACATGGTCGAGGAACTGGGTCGCCTCGTCCGGCGTCAGCTTCCCGGCCTCGCCGAGCACGCCGAGAATGGTGATGCCGGTCACGCCCTTGGCGTCATAGAAGTCGAGCAGCGTATCGGTGCTCGCAAGATCCAGCCTTCCATCCTCGGTGAAAGGCGTCGGCGATATGATGTACACGCCGCATGTGGTCTCGCTGATTTTCTGACTAGACATTTGCGTCCTCAAATACTGCTGAGCTTCAGAATGATGCTTTGCTTCACGTTCTCGATGTGCTGCTGGATCGCCGCGCGCGCCGCGTCGCGGTCGCGCTGCCGGAGCGCGGCGATCATCACCAGATGTTCGCGGTGTCCGGTGTCGAAACGCTCGGGCACGCGGTCGAGGTTGAAGGTGTAGGTCTTGACCCGCAGGCTCTCGATCATACCCGCCAGCACGGCGTTGCCGCTATGGGTGGCGATCATCCGGTGCAGCCGGCTGTCGACCTGCCAGTCGGCCTCGGCGCTCGGGTTGGGGGTCGCGAGCAGGGCGTGGATGTCGGCCTCGACCGCGTCGAGCTCCTCCATCGGCACGCGCGCCGCCGCCAGCGAGATGGCCTCGCTCTCCATGATCTGGCGGACATGCAGCGTCTCGATCAGCTCGCGGGTGGAGAACTCCTTCACCACCAGCACGCGGCCGGGCTTGCGGGTGACGAAGCCCTCGCTTTCGAGCCGGTTCAGCGCCTCGCGCACCGGTGTGCGCGAGATGTCGAGGGAATCGGCCAGCCGGCGCTCCTGCAGCACCGAGCCGACAGGAATCTCGCGCTTGATGAGCCGGTCGAGCAGCCGGTCATAGGCCATCTGGCTCAGCGCCTTCGGCGCCGGCTCCAGCATGTCCGGCCTGTCCTCGTCCCTGTCCGTCATCTCAACTCTCGCCACGGGTGGCCTTGCCTGTTCGTCATGCGTGACGGCACGCCGGGCTACACGCCGGCGTGCCTGTCAGCAAGGGTCGACGCGCGCTCAGAACTGCGTGCGGATGGGATCCTTCGGCGCGGGCGAATAGCCGATGATCGGGGTGGTGAGCTTGGCATAGGTGCCGTCCGCAACCATGTCGGCCAGCGCCTTGTTCACCGCCTTGACGAGGTTCGGCTTGCCCTTCTTGAAGGGGAAGCCCTTCTGGACGTGGCTGACATAATCCTCGGTCATGGTCAGCGGGAGCTTGGATTCCTGGATCGCGTAGGCGGCGGCGATGGAATCGGTGATGACGCCGTCGATATTGCCGTTGACGAGATCCTGCAGCGCGTCGGATTCGGCCTTGTAGGTCTTCACCGTCGCGCCGCGCTCCTCGGCGAGCTTCTGCCAGGTGGAGGCGACCAGCACGCCGACGGTGCGGCCCTTGATATCGGCGGCCTTCTTGATGTCCGAGCCCTTCTTGGTGACCACGCGCCCGCCCGATTCCAGCCAGCCATCGGCGAACATCACCTGCTTCTGGCGCTCGGCGGTGATGTCCATGGCGTCGGAGGCGAAGTCGTACTGGCCGGCTTCGAGGCCGACGAGCAGCGACTCCCACTTGATGATGACGGGCGTGTATTCGAGGTTCAGCCGCCGGGCGATCTCCTTGCCGACGCGGATCTCGAGGCCGTCGAGCGTGCCGTCCGGCGCGCGCATGCTGAAGGGCGGATAGGTGCCCTCGGTGGCGATGAGGATCTTGCCCGGCTGGATCAATTCCAGTTCCTGGGCGGCGACCGGCTGGGACATGACGGCGCCGATCGCGGCGGCGGCAAGTACGGTCAGAAACGGAAGACGCATGATGTTCCCCTTTGTCAGGCCTGGCGGTTGATGGAAGGTGGCGGCACGTCTTTTTGGTTTTCTGGGCAGGTCTTCATTCAAGGCGTTGGTGGTGGGACGGCGTTCAGCCCTCCGCACGCAGGGCGAGCAGTTCGGCCATCACCGTCGCCGCGAGCAGCGCGGTGATCTGCGCGGGCTGGTCGTAGCTCGGGCTCAGCTCGACAACGTCGGCACCGACAAGGCGGATGTCCTTGAGCCGGCGCAGCAGGTCCAGCGTCTCGCGCGCGTTCGGCCCGCCCGCTTCCGGGGTCTGCACCCCGGGGGCGGCGGCGGGATCGACGAAGTCGAGGTCGAAGGTCAGGAAGGCCGGGCGCCCGGCGGTCCGCGCGGCGATGCGCGCGGCAAGCGCGGGCATGCCCATCGCGAACATCTCGTCGGTGGTCACTACGTCGTAGCCCAGATCCAGCGACTGGCTCACATCGTCGGGCGAGAACAGCGAACCGCGCATGCCGATCTGGATCGAGTGCGAGGGGTCGATGATCCCCTCTTCGATACCGCGGCGGAAGGGCGTGCCGGCGCTATATTTTTTGCCGGCAAAATAATTATCCCAGGTGTCGGTGTGGGAGTCGAACTGGATCAGCGCCAGCGGGCCGTGGGTCGCCGCCACCGCGCGCAGCTCGGCCAGCGTCACCGAATGGTCGCCCCCGATGCCGAACGGGGTGAGGCCGGCCTCCACCAGCGCCCGCACCGACATCTCGATGCGCGCCAGCGTCTCCTCCAGATAGCCCGGCACCACCGCCGCATCGCCGGCATCGGCCACCCGCAGGCGCTCGAACACGTTGATGCCACCGCGATAGGGATTGATCGGCCGCAGCATGATCGACATCGCCCGCACCGCATGCGGCGCGAAGCGCGCGCCGGTGCGGAACGGGGCGCCGGAATCGGAGGGCAGGCCGATAATAGCGGCGTCCAGCCCCTCCAGCGTGGTCGCCTGCGGCAGGCGCATGAAGGTCGGCACGCCGCAGAAGCGCGGACTGGCGAGCGAATCGGTCGGCAGGACGCTCATGGCAGGACACCCGTGGCGGGGACGCGGTCAGACATAGCGGGCATTGTGGCGCTCCAGCACGGCCGCGAGCTGGGACAGCATCGTGGTCATGATCAGGTAGATGACCGCGGTCGCGGCGTAGAACTCGAAGGGGCGGAAGGTGGTGGCGATGATGGTCTGGGCGTAGAGCGTCAGCTCGACCACCGTGATGGTGGACAGAAGCGAGGTGTTCTTCAGCGTCGAGATCGCCTCGTTGGTGATCGCCGGCAGGATGATGCGCACCACCTGCGGCAGCACGATGCGCCGCAGCGTCTCGCCCCGGCTCATGCCCAGCGCCAGCGAGGATTCGACCTGCCCCTTGGGAATGGCCGAGAGGCCCGAGCGGATGATCTCGGCGACATAGGCCCCGCTATTGATGCCCAGCGCCAGCACGCCGGCGACGAAGGGCGACAGCCCGAGTCCGAGCTGGGGCAGGCCGAAATAGACGATGAAGATCTGGATCAGCGCCGGGGTGCCGCGCACGAACCAGATGTAGAATACGCTGGCCTGCCGGATGATGCCGATCTGCGAGGCCTTGCCCAGCGCCACCAGCAGCCCGCAGATCCAGCTGACGATGATGACCAGCACCGTGATCACCAGCACCAGCCAGGAGGCGTGCAGGAAGCCCGGCACATAGGGCATGAAGAAATCGAGCCATTCCGAGAAGCTCATGACCGGCCTCCGATGGCGCTGTCGCCGTTCCCCGTCAGTCCCGCGCCGGCCACGTGCTCGTGCAGCACGCGCTTGAGAAACTGCTGCAGCCGCTCGCTCCTGGGCTGGTACAGCACCTCGCGCGGGGGGCCGTCCTCGGCGATGAGGCCCTGGTCGAAGAACACCGTGCGGGTCGACACCTCGCGGGCGAAGCCGATCTCGTGGGTCACGAGCAGCATGGTCATGCCCTCCTCCGCCAGCGCCGCCATGAGCGCGAGCACCTCGCCCACCAGCTCGGGGTCAAGTGCGGAGGTCACCTCGTCGAACAGCATCAGCCGGGGCTTCATCGCCAGCGCGCGGACAATGGCGACGCGCTGCTGCTGTCCGCCGGAGAGCCGGCTGGGATAGGCGCCGCTCTTGTCGGCGAGGCCGATACGCTCCAGCAGTTCCTCGGCTATGGCGACGGCCGCGCTGCGCGGCACGCCGTTCACCCGCATCGGCGCCTCGATCACGTTCTCCAGCACCGTCATGTGCGGCCAGAGATTGTAGCTCTGGAACACCATGCCGATGCGCGCGCGAAGCGCCCTCAGCTGCGCCGACGAGGGCCGGCCGCGCGCGCCGGGCGCAAAATCGAAGCGGAAGTCCTCGAAGTCGAGCACCCCGCCATCGGGCATTTCCATCATGTTGATGCAGCGCAGGAACGTGCTCTTGCCCGAGCCGCTGGCCCCGATGACCGACACCACCTCGCCGGCATGCACGTCCAGCGAGATGCCCTTGAGCACCTCATGGGCGCCGAAGCTCTTGCGCAGGTCGCTTATGCGCAGCAGCGGTGCGGCCGTGGTCCCGGTCCCCGCCATCACGCCGCGTCCGCCGGCGGCAGGATTTCCAGCACGCAGTCGCGCGGCGTCTTATCGGGGCCGTTGATGGTGGTCACGTCCTGCGGGCAGTTGGAGAACACCAGCACGGCGTCGAACTCGGCGCGGAACGTCACGGCGGCACCCGGCTTGGAGCGCGGCAGGATGCGGTCCAGCGAGCCGTCCGGGCGCACGTCGACGCTCATGAACAGGTTCAGCGGCGCCGGGGTGAACGCCATCTTCATCCCGATCTCGCCCAGCGCCTCGTGCATGTTGGTGGCGCAGCTGCGGTGAAACCCCTTCACGCCCAGCTCGCGATAGATCGCCGGGTTGCAGGCGCACAGCAGCGTATCGTGCTGGCCGGCCGAGGTGTCCTCGGTCATGCACACGATCGGGCGCCGCTCGGTGGTCACCAGCGCGGTGTCCTTCTCGACATAGGCGACCGAGTTGAACGAGCGCACATTGTCCATGGACAGGTATTCGGACGGGTCGGCCGCGTTGTAGGCCCAGAAGTCCAGCGCCTGGGTGCCATGGGGATTGACCACGCGCACGCTCCAGCCCGCCCGCAGGCAGAGAGCCTTGCCGTGGCCGGCGGGCAGCACCATGGTGCCGGCTTCCTCGAATTTCATAAGCAATCGCCATTGCAGGGGCGGGCCCGGCAACAGCCGGACGCGCGGTGGATCAAGGGTCGCTAATTGGAACCTCTTTGGTATACCGACGGAATTCAAGTGGAATTTTTATGCAGACCTTGCCTGCGATTTGATCTTTGCGGATCGTCCCGCGTGAACGATCATGCAAGGCCCGCGCGCACCCAGAACCAACTAAATCATTGATATAATATGATATTTCCAGACACGACGCATGACACAACACCCGGCGCGGGCCATCCCCGCGCCGGGCGGCGAGCGGGCGCGGCCTTGATGAACCCCTCCAGCCCCGCCTTTCCCCGCCTGCTCGATGCCGGAGAAAGCGGCCTCGTCGTCGAGTTCGGCAGCGACATCGACGCGGCGGTGAATGAGCGCGTGATCGCGCTCGACCGCGCCCTCGCCCGGCACCCCGTCGCGGGCATATGCGAGACCGTGCCGACCTATCGCTCGCTGCTGGTGCTGTTCGATCCGCTGGTGATCGCGCGCGCCGCCCTCGCCGCCCATGTCCTCGCCTGTGAGAGCGCGCTGGAACAGGCGCCGACGGGCGCGGAGGCCGGCACGCTCTGGCGGGTGCCGGTGCTGTATGGCGGCGCCCACGGGGTGGACCTCGAAGCGGTGGCACAGCAGCACGGGCTGAGCCCGGAGGCCCTGATCGCCCTGCACAGCGGTGCGCTGTACCGCGTCTACATGATCGGCTTCGCGCCCGGCTTCGCCTATCTCGGCGGCCTGCCGGAGGCCATCCACACCAGCCGGCGCACCGACCCGCGCCCGAAGACGCCCGAGCGCAGCATCTCCATCGGCGGGCGCCAGGCCGCCATCTCGCCGCCCATCGAGGTGCCGAGCGGCTGGCACCTGCTCGGCCAGACCCCGGTGCGCTCCTATGATCCCGCGCGAGCCCAGCCCTTCCTGTTCGCGGCCGGCGACCGGATCCGCTTCGCCCCGATCGACGCCCCCACCTATCGCGACATGCTGGCCGCCGCCGAGGCGGGCGAGATCGTCGCCAGCCGCGAGAGCGCGCCGGGAGGCGGCCCCGATGTCTGACAGCCTCGACGCCCCCCATCTCGCGCTTCTCGACGGCGGCCTGTTCTCCACGCTGCAGGACGCCGGGCGCTTCGGCTATCAGCGCGTCGGCATTTCCAATTCGGGCGCGATGGATCTCGCCGCGATGCGCATCGCCAATGCGCTGGTGGGCAACGCTCCCGACACTGCCGTGGTGGAAATGACCATGGCGGGCATGCGCTTCACGCTTCACGCCGACCAGTGCCGCATCGCGCTCGCCGGCGCCGACATGGCGCTCACGATCAACGACCGGCCGGCCGAGCCTTTGCAGGCACATGAGCTGGCGCGCGGCGACCGGGTCGCGATCGGGCGGGCCCGCGCGGGCATGCGTGGCTATCTCGCCATCGCCGGCGGTCTCGACCTGCCCCCGGTTCTGGGCAGCCTGTCGACCCATACGCGCTCGCGCCTCGGCGGGCTCGACGGCGGCCCGCTCCAGGCAGGCGCGCGCCTGCCGCTGCGCGCGGCCCCGCCCGGCCCGCTGCTGCGGCTGGACCGGGCGCGCCTGCCCTCGGTTTCCGGCCCGCTGCGCGTGGTGCTGGGCCCGCAGGCGGAGGCCTTCACCGACGCAGGAATCAGCACCTTCCTGTCGGCCCGCTACGTTCTGTCGAACCGGGCCGACCGCATGGGCTGCCAGCTCGAAGGCGCGGCGGTCGAGCACGCCGCCGGCTTCAATATCGTCTCCGACGGCATCGCCAATGGCAGCATCCAGATCCCCGGCCACGGCCGGCCGATCATCCTGCTGGCCGACCGGCAGACCACGGGCGGCTACCCCAAGATCGCCACGGTGATCGGGCCGGATCTCGGCCGGCTGGCCCAGCTGCGCCCCGGTGATACGCTGAGCTTCACGGCGGTCTCGCCCGAGGAGGCCGCCGCCGCGGCGCAGCAGGCCGCCACCGCGCTGCGTGCCGCGGTTCAGGCGATGGAGCCGGTTGTCCTGGGCGCCGCCGCGCTCTCCAGCGAGCGCCTTCTCGGCCTCAACCTCGTCGGCGGCGTCACTTCCGCCCGCGATTTTCTTGACGACGACACCTTCAGCGAAGCGAGGCCGGCATGAGCACGATCGATCTCAACAGCGACATGGGCGAGGGCTTCGGCGTCTATTCGCTCGGCGATGACGACGCGATGCTGGAGATCGTCACCTCCGCCAACATCGCCTGCGGCTTCCATGCCGGCGACCCGCTGGTGATGGCGAGCACGCTGGCCGCGGCCGCCGCCAATGGCGTCGGTGTGGGCGCTCATCCCAGCTTTCTGGACCTGTGGGGTTTCGGCCGGCGCCCGATCATGGGCGAGCGGCCGGAGGATGTGGAGAAGCACCTGATCTACCAGATCGGCGCCTTGCAGGCGCTGGCCCACAGCGCCGGGCAGAAGCTGCAGCACGTCAAGACCCATGGCTCGCTCGGCAATCTCGCCAATGAGGATGCCGACCTCGCCCGCGCCGTGGCCCGCGCCATCCGGGCGGTCGATCGCGATCTCGTCTTCGTGGTGATGCCGGGGCTGGAAACCGAGCGGGCCGGCGAGGCGGCGGGCCTCACGGTCGCGCGCGAGGTCTATGCCGACCGCGCCTATGCCGACAACGGCAACCTCGTCTCCCGCAAATTGCCCGGCGCGGTGATCCATGACGGCGATGCCGCCGCCACCCGCGTGCTGCGCATGGTGGAGGATGGCGAGATCGTCACCGCCAGCGGGGGCCGGCTCAAGGTGAAGTCCGACACGGTCTGCGTTCATGGCGACACCCACGGTGCCGTGGACATGGCCCGCCGCATCCGGGCGCGGCTCGAAGGCGCGGGAATTGTCATCCGGCCCTTCGGCGAGTGGCTGGCCTGAGGCGCCACCGCCGGCGGGCACATGCCTTGACGCCCCCGGCTCGGTGGCGGGATGATGCCGCACCCTGGCCTTCCAGCCCTAGAACAAGAAGCCGGGGCAAGGGAGATAAACATGCCTCATGCGCGTACCGGCGCCGCCATTGCCGCAGCCCTGCTTCTTCTGACCTCTCCGCTCGCCGCCGACGGCTCGGGCGACCCTGCCGCCGTCAGCTCCTCGCAGGGTGAGTACAGCGACAAGCAGGGCAACCCGACCTTCAAGATCGAAAAGGACGGCACCGTCGACTGGTACACCTCGGTCGGCTACCTGCGCTACACCGCGAACTGCATGCAGTGCCATGGCCCGGGCGGGCTGGGCTCCAGCTTCGCTCCCTCTCTCGTCGAAGCCCTGAAAACGCTGAGCTACAGCCAGTTCCTCGACACCGTGACCAACGGCAAGAAGAACGTCAGCGCCAGCCAGGATCTGGTGATGCCGGCCTTCGGGGTGAACCCGAACGTCATGTGCTACATCGACGCCATCTTCATCTATCTGCGGGCGCGCTCGGATGGCGCTCTGGGCCGCGAGCGGCCGGAAAACGTGGCGCCCAAGCCCGACGGCTACTCCGCCGCCGAGAATGCCTGCATGGGCTAGCCGGCCCGCGGGCAAAGCGCGGCACGGCGCGGGACGGCATGGCGCGGGAAGGCCCCGCGCGCCGTTCCACGCGCGACATTCAACACGCGCCATGCCACGCGGGCCATGCCCGTCACGGGCCGCCCGGCGTCAGTCGTTGTCGTCGCGGGCCAGCAGGCGGGCGAGGATATCGGCGCCGACGGCGAAATCCGCCATCTCCATCGCCTCGTCCGGGTTGTGGCTGCCGTTCTGGTTGCGCAGAAACACCAGCGCCGCCGGCACACCGGCATTGGCGAACACGGCCGTGTCGTGCCCTGCCCCGCTCGCCAGCTCGGTAAAGCCCGCCCCGCATCCCTCGGCGACGGCCGCGAGCCGGGCGCGCAGCGCCTCATCCAGCCGCGCCGGGGCCGATCCGCTGCGCGCGCCCAGATTGAAGCGCACACCCCGCGCCGCCTCGATGCCGGCCACGATGTGCAGCAACCCGGCATGGATCCTCTCAAGACAGGCAGGCGAGGGGCTGCGCACATCGAGGCAGAAGCCGGCCTCGCCGGGCACCTTGCTGAAGCCGTGCAATGCCGGGTCCGTCCCGATCTCGCCGAAGGTGATGGTCGCGCTTTCGCCCCCTTCCAGCACCTCGCCCCACAGCCGGTCGAGTGCGGTAATGAGATCGGCCAGCGCGAAGACCGCATCGTGGCGGTGGCCGCGCGGCACCGCGCCGGAATGGCCCCATTCGCCCAGAATGCGAGCCGCGCGGTAGCGAAAGCTCCCGGCAATGCCGGTCACGAAGCCGACCGGCACCTGTGCCGCCTCCAGAACCGGGCCCTGCTCGATATGGAGTTCGATGAAGCCGTGCAGCTCCGCCGGGTCGAGATGCACCTGCCCCACGCCCACCCGCGCCGGATCGAGGCCAAGCCGGCTCATATGCGCGCGCAGGCTGAGCCCGGTGTCCGAGCGCGGGGTGGAAAGGCTCTCGGCCGGCAGCAGGCCGAGCGCGGCGCGGCTGCCCAGATAGGACAGCGGAAACCAGTTGCTCTCCTCCGCCCGGATCGCCATCACGGTGATGGAGCGGCGCGGGCGGAGGCCGGCCTCGATCAGCGCACGCACCGCGCACAGCCCGGCGATGACGCCGGCGGCACCGTCGAAATTGCCGCCATGGGGCACCGAATCCAGATGCGAGCCGACGACCCAGGGCTTCAGCGCCGGATCGCGGCCCTCATAGGTGAGGTAGAGATTGCCGGCGGGGTCGATCCGGTGGGTCAGCCCTAGCGCCTGCGCCTCGCGTATCATCATGTCATGGGCGATCTGCTCGCCCTCGCCATAGGCCGCGCGGGTAATGCCGGGCGCGTCGCCGGTGCGGGCGGCGAGTTCGTCGAACAGCCGCGCGGCAAAGGCGGCATCGATGGCAAGCTCCGCCGTCCCGCTCACAGGCGCGCCCCGACGGCCGCGTCCGGGTGCCAGACCTCGGGGTTGACGAGATGGGCAGGCCGGCGGCCGGCGAGCACATCGACGACCTGCCCGGCGACGAGGCGCGCGGTCCGCTCCAGCGCCTCGACCGCGGATCCGGCGATGTGCGGGCTCAGCACGACATTGTCCAGCCTCGCCAGCCGCGACGCCGGCGACAGCGGCTCGGCCGCGAACACGTCCAGCCCCGCCCCGCCGATGCGCCGCTCCGCCAGCGCCACCTCCAGCGCCGGCTCGTCGATCAGCGCGCCGCGCGAGGTGTTGATGAGGAAGGCGCCCGGTTTCATCAGCCCGAGTTCGCGGGCGCCGATCACCCCGCGCGTGGCCGGCGTGCTCGGCAGGTGCAGCGAGACCACGTCGGCCATGCCCAGCAGCGTGTCCAGATCGGCCACACGCTCCACACCGGCCTGAGTGAACACCTCATCGGCCTGACTGCGCGACACGCCGACCACCCGCATGCCGAAGGCGCGCGCAAGCCCCGCCGTCGCCTGCCCGATATGGCCGAAGCCGACGATTCCGAAGGTGGCGCCAGCCAGTTCGCGCAGCGGCGCGCGGTATTTGAAACCGAAATCCCCCGCCCGCGCCGCCGCGTCCGCCGCCGGTATCGCCTTGGCCAGCGCCAGCGCCAGCGCCAGGGCCTGTTCGGCCACCGCCCGCACATTCGCACCCGGCGTATTGACCACGCAGATCCCCCGGCGGGTGGCCTCCGCGACGTCCACCGGGTCGGTGCCGATGCCATGCACGCCGATGACCTTGAGCACCGCCGAGGCCGCGATGGCCGGCGTGCGCAGGCCGGCGTCACGGGTGATCACGGCATCCATTCCCGCCATCGAGGCGACAATCGTCGCGGGATCGTAGGCGGGCGCGAGCACGGGCGTTATGCCTGCGTTTTCAAGCAGTTCGAGGCCGGCGGCGTGAATGGGCTGGACGATCAGGCAGCGGGTCAAAGTGAGCTTCCGTGGTGAGATGGGGGGCGCCGTCAGGAGGCCATCGCGGCGAGGAAACCGACCAGCAGCGGATGCGGCCGGCCGCGCCCGCTGGCGAGTTCGGGATGCCCCTGCATGCCGATGAAGAAGCGCAGTCCCGGCAGTTCGACAGCGTCCGCGAAGTCGCGCTCAAAAGGCCGCCCGGAGATCGCGAGACCCGCGCCTTCGAGCCGCCCCTCCAACGCCGGATCCAGCATGAAGCGATGATTGTAGTGCACATCGAGCGTCTCGATGCCGCCCGTCAGCACGGCAAGTCGGCTGCCGGGCAGAAGCCGGCACGACTGAAGCCCCAGCCGGTGCTCGGGCCGCCCGAACGGGTCGTCGAAGCGCACGAAGGTCTTGGTCTGCGCCTGCGGGTCGGCCTCGGCGAGATTGGCGTCGTTCATGCCGCAGATTTCCTGCGCCACCGCCGTCGCCATGGTCTGCATCCCCAGGCAAAGCCCCACCGTCGGAACATCCCGGCGGATCGCCGCGCGCGCGGCCTCGACCTGCCCGCGCACCTGCTCCATGTCCGAACCGCCGGGCAGCAACAGCCCGTCGACACCGGCGAGAAGCCGGTCCCAGACAGGCGTCGGCTCGTCGCGCGGATCGACGAAAACCACTGACAGATCAACGCCGAACGCTTCAGCCGCATCGCCCAGCGCGGCGAGATTGGCCGGGTAGACCTCGCGCTGCAGGACCTCATCGCCAACGATGAGCACCTTCAGTTCGCGCGCTCCCGCCATCCTCGAAACCTGCGAGGCGGGCAGCGGGCGTCCATACTCATCGCGCCGCCACGCGGCAACCACCTCAGGCCGTCCCGCCGCCCGCAGTTCGAAAACCTCGCCGGCCTCATGCACCTCATAGATTTCGACCGGCCGCCCCGCCCGCTCCGCCGTGACCTGAATGCGGGCCTGCGCCTCACGATGAGCCGGCAGATAAGGATTTATCGGCACCACAACCGTGCCCGGCAGGCGAAAAACCGCGCCACGGTCGACCGGCGCGGCGATCGGCCGGCCGCCCGCCCGCTCGGCCCAGAGCACGCCATTGGGCGCAAGCTCGCCGTGAGCGAGGACATGCTGCACGCAGTCAAAGCGGGCATGGCCGGCACCGGCGCCTGCCAGAATCGTAAACACCGCCCCCCGCTCGGCGGCGAACTCACCGGCGATCATGCCATCAACGGCCGGCAGGGTCGTCTCATGAACAACGAGCAGGATGGTCATCGGGTCCTCGGCTGAAGCCTTGAGCGCGGCAATGGTTCTTAATCGGTATACCAACGGTCGCCAAGCGAGCCCTTTCGCGCTTCGCCCTGGCCCTCGGCTACCCGACGCCCACCCCCACGTCCACGCCGTCAGGCGCGCCGGACCTTATCCTCGAAGGTGGGGACAGCCGAGTAAGCATTGGTGAGATGGGCACGCATGACCTCGGCGGCGGCGGCCTGATCACCGGCGGCGACCGCGTCGAGGATGGCCAGATGTTCGCGGCACCAGTCGCGCACGCGCCGACGGTTCACATAGCCACCGAATTCAAGCAGGCGCCGCAGCCGGTTCTGCTGCTGGATCGCCTGAAGCAGGAACACGTTGCCGCTGAAACCGGCAATCGTCTCGTGAAAGTGCGCGTCGGTATCGAACAACTGGCGCGCGTCCACCGTGCCGATGCGCGGGTGCGTCTCAAGATAGAGGTGCTGGATCCGAAGCCGCTCCAGCGCCGCGGCTTCGGGCCGGAAGGTCGGCAGCAAAAGTCCCTGCGGTTCGATGATCGTGCGGAAATCATAGCTGTTCTGCAGCGCCAGTCCGGTGTCGAGCGTGGGCAGGAAAGTCCAGCCGCGCCCGGCATTGCGCTCCAGAAGGCCGTCATCGACAAGGCGCGAGAGGGTCCGCTGCAGCAGCGCCCGGTCCACATCGTAGCGTTTGGCGATCTCGGTCTGGGTAAAGGAGGCCGGCAGGCGGTCGGCCAGCCGGTCCTGCACGATATCGCTGTAGAGATCCTGGTCGGCGCTGAGAGGCACCTCCAGGCTGAAGCGGTGCAGTTCCTCGGGTGTCGCCTTCAGGAAGAACCCCTGATTGCGCCGCGCTTCGACAACCCCGTGTTCGGCGAGCAGCGAAAGGGCAGCCCGCACCGGCGTGCGCGACACCTGCAGCAGGTCGCCGAACTGCTGCTCGCGCAGATGATGGCCAACCTCGAAGCGCCCCTCCCGCACCACTTCAAGAATCTGGTTCGCCAGACGAAAACGGCTCTGGCTTGGACTACGCGCCATTGACCACCAATTTTGTATGTAATCCATCTTCGCATACAATATCGCAACTGCGGCGAGCAAGCCCCTTCGCTTTCCCTGCGGCGTCCTGGCCGCAAAATGGCATCGCGCGACCCACATGCGCCGTCCGCCGCGCGGCCTGCGAATCCTCATTTTTCATCAGCGATTGCCTATCATTTGAGCGGCACCTCATAAAGCGCACGCTTGACAGTGTGCCGGATCGGTTTTGTATAAATAGTCTCATAAAGTGCAATCAAGTCACAAGACACTTTGAGCAACCAGAGCCATCCAGATCATACCCAGGGGACCAACATGCTTCGCACATTCGTCGCTGCCCTCGTCCTTCCGCTCGGGCTGATGCACGCCGCCGGCGCCGCCGAGCTTCCCAAGACCGGCCTCGTCGAGGCGGGCGCCCTCACCTATGGCGTCGCCGCCACTTTCGCGCCGTTCGAGTTCCAGAAAGACGGCAAGCTCACCGGCTTCGACATCGACCTGATCGATGCCCTGTCCAAGAAGCTCGGCGCCACGCCGAAGGCGATGAACATGGAGTTCAAGGGCCTGATCCCGGCGCTTCAGGGCAAACGCATCGATATCATCAACTCGGCGATGTACATGAACCCGGCCCGCGCCGAGCAGGTCGACTTCGTGCCCTACCTCAAGATCGGCAACCGGGTGATCGTGCAGGCCGGCAATCCGGCCAAGATCACCGGCCGCGACGATTCGCTTTGCGGCAAGTCCATCGCCGTCACCCTCGGCGGCATCCAGGAGAGCCAGGCCCGCGCCGACGACAAGCGCTGCCAGGACAAGGGCCTGCCGGCCGTCACCGTGCTGACGCTGCCGACCGCACAGGATTCCGCCCTGACCCTGCGCCAGGGCCGCGCCGACGCCTACTACGATTCCACCCCCGGCTCGATCACGCTGATGGAGAAGCTGCCGGACGTGTTCCTGGCGGTCGGTGAGGAATTCGAATCCAACACCTCGGTCGGCATGGCCACCCGCAAGGGCGACACGGCGATGCAGGAGGCGCTCAAGGCCGCGCTGAAGGAGATCGTCGACGACGGCACCTACAAGGCGCTCATCGCGAAGTGGCAGCTGCCCGCCACCGTATCGATCTTCAACTGATCGCATGCCGGCGGTATCCCAGCACAGGAGAAGACGCGCATGATGTCACTCGATCTGGTGTTCGAATACATCGTCTCGCCCGCCTTCTTCCACGGTGCGGCGCTGACCCTGCTCATCACGGTCACCGCACTGTTCTTTGGCATCATCGCCGGCCTCGTCATCGCCCTGATGCAGGAGACGCAGCTGCGCCCCCTGCAAGTCTTCACGCTGATCTATGTCTGGCTGTTCCGCGGCACGCCGGTGCTGTTCCAGATCATCTTCATTTACAACGTGCTGCCGAGCTTCGGCATACGCCTGTCCGCCTTCCTCAGCGCGGTGATCGCGCTGGCGCTGAACGAGGGCGCCTATATGGCGGAGATCCTGCGCTCGGGCCTCGACGCGGTGAAGAAGGGCCAGCGCACCGCGGGCCTCGCGCTCGGGCTCACCACCACGCAGATGATGCGCTTCATCGTGCTGCCCCAGGCCGCCCGCATCGTGCTGCCGCCGATGGGCAACCAGATGATCGGCATGCTGAAGACCAGCGCGCTGGTCTCGGTCATCGCCGTCGAGGAGCTCCTCCTCGTCGCCAACCAGACCGCCAGTGCCTCGTTCCGCTATCTCGAAGCGCTCACCGCCGCCGGCGTCTACTACCTCGCGCTGACGACGATCTTCATGGTGCTGCAAGCCATGCTGGAGCGCAGTCTGGACCCCAAGAGGCGCCGTCGCGAGAAGCGCCCGCTGCTCGACAGGCTCCTCATGGCAGCGGAGAGGGCGGATGTCCGCTGAGGAAACCCACATGCCACACCCCGAACATGACACGACTCGGACCACGACCCGCCCGGACGAACTGCTGCTTGAAATGGTCGGCGTCGAGAAGCAGTTCGGCCACTTCAAGGCGCTCAAGGGCTGCTCGCTCGGTGTCTCGCGCCGCGAGACCCTGGTGCTGATCGGTCCCTCGGGCTCGGGCAAGTCGACGCTGCTGCGCTGCATCAACCTGCTGGAGCCGGCCGATGGCGGGGACATCTTCTTCGAGGGCGCCAACATAACCCGCGACCTCGCCCACGCCCCGCGCATCCGTCGCGAGATCGGCATGGTGTTCCAGAATTTCGAGCTGTTCCAGCACCTCAACGCGGCCCAGAACATCATGCTGGCGCCGATGAAAGTGCTCGGTCTCTCGCGCGCCGACGCCCATGACGTCGCGCTCGACCTGCTGCGCAAGGTGCGCATACCCGACAAGGCGGAAGCCTTCCCCGACGAGCTTTCCGGCGGCCAGCAGCAACGCGTCGCCATCGCGCGCGCACTGGCGATGAAGCCCAAGCTGATGCTCTACGACGAGCCCACCTCCGCGCTCGACCCTGAGATGATCCGCGAAGTGCTCGACGTCATGGCGGATCTCAGCGCCGAGGGCATGACCAGCCTTGTGGTCACCCATGAGATGGGCTTCGCGCGGCGCGCCGCCGACAAGATCGTGTTCATGGAAGACGGAAAGATCGTCGAGACCGCCGCCAGCGAGGCCTTTTTCGGCGGCTCGGTCAATGAACGCGCCCAGCGATTCCTCGACCAGATCCTGCATTGATGAGTGCCCCCATGTCCCGTTCCGTGTCCGCCGCTCCGGATATCGCCCGCCTGAAGCGCCAGCTCGCCGAGTTGGTGGCGCTTCGCAGCGAGAACCCGCCGGGGCGCGAGTTCGAGGTCGCGCTCTATGTGCGCGACCAGCTGGCCCCGCTGGGCTTCGAGGTCGTGTTCGATGAGTTCAAGCCCGGCCGGGTGAACATCGAGGCGAAGCTCGCCAATGGCCCCGGCCCGGTGTTCGCCTTCAACACGCATATGGATGTCGTGCCGGCGGGTGAGGGCTGGAGTTCGGACCCCTTCGTTCTGCGCGAGAGCGAGGGCAGGCTCTATGGTCGCGGCGCCTGCGACTGCAAGGGTCCCCTCGCCGCCATGCTGGAAGCGGTGCGCCTGCTGGCCGCCGACCGCGCCGCCTGGTCCGGCACGCTGCTCGCCGTCTTCGTCGCCGACGAGGAGATCGCCAGCGAAGGCGCCAAGCTCTATGCGTCGCGCAAGCCCCACATCGATTTCGCGGTCGTCGGTGAACCGACGTCCAACACGGTCTATTCCGCCCACAAGGGAAGCCTGCGCCCGCTGGTCCGGGTGCTTGGCGTTCCCGCGCATTCAGGCTCGCCGCATCTGGGCGAGAACGCGATCTACCGCGCGGGTGAACTGCTCTCCCTCATCGCGCAGACGCATGAGAACGATGTGCGCCACCGCAGCCATCCCCTTGTCGGGAGCGCCAGCCTCACGGTCACGCGCATCCATGGCGGCCATGCCGACAATGTGCTGCCCGGCGCCTGCGAGTTGCTGCTCGACCGGCGGCTGGTGCCCGGCGAGGACGAAGACGCGGTAAAGGCCGACATCGCCGCGATGCTGCGCCTTGCCCATGAGCGCACCGGCCTGCGCACCGAGATCATCGAGTGGAAGCCGACCACCGGCGGGGCCACCGAGACCGCGCCCGATCGCCCAATCGTGCTGGCGAGTCTTGCCGCCTGCCGTGCCCATGCCATTGCCGAGCCGGGCCCCTTCGGCTTCCAGGGCGCGTGCGATCTAGTTCATTTCCGCTCCACCGGCGCCGAAGGCGTGGTGATCGGACCGGGCTCGCTGTCCGTGGCCCACAAGGCCGACGAATTCGTGCCGGCGGACGAATTTGCGGTGTCGAGCCTGATCTATCGCGACATCGCCAAGGCCATGCTGGCGGGCTGAACCATGCGGGCCTCACTCCATCGCGCGCTGTTGACCTATGGCGGAGGGCTGGTGCTGCACACCGCCTCTTCCGGTCGTATCGAAGGACTCGACACGCTGTTCCTGCGGCTGGAGGCGCCCGACGCGGTTGCCGTCGGCGAAGTGCGCATCAACATCGCCTATCTCAACGGCCTGGCGGCAGAGACGGTGTTGGCCGAAGCCGTGGATGTCATTGCCCGGCTGGACCTTGCTCGCAATGGCACCTCGCTGCTCGCTGAGCCACCCGCCGCCTTCGTTGAGGCGAGCGCGCCGGTGCGCACACTGATCGATTGCACGCTGCACGACCTGGTTGCGAAACAGGCCGGTGTGCCGCTCGCGGTCCATCTGGGCGCCCCGCCCGCGGACATGTTCGCTCACGCCACCAACCAGACGCTTTTCGTCTCGTCCGACAGCGCCTTCCTGGCCCGCGCCGAGGCCTATGTCGCCCGTGGTTTCACCGATCTCAAGATCCGCATCGGTGCCGGCGACATCGAGGACGATCTGCGCCGCGTGGCGCTGCTGCGCGAGCGCTTCGGAACGGGAGTGAAGCTCGCCGCCGACGCCAACGGCGCCTGGGACCTGCCGACCGCCATTGTTCATCTCGAACAGCTCGCCCGCTTCGACCTCGCCTATGTCGAGCAGCCCATTGCTCCCGGCGACTGGGCGGCGCTGGACCTTCTCGCCAAGGCGAGCCCGGTCCCGGTGATGCTCGACGAAAGCGTGAAGGGGCTCGACGACGTGCGCCGCATCGCCGAGGTCGGCAACGGACTGATGGCCCATCTGAAGCTGGTGAAGCTCGGCGGCCTCACGCCCGCGCTCCAGGCGGCCCGGCAGCTTGCCGGGGCCGACGTGCCCTTCATGATCGGCCAGATGAACGAGGGCGGGCTTGCCACCGCCGCCGCGCTCCATCTGGCCTGCGCCACCCAACCGCGCTTTGCCGAGCTCTATGGCGCCGACGGCCTCGTCGACGACCCCGCTACCGGCCTCACCTATGGCGACGGGCGCGTCATCGCGCCCGGCCTGCCGGGTCTCGGCCTTCGCTTCGATGCATCGACGACCCATCTCATCAGGGAGTTCTCATAAAATGAACGCCACCGCCAGCGTGGTCCAGGGACAGGAAACCGCCTTCCCCAAGGCCGAATACGACGCGCGAGTCGCCAAGGCCCGTCAGGGTCTCGCGGAGGCGGGTCTCGACGTGATGATCGTCACCGGCCCGGAGAACATCTTCTATCTCACCGGCCAGCAGACGCCGGGCTATTACACCTTCCAGGCTCTGGTGCTGCCGGTCGAGGGCGAGCCCTTCTTCGTGGTGCGCCAGCTCGAGTATTTCAACTTCGTCGCCAACACCTTCATCACCGATGCCTCGATCTACCAGGACACCGACGACCCCATCCGCTTCCTCGTCGCGCTGATCGAGAGCCGAGGCCTGAAGGGCAAGCGCGTCGCCATCGACAAGCGCGGCTGGTTCCTGCCGATCGCCACTTATGAGGCGCTCCAGACCGCGCTGGGCACGGTGCATGACGCCGCGGGCGTCGTGGAAAAGCTGCGCATGGTGAAGTCGCCACTGGAGGTTGAGAAGCTCGCCCGCTCCGCCGCCTATGTGGATGAAGGCCTCAAGGCCGGCCTCGCCGCCGTCCGCGTGGGCAACACCGAGAACGACATCGTCGCCGCCATGATGGGCGCGGCGATCGCGACGGGCTCGGAATATATGGGCATGGAGCCGCTTGTCTCTTCGGGCCCGCGCTGCGGTGTGCCGCACGGCACCTGGAAGCGGCGGCGGCTTGAGGCGGGCGATCCCGCCTTCCTCGAAATGGCCGCCAGCCATGACCGCTACCATGCCGCGCTGATGCGCTCGGCCTGGCTCGGCACGCCGCCCGCCGAGGCGCTCGACATGATGAAGGTCTGCCAGGAGGTGCTTGCCGCGGCGCTGGATTCAATCAAGCCGGGCGTGGCCTGCGAGGTGCCCCATATCGTCGGGCAGAAGATCATCGACGCCGCGGGCTACACCGACAATTTCCGCAAGCGGCTCGGCTACAGCGTCGGTATTTCCTTCGCGCCGGACTGGGGCGAGGGCGGCATTCTCAGCCTGAACGCCGGCGTCAAGACGCCGCTCGCGCCCGGCATGACCTTCCACCTGCCGCCGGCCCTGCGCATCTACGGCCAGTTCACCGTGGGCGTCAGCGAAACCATCGTCGTCACCGAAACCGGCTGCCGCGTGCTTGGCACGCTTGATCGCGCGCTGGTCCAGATCCCCGCCTGAAAGGCCTGAATCATGAAAGACATGGTGGAATGCCGCGCGCGCCTCGCCGGCATCTTCAACATCACCGTCACGCCGTTCCTTGCGGACGGCGCCATCGACAAGGCCGGCCTTGCCCGCTCCGTCGAGCGCGTCATCGGGCTCGGCTATGACGGCATCCTGATCGGCGGCACCTATGGCGAGTTCCCCGCCATGTCGCCGGACGAGCGGGCGGAGCTGTTCCGCACGGTGATGGACGTGGTCGGCGACCGCGTGCCCGTGATGCTGTGCTCGGCTGCCTCGGACGCGCGCACCGCGCGCGAGCTGACCCAGCTCGCCGGCGATCTCGGCGGCCTGCCGATGGTGACACCGCCCTACGTCTCCGAGGTCACCGACGGCCAGATTACGGCGTTCTTCAAGGACATGGCGCCGCTCTCGAAAACCGGGATCCTGATCTACAACGCCCCCGGCATCGGCATCACCCTGACGCCGGAGCTGATCGAACAGCTCGCCGGCATTCCCGGTGTCGTCGGCATCAAGCAGGGCGAGCTGGCGGTGACCGCTATCGACAAGATCGCCAACCGCCTCGGCGGGCGCATCAAGCTGTTCTGCGCCTCCGACCTGGCCTTCCTCGGCCCGATGATGGCGGGATTCGACGGCATCTCCTCGACCAATTCCTGCGCGCTGCCCGAGGTCATCCTCGCCACCTATCGCGCTTTGGAGGCGGGTGATGCCAACACCGCGCGCGAGCTGCACAAGTCCTGGTACGCCTTCCGCGAACTGGCGCGGCGCCACGGCCAGCCGCAGATGGTCAAGGCGGCGATGAACCTGCGCGGCTTCGATGGCGGCAAGGTGCGCCTGCCGCTGCGCGATCTCGACGCCGTCGCGACCGCCGAGGTCGCGAGCATGATGCAGGCGCTCGCCGCCGATCCGCACACCGGCGTGACGCTGAAGGCCTGAGCCGGAATTCATCGGAACAAAACAAAAGCCCGGCGGGATCACCGCCGGGCTTTTTCGTTGCCGCAACCTGAGTGACGCTCAGGCCGCCGCCTTGCGTGACAGCGCGTGGCAGGCCTGTTCGATCCGGCCGCAGGCGGCGCGCAGCGTGTCGGTGTCCACCGCATAGGCGATGCGGATATAGCCGGGCGTGCCGAAGGCCGAGCCATGCACCACGCCGACATGGGCGGCGTCGAGCAGATAGGTCGCGAAATCGAGATCGCTGGCGATCACGCGCCCATCCGGCGCGCGCGCCCCGATCATCGCCCGGCAGTCCGCGAACACATAGAACGCACCCTCCGGCACGTCGCTGGAGAGCCCGTCAATGCGCCCCAGCGCCTCAAGCACGATCGCGCGCCGTGCGCGCAGCGTGTCCAGCCACCCGGCCATGAAGCCGAGCCCGCCCTCCAGCGCCGCGATGGCGGCGCGCTGGCTGATGGTGCTCGGGTTCGAGGTGCTCTGCGACTGCAGCACCTGCATGGCGGAAATCAGCCAGGCCGGACCGCCGGCATAGCCGATGCGCCAGCCCGTCATCGAATACCCCTTTGACAGACCGTTGACCGTCAGCGTGCGCGCGCGCAGTTCAGGCGCGATCGCAGCCGGTGTTGCGAACGCGCAGTCGAAGCGCACATGCTCGTAGATGTCGTCGGCCATCACCAGCACATCGGGATGGGCCAGCAGCACGTCGGTCAGCGCCTTCATCTCCGCCGGGCTGTAGACCGCGCCGGTCGGATTGTTCGGCGAATTCAGCACCACCCAGCGCGTGCGCGCGGTAATGGCGGCGGCGAGCGCGTCGGGCGTGAGCTTCCAGCCCTGCTCCGGCGTGCAGGCGACGATGACCGGCGTGCCTTCGGCCAGACGCACCATATCGGGATAGGACACCCAATAGGGCGCGGGCACGATCACCTCGTCCCCCGGCGCCAGCGTGGCCAGGAAAGCGTTGAAGATCAGCTGCTTGGCGCCAGCGCCCGCAATCACCTCGTCATCGGCGTAGATGAGGGCGTTCTCGCGCGCGAACTTGGACCGTATCGCCGCCTTCAGCGCCGCCGTACCTGAAACCGCCGTGTACTTGGTGTCGCCGTCCTCGATCGCGGCGATGCCGGCGGCGCAAATCGCTGGCGGCGTCGGGAAGTCCAGCTCGCCCTCGCCCAGATTGACCACGGCGTGGCCCTGCGCCGTCAAAGCCCTGACCTTGTTGGAAATTTCAGCGGTGGGCGACGAACCGGCACCGCTCATTCGCGGCGCAAGCCGGGCGTGGGACATCGAACGAACTCCTCATGCAAGAAGCCGTCATTGTATATATTGCTTCAAAAAGTGCAATTATGGATCGGCCAATTCCGCCGGAATCCGTCGCTTGCCCGCCCTACCAGCCGCTGGCGCCCGTCGAGGTACGATGAGCCTGGAACAGCCTCTTGCTCAGGATGGCGTGGACACCCCAATTGCCGTCGACCACCTGGGTGATACCGAAATCCACCGCCGCCGACATCAGCGCAATCGCCTCGTCCTCGTCGAGGCCCTTCGTGGTCATCAGGAAGCGGCGCATCTTGCGGAAGGCATCGCGCATGGCGAGGTCGAGTGAGGACTTATTGTAGACCTCGCTCTGCCCGTTGGCGCCGAATTCGGCGAGATAGTTGGGGTGGCTGAAGCCGGTCAGGATCCAGTCATCGGGGGTCTCGATCAGCGGGTAGGTCAGATCGCTGAGCACGGTTCCCGCCGTATCGGCCTTCTTGTGCAGCACCACGCGGAAGGTGCCCGTCATCGAACATTCGATCGCGGTGCCGCTCAGTTCGCCATCGCCCTGTGTGGCGTGGGGATCGCCGACCGACAGCAGTGCGCCGGGCACGGAGACCGGCAGATACACGGTCGCGCCCTTACCCAGCCGCCAATTGTCGAGGTTTCCGCCGAAATAGGCCGGCGGCACGGAATCGACCAGGTCCGCTTCGCGCGGGGCGACGGCGATGACGCCGAAATGCGGGCGCAGCGGTATCCGCACCCCCGACAGCACATTCGTGCGCAGCGTGACCGAGCCGGGATCCACGGGAACGCCGGGATAATCGTAGAGCGCATGGCGTACCCCGAAGGGGTCGGTTTGCGGCTCCCAGCGAAAGGCATGCACGGCCTCGGCATAGGGCGCGTCGGTATCGGCGAAGATCTCGTAGATCGTCACCGTCTCGCGCGGGCGCGGTTCGGCCAGGAACTCGGAGTAGTGATAGCCCCACCACGCGGCCACGCTGCTGCCGAAGACGCGGCCTTCGAAGCACGGGTTCAGCGAGCGGCGCGGCGCGATGTCGAGAATGTGCACCTCGAGCACGTCTCCCGGCTCGGCCCCGCGCACGGCGATGGGCCCTGTGCAGATGTGCACGCCGAACCCCTCGCCGGCGCCGCGCCCGAACACCGAGGCATCCATCGGGCCGGCCCCGCGCCGGTCGACATTCTTGGCGTTCGCGGTCCAGTGGAACACGCTCTCCGCGCCCACATCGCCCCGGATCATCCGCTCCGCATCGTCGGAGGCGTGCTGCGTCAGGGTCTCGACGGTGACGATATCGCCCGAACCGATCTCGATGGTGGGCTTGAGCGACCGGCTGAAATACCCCCAATGCACCGTCGTCGCGTCAACCGCCAGATGGTGGTGGATCGGGGCTTTTGCGGGCTCCGGTAGCCGCACCTCCCGCCCGGATGCAACGGGCGCGCGATCACTCCCCTCGCCCCGCCCCTGCGAGGCGCGCAACTGCACCAGCGCCTGCTGCGGCCATCCCCGGTGTCCACCGGTGGCGACGCTCGCGGTTTGGCGATCGACCTCGCGCCGGCGCAACTCTCGCGGCGGCAGTCCGAAACGCTCGCGGAACAGGCGGCTGAAATGCGCCGAATCCGAAAAGCCCGACCGATAGGCGATCTCCGAGATCGGCACCGCGCTTTCCGCCGGATTGACGAGATCGTGCCAGGCCCGCTGAAGCCGCCGCTCACGCACATAATGGCTGAAGCTGTCGCCCGTACCCTCGAACAGCTTCTGCACATAGCGCTCGGAAATACCCTCGCTGCTCGCAATCTCCGAGATGGAGAGGCTCTCGCTCGCAAGGCTCCGTTCGATGGTGGCATAGAGCCGCTGCAACAGCGCCGAGCGGCTCGACGAGGTGTCGATCCTGTCGGCCGAAAGCTCGGTGGCCAGCGCCAGCAGCAATTCAGATGCGCCCTGCGCCACCGCTTCCCATTCCGGCTCGGAGAAGCGATCGAGCGAGTCGGCCGCGGCCTGGAGGGTGCGGGCCAGTACGTCGGGCAGCCCCTCGGGATCGAGGATTCGCGGCTGCATCAGGTGCAGCGCGGCGATCTTGCGCCCGCGAAACACGTCTGCCGGTACCGCCAGCGCGATCGCGCGCAGCCCGCGCGGGAACTGCACCTGCCAATCGCCGCTGCGCGGACCGAGGATCAGCTGCCCGGCCCGCAGGATCGTACGGCCCTCCGCCGCATGCACCACCGAGCCGCCTTCCAGCGGCAGGAGCAGCAGCGGCAGGCCCGCACCTCCATGCGTCGGCCGCAGCAACGGGGCGTCGGCCGACAGCCGGCCGAGCCGGACCCCGAGCGAGGAAACGCGGCACATGGCGCTCGCATGCGCGGCAAGGCCGGCGCGCGGCGCGAGTGACTGGAGACCGAATCCCCCGAGAACCTCCTGCCACGCGCGCTCACGGGCGTCCTCGGAATAGGATTCGCTCGTGAACGGCTGTGCATTCATGGCTCGAACCCCGGACTAAAGGTTCGATGAAGCAAGGATCATGCCCTCGGGGTCAGCCCTGACCTCGGGTTAAACCGAGGTGCGCCCGGCGAAGATCGCCTTGCGGATCGAGCCCGTCACGCCCCAGTTGGCGTCGACAACCTGGGTCACCGCGAAATCGGCCGCCACCGACATCAGCGAGATCGCCTCGTCCTCGGACAGCTTGTGCACCGTCATCAGGAAACGGCGCAGCTTGCGGAAGGCGTCGCGCATGGCGGTGTCGAGGCTGCCCCGCGTCAGGATTTCCTGCTGCGGGTCGGGGCCGAGCTCGGCGAGGTAGTTGGTGACGCTGAAGCCGTAGACCGACCACAGGTCCTCGGTCTCCAGCAGCGGGTGGGTCAGGCCTTCCAGCACGGTCCCGGGCAGATCGGCCTTCTTGTGCAGGATGAACTCGAACTCGCCGGTGAGCGAGATCTCGACCGCCGTCCCGGAGAGCTCGCTGTCGCCCTGCGAGGCATGGGCGTCGCCGCAGGAGAACAGTCCGCCGGGCACGGCGACGGGGTAGTACATCCGCGCGCCCTTGGCGATGCGCCAGTCATCCATGTTGCCGCCGGTGTAGTTCGGCGGGATCGTGCTGACACAGTCCACTTCGGCGGGAGCGAGGCCCATGGTGCCGAAATGCAGCCGCGCCGGCACCTTGATGCCCGCCAGCACGTCGTTCTTCTTGGTGATCGTGGCATGGTCGACGCGCACGCCGGGGTAATCGATCGTGGCGTGAACGATGCCGTCCGGGTCGGTCTGGGGGGTCCACACATAGGAGTACAGCGCCTTGACGGCGGCCTCGGCCATGTCGAGCTCGTAAATGGTCACGGTCTCGCGCGGCGTCGGGCCCTCGACAAGGTCGTTGTACTGGAAGCCCCAGTTCGCCGCCGGGTTGGAGCCGAAGAAGCGGCCGGCATAGCCGGGGTTGGCGCTCGGGCGCGGATAGGTGTCGATAACGCGCACCTCGATGATGTCGCCCGGCTCGGCGCCCTCGATCGCGATCGGCCCGGTGAGCAGATGCACCCCCAGCCCCTCGCCGTCACCATGGGTGAACGGCCCCTCGGTGGGGCCGGCGCCGCGGCGGCGCAGGGTCTTGGCGTCCTTGGTCCAGAGAAAGATCTCCTCGGCCGCCGCGTCCCCCGCGATCATGCGCTCATAGTCGTCATTGGCATGATGGGTGATGGTCTCGATCACCGCGCTGTCACCGGACTTCAGCGTCAGAACGGGTGTCAGCGAGCGGCTGAAATAGCCCCAATGGACGGTCTCGGGTGTGGCAGGCAGGTGATGCTTGGTCATGGGAAACCTCGGTGTGGAAACGACAGGACACGACGACGCGGGGGAGCCGGCCGGCGCGGCCTATTCGGCGTTCATCTTGCTGAGAAAGCGTGCGGTGAGCGGATGGCGGGGCGTGTTGAGAACCTGATCGGCCGGCCCCTCCTCCACGATCGATCCGCCGGCGAGGAACACCACGCGGTCCGCGACATCGCCCGCGAAGCGCAGCTGGTGGGTCGAGATGATCATGGCGAGCCCCTCTTCGACCGCCAGGCGCTGGATCACTTCCAGCACCTCGCTGACGAGTTCCGGGTCGAGCGCGGAAGTCGGCTCGTCGAGCAGCAGCACGCTCGGGCCCGGCGCCACCGCGCGGGCAATGGCGACGCGCTGCTGCTGGCCGCCGGACAGGTGCCGGGGCAGCGCATCCGCGCGGTGCGCAAGGCCGACGCGCTCAAGCAGCTGCTGCGCGCGCCGGTCGGCATCGAGACGCGAGAGCCCCTGTACCCAGCGCAGCGGACCGGCGATGTTCTCCCGCGCCGACAGGTGACCGAACAGGTTGAACTGCTGGAACACCATGCCCACGCCCACACTGGCGCGCATCTGCGCGGTCGCGCGCGGCGAGAGGGCGTGGCCGGCCTCGTCGGTGCCGAGCAGCTGGCCGCCGACACGGATGCTGCCCTCGTCCCAGCCTTCGAGCCGGTTGATGCAGCGCAGAAGCGTGCTCTTGCCTGAACCGGAAGGCCCGAGCAGCGCCACGACCTCGCCGGTCCGCACGGTGAGATCGACACCGCCGAGCACCGTCTGCGCGCCGTAGCGCTTGTGAAGGCCCCGGACCTCAACCGCGACCACATTGCCGGCGAGGCGCTGCGCGCGCGCCGCGCGGTCGATGCCGTGCGCGGTCTGGCTCGCCACCTTGGACGAGGCAGGCGGCAGCGGGTCGGTGGCGGTCTCGGTTGGATCCGCGCCCGCGACGTCCGGCGGCGTCGGCGGCGTCGGCGCGGACATGGGGCCGCCGGCGGTGGCGAGCGCGGGCTCTGTCCGGCCCGGCAGCAGCGCGCGCAGGAAGCGGGAAAGCTGTTCGCGCGGTGGCGGGCGGTCGAGGTCGAGCAGCATCTCCACGACGATCTGGATCACCGCGACCGCGCCGGTCAGCACCAGATACATCAGGCCCGAGGCGAAAAAGATGGAGAAGAAGTCGAAGGTCGCCGAGGCGAGCTGGGTCGAGCGCAGGGTCAGCTCCTGCACCGCCACGACCGAGGCAAGCGAGGAGTTCTTGAGCGCGCTCACGGTCTCGTTGCCGAGCGCGGGCACCATGGAGCGGATCGCCTGCGGGGCGATCACACGGCGCATGATCGCGGCCGGCGTCATGCCCAGCGCCTGTCCGGCGCTGATCTGGCCGCGATCGACCCCGATAACGTTGGAGCGCAGGATCTCGGCGATGAACGGCGCCTCGTTGAGCGCGAGCGCGAGACCGGCGGCGGAAATGGCGGTGAGCTTGATCCCGATCAGCGGCAGCGCGTTGTAGCAGAACACCATCTGGAGGATCAGCGGCGTGCCCCGGAAGATGATCGAGTAGCCACGCGCGATGATGGCGAGGGCACGGAAGCGGCTGAGTTGCATCCAGGCCAGCACGACGCCCATGGCGAGGCCGCCGAGAAGGCCGAGCACGGTGATAAGCAGGGTGTAGCCGACCCCGTCGAGAAGGTACGGCATGCTCAGATAGTGAATGAAGAGATCCATCGGCGTCCTTCACGGCTCGCTGGCGGAGCGGCACGGTGCGGCACTGTCGGTCGCGGAAAAGCCATGCGATGGCGCGCGGGGCGCCACCGGTACGGAAGGCGGCGGCATCCGCCGCCAATGCACCACCCCGGAACCCTCTCCCCGTCGGGGGAGAGGGCACGCGGCAAGGGTCAGTCGGCGAGCACCAGCTTGGGGGCTTCCATCTGGTCGGTCGGCAGGTTCCACTTCTTCATCATCTCGGCCTGCATGCCGGACTTCTGGATCTCGGTCAGCGCGGCCATCACCGCGTCGCGGAACTCGACATTGTTGCGGGGCACGGCGATGCCGACCGAATAGGGCAGCGTGACCGCGGTGGCCTTGGACAGCTTGTCGGGATAGGCCTTCACCGCGCCATCGACAGTGTTCACGTCGTTGATGTAGGTGTCGGCGCGCCCGGCCAGGATGGCCTGGATGCAGTTCGCATTATTGTCGAACAGCAGGATTTCCGGCGCCGGCTTGCCGGCCTTCTTGCACTCGGCTTCCAGCGCCTGGATCAGCGGCACCTCGACATAGCCGGTGTTCTCGGCCGCGACCGTGCCGCAGAGCGACATGTCGATGCCGGTAATGCCCTTCGGGTTGTCCTTGGCGACCAGCACGCCGTCGAACACCTTGAGATAGGTGATGAAATCCGCCGCCTTGGCGCGGTCCTTGGTGGCATAGATATCGGAGATCACGATGTCGGCCTGCCCGGCCTGCAGCGTGGTCAGCAGCGAGGCGAAGGTTACCGCCTTGTAGGTGAGCTTGAAGCCAAGGCAGTCGCCGATCGCCTCACCCAGATCGATGTCGAAGCCGATGTAGTTGGTCGGATTGTTGGGGTCGATGGTCTCGTAACCCGGCGTGTGCGGGTTGATGGCGTTGACGAGCGTCTTGCCCTTCAGCGAGGGATATTTCGCCTGCAGCGCCGCGCAGGCCTCCGGGGCGGCCGCCTCGGCCTTCCGGGGCAGCGCGCCGGCTGCGACGGCGATGGCGAGAATGGCGAAGAGTGCGCCCTTGAGGCGCGGCGCGGCGCCCATCGGGCGCACACCGAAATGCCTGTCGAGATTACGTGCCACTGATGCTTCTCCTCTGCTTCCGCGTCCGCATGGCCACGGGGACGGGTACCGGGAGAGCAGTGTCGCGCAGACGCGCCGCGCCGACTTGTCTGCGGGCGCACCGATTGTTGGATTGGCGACTGCCAACTTTGAGGCAGAGTTTGCCTATGTTCTAGGCGGCTAAGTCCTCCGGCGCCAAGGCGCCGGGGCCGTTGCCAGCCTTGGCGAGGCGCCGCCCCCTGGG
The DNA here is from genome assembly GCF_010669125.1 of Ancylobacter pratisalsi. Taxonomy (NCBI): domain Bacteria; kingdom Pseudomonadati; phylum Pseudomonadota; class Alphaproteobacteria; order Hyphomicrobiales; family Xanthobacteraceae; genus Ancylobacter; species Ancylobacter pratisalsi. The sequence goes on from NZ_CP048630.1 coordinate 1,595,892, forward strand.
CCGGCGGAAGGCTCAGAGCCGGTAGGCGGAACGCGCGAGGCCACCCGCGAGCAGCGGCGCGATCTCAAAGGCCTCGTCCTCGTCGAGGCGGTGGGTCATCACCAGCCCGGCCAGAAACGCGCTGTCGACGCGCCGGCTGACATCGTGGCGCGCCGGGATCGAGCACAGCGCACGGGTATCGTCGTTGAAGCCGGCGGTGTTCATGAAGCCGGCGGTCTCGGTCACGCTGTCGCGGTAGCGGCGGATGCCCTCGAAACTGTCGTGGAACCACCAGGGCGGGCCCAGCAGCAGGCTGGGATAGGCGCCCGCCAGCGGCGCCAGCTCGCGCGTATAGACGCTCTCGTCCAGCGTGAAGAGGATGAGCCGCAGGCCGGGATCCATGCCCACCGCGTCGAGCAGCGGCTTGAGCGCGGCGGTGAAGCTGACCGGCTGGGGAATGTCGAAACCCCGGTCGCGTCCATAGGTGCCGAACACATGGGCGCTGTGGTTGCGGAACGAGCCGGCGTGGAGCTGCATCACCAGCCCGTCCTGCGCCGACAGGCGCGCCATTTCGGTCAGCATCTGCGCGCGAAACAGCTCGGCCTCGCCCGCATTCGCCCGGCCCCCGAGCACGCGCTGGTAGAGGGCGGAAATCTCGGCCTCCGGCAAATCGGCGGTCAGTGGCGTGGGATGGCCGTGGTCGGTGGCGGTCGCGCCCATCGAGCGGAAGAAATCCCGCCGCCGGCCATGCGCTTCCAGATAGCCCTGCCAGGTGCCGATGTCGCAGCCGGCCAGCTCGCCCAGCCGCTCGACATTGCCGCGGAAGCCCTCGAAATCGGGATCCACGACGGAATCGGGCCGATAGGTCGGCACCACGCGGCCGTTCCAGCCCGACGCCCGCACCGCCTTGTGCCAGGCCAGATCGTCGAGCGCGGTGTCGGTCGTGGCGATCACCTCTATGCCGAAGCGCTCGAACAGTGCGCGCGGGCGATAGGCCGGATCGGCGAGCCGCTCGCTGATGGCATGATAATGATCGTCGGCATTGGCCGGGCTGAGCCGCGCGTCGAGGCCAAACACCTCCGAGAGCGCATGGTCGATCCACAGCCGCGAAGGCGTGCCACGGAACAGGTGATAGTGCTCGGCAAAGCAGCGCCAGATCGCGCGCGGGTCGGCCTCGCATCCCGCTCCGATCCCCAGCGCCTCATAGCTCACCCCCTGGCTCACCAGCATGCGCACCACATAGTGGTCGGGCGTGACGAACAGTTCCGCCGGGTTGGCGAAGGCGGGGTTTTCGCCCCACCAGCGCGGGTCGGTATGGCCATGGGGCGAGACGATCGGCAGATGCGCGACGTCGGCGAACAGGCGCCGCGCGAGCGCGCGGGTGTCGGGGTCAGCCGGCAGCAGACGGTCGGGATGCAACAGCATGGCGTTTCCTCAGGCCGACGGCGCGGGCCGTCAGCGCATCACGTAGTCGGGCAGAAAGAGAACGACCTGCGGGAACAGGATCATGATCACCACCACCGCCAGCACCGCCACGGCGAGCGGCACCATCTCCGCTGTGTAGTCCTTGTAGGAGCACCTCAGGATGCCGCAGACGGTGAACATCGACACGCCCACCGGCGGCGTCATGCCGCCGAAGGTGACCAGCGTCATCATCACCAGCCCGAAATGCACCGGGTCGATGCCCGCCGCGGTGATCACCGGCACCAGGATCGGCGTCAGCAGCATCACGATCACCGTCGCCTCGACCAGCATGCCGAAAACGAGCAGGAACCCGGCAATGACGAACAGCAGCACCGCCTGGCTGGAGAACAGGCCGAGCATCACTTCCGCAATGGTCTGGGGCACACGCTCGAAGGTGATGACATAGCCGAAGGCACCTGACAGCAGGATGATCAGCATGATCATGCCGATATCGCGCACGCTGGCGACCAGGGCGTGGATCAGCTTTTCGAACGTCAGCTCGCGATAGATGACCATGCCGACGAACAGGGCATAGGCCACGGCGAAGGCGCCGGCCTCGGAGGGGGTGAAGACGCCGAAGCGGATGCCGACCAGCAGCCACACCGGGAAGAGGATGGCCCAGAAGCCGGCCCGGAGACCCGTCGCCACCTCGCCGAAGGTCGGCCGGCGGTCGTTCTCGGGCTTGTAGTCCCGGCGCCGCGCCACCCAGGCGGTGGCCAGCATGAGCGCGATGGTCAGCAGCACGCCGGGCATGATGCCGGCCACGAACAGCCGTCCAATCGAGACCTCGCCGAGGAAGCCGTAGAGGATGAGGCCGAGGCTGGGCGGGATCGTCGCGGTGATCAGGCCGCCGATGGAGAGCAGCGCACCGGTGAAGCCCGGCGTATAGCCGCGCCGGATCATCGGCTCGCCCAGAACCCGCGACTGCATCGCGGCGTCGGCGACGGCGGAGCCGGAAATGCCGCCCATCAGCGCGCTCAGCACGAGGCTGGCCTGCGCAAGGCCGCCGCGCATCCAGCCGGCGAGCGTGGTGGCAAGGTCCGTCAGGCGGGGCGTGATACCCGAGCCGTTCATCAGATGCCCGACCAGGATGAACAGCGGGACCGAAAGCAGCGGAAAGGACTGGCTGGCGGCGACGATGCGCTGCACCGCCACCATGTCGGGCATGAAAGTGGAGGGCAGCAGGAAATAGGTCAGGCTGGCGATGCCGATGGCGAACGCCACCGGCGTGCCGATAACCATGAAGCCCAGCGCCAGAAGCAGGATCATCGCGGAGGTCACAGCGGGTACTCCTGGTCCGGGGCTTCCGGTTCGAGGCTGTAGAGCAGGCCATGGACGGCAAGGCGCCGCAGCAGCGACACGATCATCAGCACCGAGCCGACCGGCAGCGCCAGCGTCACCCAGGCGTAGCTCAGCCCCGACGTGCCCATGGGCCGGGCCCAGTTCGACATGGCGAGTTCGAATCCGAGGAAGGCGACATAGCCGAGGAAGGCGAGAATGCTGACCAGGCTGATCACGATCAGCACGCGCCGGTAGCGGGGCGCCAGCGCGTCGGGCAGCGCCGAGATGCGGATATGGTCGCCGCGCTTGATCGTCAGGTCCGCACCGAACATGCAGGTCCAGATCAGCAAGAGCTGGGCGATTTCCGGGCCCGCCGGCATGGGTATGCCGATGGAGCGGCCCACGGCCCCGACCAGCACGGCCAGGACCGTGCCGGCCAGGAACACCAGCGCCAGGACTTCTTCGGTACGATCGAAGATCTTCAGCATCTTCCCCTCCCCAATGGTGCGGCTGCACCATTGGCTGTCCGGTTGGGTGGTGTCGGGGAAACCCTTACTGGGCCGGCTTGATGTAGGGCTGGAGCGCGGCGCGCGCCTCTTCCAGACCCATCTGCTGGTAGACCACCGGGACGAGGGCGCGGAAGTCGTCGACATTCACCTCGTTCACGACGATGCCGCCTTCCTTCATCTTCTTCAGCACCTCTTCGCCCTTGGCGACGGTGTTGCGGGTGGCCTCGTCGCCGGCGGCGGCGAATTCCTCATTGACGATCTTGCGCAGGTTCTCCGGCAGCGACTGGTACCAGGCTTCCGACGTCAGCAGCCCGGTGAAAAGCTGCACGTGATTGGTGAAGGCAAGGTCGCTGGTCACTTCGTTGAGCTTGATGCCGTAAGCGCCGGTGAGCTGGGCCTCGGCGCCGTCAATGGCGCCGAGCTGCAGCGCCGAATAGACCTCGGACCAGGGCATCGGGACCGCCGTGGCACCCATCGCGTTGACGGTGGCCACCCAGCCGGGCGCATCGATGGTGCGCACGCGTACGCCCTTCAGGTCGGCGGGACTCTTCACCGCCTTCTTGGTGAACATCTGCCGCGTGCCCTGGAACCAGTTGTAGTTCATCAGCCTGAGGCCGGTGCTCTTGGCCATGTCCTCGACCCAACCGGCATAGACCGGCGAGGAAGTGATGGCCGCATACTGCTTGTAATCGTCGACCAGATAGGGCGCCGCGAGGATGCCGAGCTCCTTCTTGAAGGGAGCGAGGCGGCCGGCGTCGACTAGCACGGCGATGTTCGCGCCGTTGCGGATCTGCTCGATCACGTCGTTGTCGGAGCCCAGCTGCGAGCTCGGATAGATGGTGATCTTGACCTCGCCCTTGGTGCGCTCCTCGATCTTCTTCTTCGCGCTTTCCATGGCCAGGACCAGCGGGTCCTGCGAATTCTGCGAGGTCGAAAGGTTGAGCTTGTAGTCGGCAGCGGCCGTCCCGGCGATCAGGGTCGCCAGCGTCGCGGCCAGGCTCAGGGTCTTGATGCCTTGAAACATGGGATTTCCTCCATTGCTGTTTTCGACGGCGCGTCTCACGCGCCTTGTTCGACAGGCCAAAGCCCGAGGCGTTCCCCCTCCGTCACGAACAACGCCACATGGTAGAGAAGTCGGGTCAGGGCCTCCGGCTGAAGAACCTGAGCCTCTGCATCGAGCTGGTTGCACCACACCGGACGGCCGGCGAAGTAGCGCTCGAAGACGAGAACCGCGATCTGCCGCGCCAGGCGGGCCTGTTCAGGGTCGCCCGTCCGTTCGAAGCCCGCGACATGGGCCTTGGCGGCCTCTGTCTGCGGCCAGAGCAGGAAGGTCTCGGCCATTACGCCGCCCTCGGGCGTCACCACGTCATAGGCCGCCCCGCGCATTGGCCCGTAGGGGCAGAAGCCGAACCGCTGCGCGAACGACATCAGCCGGTCGGCGGTCTCCCGCACCGGCGTGGCACCGCCCAGCCGGGCATAGCGGTGAAGCAGCCAGGCCCATTCACACTGGTGGCCGATCTCGCGCGCCCGCCCGGCGCGCCCGGGTTCGGGCGACAGGTCGGGAGCGCGAAACTCCATGATGCTGCCGGTCGTGGCGTCGAAAAAATGCTCCAGCGCCAGAACCATCAGGGCATCCGCGCGGGCGAGCCAGTTCGCATCGCCGGTCATCTCGAAGGCCTGAAGGGCGGCCTCGAACATGTGCATGTGCGGGTTCTGCGCCCGCAGCGGCGCATCCGGAGCGCCCGCGTCGCATACGCTGTCATCCTCGATCAGCAGCCCGGTCGCCCGGTCCACCAGCCGCGTTTCGATGAACGACCAGCAGGCGTCCAGTGCCGCCGTGATCTCGGCGGACGGCGCGAGCCGCCCGAAGGTCGCCAGCGCCAGCACCATGAAGGACTGGTCATAGCTGCGCGAGACGCGATCCGCCGGCGCGCCTGTCGGCCGCCCGTCATGGGTCACGGCGCGCACATACCCGCCCGTGGCCGGGTCGCGCATATGATCGCGCAGGAAGCGATAGGCCGCGCGCGCGCCCTGCTCGAACAGCGCGCGGTGTTCGCCACACGCCTCGCCGAGCGCGAGATGGGACAGGGTGAACAGCGTGCGGGCCTGCGCCAGGCAGGTCTTGGGCGCGAGCACAAGCGTGCCGGCCCCGTTATCTGGAGAGAGACCATCGACGAAGCCGCCGGACGCCGGATCGGCCGCGTGCCGCACCCACCACGGCATCAGCTCCTGCCGGAACCAGCCCGCCCAGGCCTGCGCATCGCGATTCCCCGCCGGCGCGGCGGGCATGACGGCGCTATCGGTCTCGACGCGTGCCGCGTGCGCCCGCATCACGTCCCGCCCTCGACCGGCTCGTCGAAGAATTCCGGCTCGGTCCGCGCGATCAGCGGCAGGTCGGTCATGATCTCCTTGAGATGGCTGCGCATGGCCGCCTCGGCGGCACCGCCGTCACCGGCCTCGATGGCGTCGAGGATGGCGTTGTGCTGGTCGATAAGCCGTTCGCGCGGAAGCTGGCGCGCCGTGATGTAGCGCACGCGGTCCATCTGGGTCTTGAGCCCTTCGAGGATGTCCCAGACCGCGACCTGGCCCGCCGCCTCGGCGAGCGTGCGGTGGAAGGCCTCGTCGAGGCGCAGGAACACGCTGGGATCGGCATCCTGCGCGATCGCGCGCTGCTGCTCGATCAGTACGCGCAGCGCCCGCATGAAGTCGGTGTTGGGATGCTGCGCCACCTGGCGGGCGATGTCGGCCTCGACCGCCTCGCGGATGAACCGCGCCGTCATGACGGCGGGAACCGAGATCCGGCGCACATAGGTGCCGCGCTGCGGGCGCACTTCGACGAGCGATTCTTCGGCGAGCTTGATGAAGGCCTCGCGGACGGGCTGGCGGCTCACATTGTAGCCGACGGCGATTTCCGCTTCCGAGATGCGCGCGCCGGGAGGCAGGTCGCCGCGAATGATCCGCTCGCGCAGCAGCCGGTAGAGCTGCGGCCCCACGGCCACACCCATTTCCAGTCGCGTCGAGTGCTGCTGCCTTACGCTCATCCGTTCCTCCCGGAGGGGGATATAGCTACATACTTCCATACTAGTCAACAATACCGGAAGGTGATATTCCCCGGCGGGCAGTTCGACAGCTGAAGGGAAGTGCAGGCAATGCGGCAGACGTGGCGCTGGTTCGGGCCGAAGGATCTGGTGTCGGTCGACGACATGATGCAGGCGGGGGTCGAGGGTGTTGTGTCCGCCCTGCACCACGTGCCGACGGGCGCCGTGTGGACGCGCGAGGAGATCGCGCGCCGCCAGTCGCAGCTTGCGCAGATGAAGGACGGCGCGCCGTCCGGACTGCGCTGGGAAGTGGTCGAGAGCCTTCCCGTATCCGAGGACATCAAGAAGCAGAAGGGCGACTGGCGTGCCCATCTGGCGAACTACAAGACCTCGCTGCACGCACTGCGCGAGGCCGGCATCGAGGTGATCTGCTACAATTTCATGCCGGTGCTGGACTGGACCCGGACCGATCTGGCGTGGCGGCGGCCCAATGGCGCCACCTGCATGCGCTTCGACCTCGTCGACTTCGCCGCCTTCGACATCCACATCCTCGCCCGCCCCGGCGCCGCCGAGGATTTCCCGCCCGACGTGGTCGAGGACGCCGGCCGCCGCTTCGCGCGTATGGACGACGAGACCCGCGCCACCCTGGCCCGCAACGTGGTGTTCGGCCTGCCGGGCGCGGCGGAGAACTTCACGCTGGAGGATGTCCGCGCGCATCTTTCCGAATACGCGTCGATCTCGGCCGAGCAGCTGCGCACCCACCTGATCGATTTCCTGTCGGAAGTGGCTCCGCTGGCGCAGGAACTGGGCCTTCGCCTGTGCTGCCATCCCGACGACCCACCGTTCTCGCTGCTCGGCCTGCCCCGCGTCATGTCCACCGAGGCGGACTACCGAACGGTGATGGACGCGGTCGACCTTTCCGCCAACGGCATCACCCTGTGCTCGGGCTCGCTGGGGGCGCGGCCGGACAACGATCTTCCGGGCATGATGGAGCGGCTCGGCGAGCGGGTACATTTCCTGCACCTGCGCAATGTTCACCGTGAATCGGACACCGTGATGGGCAGCTTCTATGAGGCCGAGCATCTGGGCGGGGGCACCGACATGGTGGCGCTGATCGGCGCCGCTCTGAAGGAGGAGGCACGCCGCCGCAAGGCCGGGCGCGCCGATATCTCGATCCCGATGCGTCCCGACCACGGGCAGGACATCCTCGACGATCTCAATCGCAAGGGGCAGCCGGGCTATCCCGCCATCGGCCGGCTGAAGGGGCTCGCCGAGCTGCGCGGCATCATGGCGGCACTGTCCCATCCCGTCGCCGGCGCGGGCGCCGAGGCGCCCCGCTCATGAGCGCCCCGCGCCTGACAGACCTCTCTCTGCTGCACGGCGCCGCGCTCCGGCCGGGCTATGAGCCCGCCGCGCATGGCGTCGGCATCGTTCACATCGGCGCCGGCGCGTTTCACCGCGCCCATCAGGCCGCCTACACCGATGCCGCCCTCGCCCATGCCGGCGGCGACTGGCGGATCGCCGGCATCAGCCTGCGCAGCCGCGACGTCGCCGAGGCGCTCAACCTGCAGCACGGGCTTTACACCCTCCTGGAGCGCGGCGCCGACGGCACCACGGCCCGTGTCATCGGGTCGATCGCCCATATCCTTGCCGACGATCCCGCCGCGACGCTTGAGGCGCTGTGTGATCCGGCGGTGAAGCTCGTCACCCTCACCGTGACCGAAAAGGGCTACGGCATCGACCGCACCGCGCGTGCGCCCGATCGCACCCATACGGCCGTGGCGGCCGACCTCGCCAACCCCGCCGCGCCGTCCGGCGTGCTGGGTCTTCTGGTGGCGGCGCTGAGCCGGCGGCGCAAGGCCGGCACCGCGCCCTTCACCGTGCTGTGCTGCGACAACCTTCCTGAAAACGGCGCACTGCTGCGCGACGGTGTCGTCGGCTTTGCCCGCTTGGTCGCGCCGGCTCTGGCCGTGCCCGATCTCGCGGAATGGATCGGCGAACACGTCGCCTTCCCTTCCTGCATGGTCGATCGCATCACCCCCGCCGCGACACCGGACACGCGAGCCGAGGCCGAGCGCCTGACCGGCTGCACCGACCTTGGCGCGATCGAAACCGAGCCCTTCCACCAATGGGTGATCGAGGACCATTTCCCCACCGGCCGGCCGCAATGGGAAGCCGGCGGGGCGCTGTTCGTGCCGGATGTGACGCCCTATGAGCGCATGAAGCTGACCATGCTCAATGGCAGCCATTCCATGCTCGCCTATGCCGGCTTCCTCGCCGGCCATCGCTATGTGCGCGAGGTCATGGCTGACCCCGATCTTGCCCTGCTGGTGCGGCGTCATCTCGCCGCCGCCGCGGCCGTGCTGCCGGCGCTGGAAGGCATCGATCTTGGCGCCTATGGGGAAGCGCTGGCCGAGCGCTTCGCCAATCCCGCGATTGCGCACGAGACTTACCAGATCGCCATGGACGGAACGGAGAAGCTGCCACAGCGCCTGCTCCATCCGGCCGTCAGCGCCCTGAAGGCCGGCCAACCCCTGCGCCCCTTCGCCTTCGCGGTCGCGGCGTGGATGCGCTACTGCCTCGGCGAGAGCGATGGCGGCGCCTCCTACGCGCTGCGCGACCCGCGCGAGGCTGAAATCAGGGCCGTGCTGACCGGGCACGCGCGCGATGCCGGCGCGATCTCGCTGGCGCTGCAGGCGCTGCCGGGCCTGTTCCCGGAAGCGCTGCGCACATCGCCGCTGTGGCGTGCCGAGGTCGAGGACGCGCTCGCCGGCATGATCGCGAACGGCATGGCCGAGGCGGTTGTCCGGGAGCGCTCTCGATGAGCGGCCGGCTCTTTCTTTCCATCGGCGAGGCGATGGTGGAGCTGTCGCAGCACGAGGGCGCGCTGTGGCGCATGGGATTTGCCGGCGACACGCTGAATACCGCCTGGTACATGCGCGCCTGTCTCGATCAGGACACCGTCGCCGGCGGCTGGCGCGTCGCGTATTTCTCCCGGCTCGGCGCCGACCCGTTCTCCGAACGCATGATCCGCTTTCTCGACGCCAACCGGATCGAGACCGGGTACATCGGGCGCGATCCCCAGCGCAATGTCGGCCTCTACTCCATCGAGCTGCACGAGGGCGAGCGCAGCTTCTCCTACTGGCGCGGCCAGTCGGCGGCGCGCCTTCTCGCCGATGACGAGGCCGCGCTTGCCAGCGCCATCGCGCAGGCCGATGCGGTCTATTTCTCCGGCGTCACGCTGGCGATACTCGCCCCCGACCGCCGTGCCTTCCTGCTGGAATGTGTCGCGCAGACACGCGCGGCGGGAAAGATGACCGCCTTCGACCCCAATCTGCGTCCGCAACTGTGGGAGAGCGCCGACGCCATGCGCGAATGGCTGCGCCGGGCGGCGGGGGTCGCCACGATCGCGCTTCCCAGTTTCGATGACGAGGCGACATGGTTCGGCGATGCCGACATCCTCGCCTGCGCCCGCCGCTGGCGGGAGGATGGGGCGGGCGAAGTCGTGGTGAAGAATGGCGGCGGCACGCTGGCGCTGCTTGCCGGGTCGGGTGAGATCGAAACCCAGGAATGCACGCGCGTGGTGCCGGTCGACAGCACCGGGGCGGGCGATTCCTTCAATGGCGGCTACCTCGCTGCGCGTCTGCGGGGCCTCGCCCCCTCCCGCGCGGCCCGCTGCGCCCACGACCTCGCCATGCGGGTCGTCGGCGCCCGCGGCGCGTTGCTGCCCATGGCGGATTTGAGTGCGGAACCGGCCCTGCGCTGAAGCAGGGTGCGCCGTTCAGATCACGCCCGCGCCCCGAAGCCTTGCCCGCTCGTCGTCTCCTAGGCCGAGGATATCCGTCAGCACCCGGTCGGTGTCCTGTCCGAGCACTGGTGGGGCGAGCCCCTCCCCGGTCGGGGATTCGCTCAGCCGCAGCGGGCTGCGCACGCCCGGTGCCACGCCGCCCAGCGCATGGGGCAGCGCCTGCGCCAGTCCGCGCGCCAGCGCCTGCGGCTCGGCGAAGGCCTGCGCGATGGTGTTGATCGGCCCCGCCGGAATCCCCGCCGCGTCGAGCATGGCCAGCCATTCACCCGTGGTCTGCCGCTTCAGGGCGGCCCCGAGCATCGGGATGAGCGCGTCGCGATGGGCCACGCGCGCGGCATTGGTCGTGAACCGCTCGTCACTCGCCAGCTCGGACAGATCGGCGAGGCGGCAGAAGCGGGCAAACTGGCCGTCATTGCCCACCGCGAGAATGAGATGCCCGTCCGCGGTCTCGAACACCTGATAGGGCACGATGTTGGGGTGGGCATTGCCAAGCCGGCGCGGCGCCGTGCCTCCCACCAGGAAATTGAGCGCCTGATTGGCAAGGCTCGCCATCGCCACGTCGAACAGCGCGACGTCGATCGTCTGGCCCCGGCCGGTGCGGTGGCGCTGCTCCAGCGCGGCGAGAATGGCGATCGCCGCGTTCAGGCCCGTCAGCACGTCCACCAGCGCAACGCCGATCTTCTGCGGCTCGTCCTGCGGGCCGCCCGTCACCGACATCAGGCCCGACATGCCCTGGATCATGAAATCATAACCGGCCCGCCCGGCTTCCGGCCCGTCCTGCCCGAAGCCGGTGATCGAGCAATAGATGAGGCGCGGGTTCAGCGCGGTCAGGCTCTCGGCGTCGAGCCCGTAGCGCTTGAGGCCGCCGACCTTGAAGTTCTCGATCACCACGTCGCTCGCCTGCGCAAGCTGGCGGATCAGCGCCTGCCCCTCCGGCTGCGCCATGTCGATGGTGACGGAGTGCTTGTTGCGGTTGGCGGCGAGGAAATAGGCGCTCTCGCGCGTCTGTTCGCCCGCCCCGTCGCTGAGCCAGGGCGGCCCCCAGCCCCGCGTGTCGTCGCCGGTTCCGGGCTTCTCGATCTTGATCACCTCGGCACCGAGATCGCCGAGGGTCTGCGTCGCCCAGGGCCCCGCCAGCACGCGGGAAAGGTCCAGTACCCGGATCCCGGAAAGGGCCCGTCCCGGCGCGCCCGCCTCATTCTCGCTCATCGAAGGTCTGCTCTTCCCGTCCTGCGCGCCCTTTGGCGCTTCGCGTCCTGCTTAGCGCAGCCGGGCGGCTTTCGAACCTCGTCCCTTCGTCGGAGACGGTGTCGCCTCAGTGCGGCGACACCTCCAACAGGCCATCCTTGTCATGCTCGGCGAAGCGGTCGACCATGGTCGCACTGGCCTCGTTGAGCCCAAGCACCGACACATCGGCGCCGGCCTTGCGCAGCTTGATCACCGCCTTGTCCAACGCGCCGATCGAGGTGATGTCCCAGAAATGGGCATGGGTCACGTCGATCACCACTTCGCGCGCGGGCTGGTCGAAATCGAATCCGCGCAGGAACACCTCGGCCGAGGCGAAGAAGATCTGCCCGGTGATGGTGTAGACCACGCGCCCGCGCGCCTCGTCGGAACTCACCGACACATGAACCAGCTGCGCCACCTTGCCGGCGAAGAACACGCCCGAGAGCAGCACGCCCACCAGCACGCCGACCGCCAGGTCATGGGTCGCCACCACGGTGATGACCGTCGCCAGCATCACCACGGAGGACGAGCGCGGATTGGTCCGCAGGTCGAGAATGGAGCGCCAGGAGAACGTGCCGATCGAGACCATGATCATCACCGCCACCAGCGCCGCCATCGGGATGATGCGCACCACGTCGTCCAGCACGAGGATGAGGAACAGCAGGAACGCGCCGGCGATGAAGGTGGAGAGCCGCCCGCGCCCGCCGGAGGTGACGTTGATCACCGACTGGCCGATCATCGCGCAGCCGCCCATGCCCCCGATCAGCGCGGAGGCGATGTTGCTGGCGCCCTGCCCGACGCATTCCTGGCTCTTGTTGCTCAGGGTGTCGGTCATGTCGTCGACGATCTGCGCGGTCAGCAGCGATTCCAGCAGGCCCACTGCCGCCAGGGTCAGCGAATAGGGCAGGATGATCTGCAGCGTCTCAAGGTTCAGCGGCACATCCGGCAGCGCGAAGAACGGCAGGCTGGAGGGCAGCTCGCCCAGATCACCCACCGTGCGCAGGTCCATCCCGCTCCACCAGGCGAAGACCGTGAGCACGGCAATCGCGACCAGCGGCGACGGCACCGCCCGCGTCAGGCGCGGGAACAGGTAGATGATCGCCAGCCCCGCCGCGACCATGGCATAGGTCTGGACCGGCACATGGATCAGCTCGGGCAGCTGCGCCATGAAAATGAGAATGGCGAGCGCGTTGACGAAGCCGGTAATCACCGAGCGCGAGATGAAGCGCATCAGCCGGCCGACCTTGAGCGCGCCGGCAATGAGCTGGATCACGCCCATCAGGATGGTGGCGGCGAACAGATATTGCAGGCCGTGGTCGCGCACCAGCGAGACCATCACCACGGCGGTCGCGGCGGTCGCGGCTGAAATCATGCCAGGCCGCCCGCCCACGAAGGCCGAGACGCAGGCGATGGCGAAGGAGGCGAAAAGCCCCACCTTGGGGTCGACCCCCGCGATCACCGAAAAGCCGATGGCTTCGGGAATCAGCGCGAGTGCGACGACGATGCCGGCGAGCACGTCGCCACGAATATTGAAGAACCAATCGCGGAAGTAGCGTGAAGTTGCTGTCATTAAGTGTTTTCTGCGCAAAGAGCGACCAGCCGCGAAAAAGCGGTGGCAAGGAGCGCTGCATATGCGTTGTCCGGCGGATCGGCGGCCGGAAGAGCCACCCGGAATTACACCGGGTCCAGATGAGTATCCCCGAGCTATATCAGCTTTTGCTGCGACGCAATACGCCGGAGGCATTCCCGCCGCGGCAGATCATCCCGGACGATGGCGCCGGCAGGGCGCGCGCCCGCTAGCGCGCGCCCTGCCGATCGCGCACGATGCTGGCAAAGACCGCCGCCCCCTTTTGCGGAGCGGGTTTCGGGGCAGCCGAGATGATCGCTGGCGCGGCGGCCGGCGCAGCAGCAATGTCGGAACCGGCCCCGAACTGCATTTCGATGCTGCGCACGCAATGGCCCACCGTGGCGTCGGCAAGGCGGTAGAACACCTGCCGGGACTGGCGGCGCGTGGCCACCAGCCCGGCGCGGCGCAGCGCGGCGAGCTGCTGGCTCAGCGCCGGCTGGCCGATGCCGGCCACCGCATCGATCTCGCCGACCGTCTTCTCGCCATCCTGCAGATGAGAAAGGATCATCAGCCGCTGTGGCTGGCTGTAGACCCTGAGCCGCTCAACGGCCTGCTCCGCCTGTTCCCGCGTCAGCGCCATGGCGGTCAGCTTTCCTCGCTGGTGCGGCAGAACCAGTCGGCCGCCGGCTCGAAGAGCCCCTGCTCGCCGCTCAGCGGTCGCAGCACCGGGCCGCCGGGAACCCAGCCCTCCGGCGTGAACACGTCGCCCGCCTCCACCCTCTTGAGCGCCGCCGCAAGGCGCAGCATCTCCTCGGCGGAGCGGCCCACCGACATCGGGTACCAGTTCATCGCGCGGATGATGCCTTCCGGATCGATGAAATAGCTCGCCCGAACGGTCGAGGAATCCCGCGCGCCCTCGTCCATCATGCCATAGGCGCGTCCGATCGCCATGGAAGGGTCCTCGATGACCGGAAACGGCACATCGACGCCGAACGTGGCGCGGATCGCCCGCATCCAGGCGACGTGGGAATAGAGGCTGTCCACCGAAAGACCGAGCAGGGCGCAGCCGATCTGCTCGAAGCGCGGCGCCAGCCGGGCCAGCGCAATGAACTCGCTAGTGCACACCGGGGTGAAGTCGGCCGGGTGGGAGAACAGCACCACCCACCGCCCACGATAATCGGCGAGTTCGACCGGCCCACGGGTCGAACGGGCGCTGAACAGCGGCGCCCGATCGCCAATCCTCAGCGGACGGGCCTCACCCGGCAGATCAGCAGTTGCGGGGTCGGTCGCGGAAGCGTGTTCGGTTGCCATGTGTCTCAGGTGCCCCGGGCCATTGCGTAGAACCATTTCACTCTATATTTACATACTATATGAAACTATGAAATTGAAGATTGGGAAAGAGAAAGTCAATGTCCGGTCCACTTCGCCGGCATGTCAGCGGGCCGGGCCCGGCACGGCAGATGCCGCCCGGCGCCAACGGATGCCGGCAGTTCCCGCGCCGCCAGATAGCGCATCCCAAGGCGGAGCACGCCCGGCTGCTGCGCCATGGGCAAGCGAGGCACCACGATGCTTGAACCCGTGCAATACGCGCTCGGCGGCGGCGCCGGCGTTCTGGTTGGCTTCACACTTGGCCTTGTCGGCGGCGGCGGCTCGATTCTCGCCGTTCCGCTGATTGTATACCTGGTCGGCGTGAGCAATCCCCATGTGGCCATCGGCACCAGCGCCTTTGCTGTCGCCGTCAACGCGGCCGTCGGGCTGCTCAGCCATGCGCGGGCCGGCACGGTGAAGTGGCGCTGCGGGGGCATGTATGCCACCGCCGGCATTCTTGGTGCCCTCATGGGCTCCACCTTCGGCAAGCTCATCGACGGTCAGAAGCTGCTCTTCCTGTTCGCCCTGCTGATGCTGGGCGTGGGCGTGCTGATGTTGCGCGGGCGCGGCAATCCGGGCGAACCGGGCGCGGAGTGCAATCGCGCCAAGGCACCCAAGGTCCTCGGCTTTGGCCTCGCCACCGGTGTCGTCTCCGGCTTCTTCGGCATTGGCGGCGGATTCCTCATCGTTCCCGGGCTCATCGGCTCGACAGGAATGCCCATTCTCAACGCGATCGGCACCTCGCTGGTAGCGGTTGCCGCCTTCGGGCTAACAACGGCCTTCAACTACGCGCTGTCGGGCTATGTCGAATGGGGCCTTGCGCTCGTCTTCATCCTTGGCGGCGCCATGGGAAGCTACGCCGGCATGCGGGCGGCCCAGCATCTTTCCAACCGTTCGGGACAGCTCGCCACCGTGTTCGCGGCCATCATCTTTATCGTGGCGTCCTACATGCTGTTTCGCAGCGCGTCGGCGCTTCTGGCCTGATGCTCACGCCGAAGCGGGCTCAGCCGAGGGTGGGCTCCCAGTCGGTCATGTGCAGCACATTCCCGCCCAGCCTGGCAAAGGCCCGCTGCCGGCAAGAGAAAACGATGATCTGCTGGCTCAGCGCCTGGCGATGCAGCGCATTGAACATGCGCTCGATGCGGTCGTCGTCCGAATAGACCAGGGCATCGTCGAGGATCACCGGCGCGGGTCTGCCATCCTGCGCCAGCAGCCGCGCGAAGGCGAGCCGGGTCAGCACGGAGAGCTGCTCGCGCATGCCCCCGCTCAGACGGTCGACTTCCTCGTCCTGCCCGTTGCGGCGGATGGTCTGCGGCAGCAGGGTCTTCTCGTCGAACACGATCGAGATGTCGTCGAACAGCAGGTGGAGCAGCGGGCGCAGTTCGGCCAGCACCGGCTGGAGATAGAGATCGCGCGCCGCCGAGCGCGACGCCTGCAGCGCCTCTCGCAACCGGCCGAGAACGGCAACCTCGGTTTCGAAGGCGCTCACCCGCGACGCCGCGGCCTCACGCGCCTCACGCGCCTCACGCCACGCTTCCTCAACCGCATCGTCCGCTCGTGTTCGGATCTGGCCGGTGAGACCGGCAAGGGTCACGCGCAGCTGCGCCTCCTGCCGGTTCGCCGCCTCGTCGACCGATTTCACCCGGCGCAGCACCGCCTCCGCCGTCACCAGATCGGGCGCCCGCGCCTCCAGCACCTGGGAGCGCGTCTCGCGGCTGCGCAGTTCCGCCTCCATCTCCGCGAACGCCGCCGCAAGGCCCGCCTCGCGAGTCTGGCGTTCCCCCTCCGGCCCCAGGCTCGCCTCCAGTCGGCTCAGTTCGCTCTCGATCGCAGCCAGGCTGGCTTGCGCGCTCATCAATGCGTCGATGGCCCGCTCGCGCTCCGGCTGGGCCTCGTGGGCACGGTTGCGCGCCGCGCCGACACGCTGCGCGGCGCGGGCGAGCAACTCCCGCACCTCCTGAGGGTCTCCGGTCAGTTCGAGCAGCGCTTCGGGGAGTGCCGCGCGCCGCGAAATCTCCTCGCGCAGCGCCTTAAGTCCTTCGGGTACAAGATGTTTCTTCTCGAAACGCAGCTGATCGAGTTCGGCAGCCTTGGCGGTCGCGGCCTCCTGCCGGCGATGGGCGTCATCGAGGCTGGAGACACCGATTTCCGCCAGCAGGGTGGCGCGTGCCTGCTCAGCCCGCTTCAGCGCACCGTCGGCATCCACCGGTCGGTTGGCGTGAACGGAGAGCGTCCCGATCCCCGGCAGATCAAGCCGCGCCACATCGCGCACCATGCGTTCATCGCCGTCGGGCCACTCCTGGCCGTCAATGATCACGCGCGTTTGGCTACCCGGCGCATAGGCGATGCGAAGTGACGGGCGCCCGGCCTCCTCGGCTGCCCGAAGCCGCGCGATGTCGAGTTCCAGGGCCTGCAAACGCTTGATGCTGCCCGCAGGCAACGTGATCGACGCCAATTCGGCCTCGCACTCTTCCTCGCGCGTGCGGATCGCCTCGGCGCGCTCCAGCCGCTGTCGGAGGGCATCAAGCTCAAGTGCGGCCTGCCGGGCCTTCTGGGCCGCATCGAGCGCGCTCAAAAGCTCGCCCGCACGGCGTTCCTCGCTCTCGGCGGCTTCAACCTCGGCCCGAGCCTCCTCCACCGCGCGCGAGGCCGCGTTGCGCCGATGCTGCGTCGCGTCCCGCCGCTCACGCGCCGTCTCACGCTCTTGTTGGAGAACCGTAACCCGTTCCAATGCCTCGCGAAACGCCCTGAAATCGCGCCCGGCGGCCTCGAAGCGACTTCGGGCAAGGGCGGTCTCCGCCCTCGCCGCCTTCAGCGATTCCGCATGGTTCTTTGCCACCTCGAAAGCCGCTTCCGCCTCGGCAATCGCGGACCGGCGGGCGGTCTTATCATCGGCATTCTCGCATTCGGTCAGCCGCTTCAGGACACCTGTTCGCTGGTCAAGCGCTTCGCGTAGGGCATCGACCTCGGCCTTCAGGCGCACCTCTTCCCCGGTGAAACGCTCCAGTTCCTCAATCGCAGCCGCATAGGGCCCGCCGGCTTTGGGCTTTCCGGTAGCCGTGACCAATGCACCCAGCTCAGCATTGCAGGCCTCGATGATCTGCGACATGCGCCGCCCGCCAGTAATCGCCTCGACCTCGCCCTGAACGGAGGTGAGGAGGCTCTCGCGGACCTGCCGCTCGTCCTCATCCTCCTTTCTTTTTTCCAGCCCCGTATTCCCCTGCCGCACCCACAGCAATCCGGCGGGTCCAGCCGTCCCGCCGCGAATGAGGCCAGCGATGAAGCGCTCGGCCTCATCAGCCTGGGCAACGAGACGCCCTGTACCAAGATCCGTCACCGTCGCACGCCTTCCGCCGATGAACTGCTTGGTCAAGCGAAAGCGGCCTTCGGGAACGAGGATGTCCGCCTCAACCAACGGATTTCCGCCGCTATAGGGCTGCAGCCGTCGCACATCACGCGGCAGGCCCATATGTGACTGAAAGAACAAGGCATGTAGCGCGTCGAAACTCGTCGATTTGCCATGCTCGTTGGCGGCGCACAGAACGTTTACGCCGTCGCCGATTCCTTCAATCGCCACGCCGCGTCGGGCGAAGCGCTTCACATTATAGAGCCTGAGCGCGGCTATCTTCATGAGGCGACGTGTTGGGCATAGGAGAACAGCCGCATCAATGCGGCGCGTGCAACGTCTCGCTCGGCGAGAGATCTGGCAGGGTCGAGACTTTCCGCGCGCAACGCCTCGGCCGCCTCGCGCAAGGCGCCGGCTCGGTCGATCAGGTCAAGATCCTCGCTCTCGCAATTCGTCGCAAGTGCTGCATCATCAAGTTCGAGATAAGCGAACTCGGGCGTCGCCCGCGCGATCGCATCCATCAGCATGATGCGGGCCGAAAGGCTCGCCCGGCCAAAGGCGGCGACGCGCATAAGCGTCTGCCGGCGCGCCGGCCCCGCTGGCAACAGTTCCTCGAGCCTCCGCGTGGCATCGTCCTGGGACAACAGGTCAATCCGAACCGTACGCCACGCGAAGCTCCCGGTCTCCACAGGTGTCACCTCTGGCACGGCACCTGCTGCGTCGATGCAGACCACCAGAGCCTGACCAGGCCTATCGTGCTTGAAGCGATCGGGCTCGGGTGTTCCACTGTAATATGTACGCGCGTCAACCTTCATCGCGCCGTGCCAATCGCCCAGCGCCAGATAGTCGATGCCCGACCGACGCGCGCGATCGGGCGGAACCACATCGGCGACCGTACCGTCCTCAGAAAAATCGCGGATGGCACCATGGGCCAGACCTATGCGGATAGTACCCGAGGGTGTTGCCGCCTCATCCATCCATCCTGTCAGGTCACGGCCGGGGCGCCGCGTCGTGCACGGCGCCGGCAAGAGCATGACACCGGGAGCGATAGGCATAGCAACTGGCTCAATCGCCAGGGCGACATTCTCGGGTGCGTCTGAACGCAGTGAATTCCAGAGCTGTGATGCCTGAAGCGAATCGTGGTTTCCCGGCAAGATCACCCATCGGAGAGAACCATGGTGGCCCATTTCCGACAAGGCCTGGCGGCGAACATCAGCGGCGGGTGTTTCAGTATCAAAAGTGTCACCTGCCAGCAGGATTGTCGTCGCGCCATTCGTGCGCGCTTGCATGGCTAGTCGCCCGAGCGCCCCATGGCGCGCCTCGCGCAAACGCCCGCGCAACTCCTCGGCTATGTTTCCGAAGCGCTTTCCCAAATGAAGGTCGCTAGAGTGGATGAAACGAAACGCGGTCATCGGCACACTCTCACGGTCCTAATTGCACTGCTCAGAACTTGAATGTCGCAACACCAATGGGAGGTGAGCGCGGCCGAGACCTGGCAAGACGGACAACTCAGGAACTTCTC